>DUOI01000136.1 GCA_012838915.1 Clostridiales bacterium
AATTGAAGGATCTCCAGCCCGGTTTGAACTTTCAAAAGCAAAAAGAGACGGTTCTGATATTCATAAAATACCGGCACCGTCTCCTGAATAATTGATAAATTATTCAGAACTGTCCCCCTGTCTGAATAATTGAGAACTGTCCCCCTAATTGAGTTCCGTCCCCCTGCCTGGCCTTGTTAGGCCAGATTTTTATAACCGAGAACTTCAAGAATCCCTTCCATTATTTCGGCAGCTTTTTCTATGGAATCATAAATATACTGTCTTGATTCAGCAGCTTCGAAATCACCGCTTTTTATCTTTGGCATTCTCTCCAATAGTTTTTCCGCTGCATATTGGCCGGACTCCCTCGCTATGCGAGTCCACATATTGACTCTTACTACACCGTCGTTACTGATATTGCGTATTTGTTCTTCAGTCAAACAAGATGTTCCGTGCAGCACAAGCATGGATCTTCCAAGGCTTTTAGTTAAGCTTCTTGCCCTGTCAGCCAGATAAACACACTTCCCGATGCTTGAAGACTGCTGCTCCGTACCCAAATCTGCCACAAGGAAATCCACGCCCGTAGTGCGGCAATATTTTTCCGCCCTGCTTACATAATCATCATCCTTGCGGCCTTCGTGTATTCCCTCCACTGCCAGTTGTTCCATTACCCCTTCTACAAGCACTTTATGGCCGTATCTTCTGACATATTCTTTAGTGAAATTAATATTATCCTCCAATGAATATGCCTGCATATCAAACATAACGCTCGACAGATAGGAAAGCCCATCCGTAAGGGCCCAAAAGTCTCTTGCAGGATCCGCATGATCAAGATGCGGAAGTACAGTTACGCGATGATATGGAGTTCCTTCGCAACCGCACAATACCCTCATATGTTCCATTATGCTTAGGAAACCTGCTTTTGTATCACCTGAGTATGTAACTCTTCTTACCTGAGGCATATTTCTATAGTTTAGTGTCATTGCTACTGCTATTGGAATCCTGTCGATCTCATATTTCCTGGCGAATCTATCTGCTGCAAGCAGTATTGCCTCGGTATTCCAGTGACTGGCAGTACAGAATATTGCCATACACACCTTTTTTTCTATTAACATTTCCATGCATTTCAACGATTCTTCCCTGTTAACTATAATACCCATTTTATCTAATCCCCTTGTTCCTTATCAGGTGCTATATAGCTTACTTCATTATATAGCCTTTTGCATTACCCATATCTTGCTTCAAATATCATGAGTTTTTGAGCATTTGGGATACTGTATTTTATTGACATTAACGGTAATTCACAATGGGCTTTATTATAAATTATTATTAAATACTTCGCCCAGTATCATCGTAAAGAGAATGTTAATATCATCATCAAATACATTGATATCGGCATCATAACCTTCAGCCAGACGACCAATATGATGATGCTCGTTAATCTCCCGGGCAGGTGTCAAAGTTATCATTTTCACTGCATCAACAATGGGAACCTGAGCATCCTTGTAAAGCGTACGAACCAGTCTGTCGGTAGTGGCTACGCTGCCCGCAAATGCTTCTCGGGATGCCAGCATGCATACCTCATCCTCAACCAGCAAATCCGCACCAAAGGCCCTGTAACTGCCGTCAGGAGCACCTGAAAGTATTGCGTCCGTTGTAGCATGCATCTTCTCTGCACCCTTAATCTTATACATCAATCTAAGCAATTGCGGAGGAACATGTCTGCCGTCACATATCGCTTCAACTGTAACTTCATCATGCAATAATACCGACTCACAAATACCTACCTGTGGATAAAAGTAGCAGTTGGACAGCATTGACTGCGCATTATATATATGCGTTATATGAGTGAATCCTGCTTCTATCGCTTTCACAGTCATCCAATAATCTGCATCGGAGTGTGCCATAGACATCAAAATACCCTGAGGCGCTAGCCTTCTTGCCATATCCAGTACACCCTCAACCTCCGGAGCAGCCGATACGCGGCGTACTATTCCCGTATCTATGAACTCCATGTATTCTGCCGGGTCAGCACCGTAGAGGTAATCAGGATTCTGAGCACCCGCACATTTTGGATTCATATAGTTGCCCTCAAGGTGAGCTCCTAATATGCGAGCGCCTTCATTGGGCATATCCATTGCTTTCTTAATACACTTAACCGCAGCCAGAACCTCATCATGCGAAGCTGATGCCGTTGTAGGCAGAAGAGCTGTTGTTCCATGCTTCGCGTGTAACCTGGTTCCCCTGAAAAGGTCATCAATGTTACCGTTAGTGAATTCAGCATTGTATGCACCGTGGACATGGAGATCCACAAAACCGGGGCTGATAAAATTGCCCTTGCAGTCTATCAGGGTGCCGACTTTTTCATAGTCATCGCCCTTAAACACGCGTACTATCTGCTTGCCTTCTACCACAACACCGCCGCGAAATACAGTCTCCGGTGTTATTACTCTACCGTTAATAAATGTAGTTCTCATACTACACCTCCACTATATATTGCTAAAATAGGCCCCTTATTCTAAATTTTATCCACACCACTCCACAATAAAATCCGCCATGGTCTGGGCACAGATGTTAAGGCTTTCTATATCAACCCATTCGTCGGGTGCATGTAATCGTCCGCCTTCAGGGCCGAATATGGCAGCATTCATTCCGCCTATATCAGTCAATGCAAACAAGTCGCATGATACCAGTGCACCACATATCTCTGCACGATCGGTATACCTTTTTGCACAATCGGCAAGCAGTTTTGTACCCGGATGATCGGGATCACTATACCCGGGGCGGCAATAATGGTATTTGCGCTCAAATACCAGCGCTCCAGGATCCGAGAAGTGTGCATTAATGTACTCTTTTAATCCTGCTTCCAGTTCTTCCGCTGTCTCTCCGGGATAGGACTGTAAAACCAACTCCAGCCAGGCATCAATCGGCGTAGTAAGCTGCCCGCTCTCATATGCCTCGCCTGCTTTCACTTTTGTTATTATTGTCTGCAAATCCTGCGGAGCATTTTTCCAAAGCTCAGGTACCTTTATTTCTGCTACACGTTTTTTCGAATAGTCATGTATGAGATTGATTAACTCTGCCAAGCCAATTGCCGGGTTTTTAATCTCTACACCGGTAAAGGGCATTCCTGCTTCACCCTTAATGGAAATTTTAAGTATCAGGCCTCCAAGACAGGCAGGATTAATCTTTAGATTCGATATTTCAAACAATACAGCATAATCTGCATTATACCCTTTCAGCCGTGATGCAATAGTGCCATTGACACCTGCATACTCCTCATCCACCACGGATTCAAATATTATATCGCCCTTTGGGATGAATCCATTCTCCTTCAGCATTTTTAATGTAACAGCCGCACATGCGAGGCCGCCCTTCATATCGGCACTTCCCCTGCCGTACAGTCTGCCGTCCTTAATAAGCGGTTCAAATGGCTGCGTAACCGTCCAGGGCAAAGGCTCTATAGGAACAACATCCATATGCCCGGTTAACAGCAGCGATCTTCCACCGCCGGTACCCTTCCAGACTGTTACAATATTATTGCGCCCCTCAAAATTTCTCTCTAAGAATTCCGGGTAATGAGGATATTCCGGAATATCTGCAGGCGAAAACTCGTCTACAGTAAATCCCATATCCTCAAGGTATAATTTCAAAAATTCCTGTCCGGCTTTTTCATCGCCGTCAGGTGGAAAGTTTATTGTGGGTATACGTATCAAGTCACAAGCCAGTTTGAGTATTTCCTGTTTATAAGCATCCGAAATCAAATATCTGTCTTTCACTGTTTCGCCTCTTCTCATACAAACTTCCAGCATATTTGTTTATAGCTCATATTTTGCAGAAAGCATCACTATAAAGTGATGCTTTCTGCATGTATCTCATCTTTTGCACTGCTATATGATGATACTACTCTAAGAATTCTTCATAATCGCCTACATTGGTTGCATCGATGGGGAAGAATTCTACGAACTGTTCGGGTTCTACGTCCTTACCTGAGAAGTAATCCTTCAAGGCATTGATTACCAGTGTAACTATATCCCTTGCAGAATAGGGAGCACCAACGCCCATCTTGTAATATCCATTGGGATCATTTATCATGTTCAGCGGCTCGGCACCGTTCAATCCGGAAGAAACTACTATTGTTCCTTCAATATTGTTGGTCTCAAGAGCGCTAACAGCTCCCATAGCGCCGTTATCTACAGCTGCCCAGATTACATCTATCGGCTTCATTATATTGTTATTAACAATATTGGCAGCAGATTCACGTGTTTCACCAAAATCCTGGTTAAATACAACTTCAACGTTCTCCTCGCCCAGCTCTTCCTGAAGAACCTCAAGGTATCTTTCACTTCGAACCCTTGTATGAGGAGCATTCAACATTGCTAATATACCGGCCTTAACTTTTCCACCCAGGTTTTCCCTTGCATAATCAGCTACCCATCTTGCAGCAAGTTCACCTGTTTTAGCGTGATCCCATGCAATGTATGCAATTTTGCCTTCATATGGTGTACCGGAGTCGAAAACGAAAATGGGTATGCCTGCAGCAGTTGCAGCTTCCAATGTTGGAACAATACCATCTGAGCTGACCGGGTCAACAACAATAGCATCATACTTCTTGGTAATAAAGTCTTCTATCTGTTTCTGCTGAGTTTCAGCGTTGAGATTACCATCCTGAACATTGACCTCAGCAAAGCCCGCTTCGGCTCCCTGCTTTTCAAACTGCCTTTTTACTTCTGTGCACCATTCATCATACAATGTGATATGTGCAACACCAATGCGTTTGCCTTCCCATGGGTTCCCTTCCGCGTCAGCACTTGGTGCCGGTTCATCATCGTCGGAAGGTTGTTCAACAGGGGCAGGAGCAGGAGTTGAATCCGGGCTCTTCACTTCCCCGCCGTTATTGCTGCAGCCGGCAATAATGCCTACAAGCATAAGCATGACAAGTAACAGGGAAATTGATTTAGACTTCTTCATAAAAAATCCTCCTTATTAATATTATCATTATCGTATTTTAATCGTATTGATGTAATACGATATGATCATGTTATAAAGTTACACACACATCTCCAGAATTCTTTCCTGCGTAGCTTCCTCCCTGGTGAGTTCGCCTTTCAACTCACCCTCATGCATAACCAATATCTTGTCGCTCATTCCTAAAATCTCCGGAAGCTCGGATGAAATCATAATAACTACTTTACCCTGACGAATAAGATCATTTATCAGTAAATATATCTCGCTTTTAGATCCAACATCAATTCCGCGGGTGGGTTCATCCAGAACGATGATATCACTGTTCTTCATCAGCCATTTGGCAATTACTACCTTCTGCTGATTTCCGCCGGAAAGGTATTGTACTTCCGTTTCTACTGACGGCGTAGCTATATCCAGCTTTTCAACATACTCATTACTGTACTTCTTTTCAAGCTTATTGCTTATGAAACATAACTTGGCAAGCTTATCCATACTGACCATACAAATGTTTCTTCTCACACTCAGGAGTTGTACAACACCCTGGGTTTTTCTGCTTTCCGGCACAAGTCCAAAGCCATTTTTTATAGCATCCCGGAAATTATTGTGTTTTATGGGCTTGCCATACAATAGGACTTCACCGGAATCAATTTTATCTATACCCAGCAGTGCACGTGCCAGCTCCGTTCTGCCGGAACCGACCAAGCCGGCTATACCTACGATTTCACCCTTACGTACAGAAAAGCTTATATCCTTCAATACGCCTCTGCGATTCAGATTTTTAACCTCCAGCACTGTTTCGCCAAATTCAAATTTCTCTTTGGGATATTCATTGACTAATTCCCGGCCTACCATCATTGATATCAGTGTGTGCCTGTCTACCTCTGAAACAGGCAGTGTGTTTATATGCTGGCCGTCACGTAACACCGTTACGTTATCAGCAAGGTCGAAAATCTCTTCCAGTCTGTGGGATATATATATTATGGTAACACCATTGGCACGCAGCTTTCGGACTATTTCAAACATGGTCTTCTGTTCTTTCTCAGTAAGCGTTGCACTGGGTTCGTCCATTATGAGAAGCCGGCATTTGTGATTTATCGCCTTGCAAATTTCAATCATTTGCTTTTGCGCAATCGAATAATTGGCCACCGGCTCATTTACATCCAGGTTCGTACCCAATTGATTCAAAAGCTCCTTGGCTTTTTTACGCATACCCTTCCAATCCACACGTATACCTTTATACATGAGATTGCCTAAAAATATATTTTCTGCAACTGATAAGGTTTCTGAAAGCTTCATTTCCTGATGTACTACACTTATGCCTCTGCATTGAGATTCGTATGGGGTCCTGAAAGATACCTTCTCCCCATCAAAGGTCACTGTACCTGCATCCGGCTGATAGATCCCGGCAAGTATTTTGATAAGCGTGGATTTGCCGGCTCCGTTTTCTCCAACAAGCGCATGCACCGTACCTTCTTCTATCTCAAAGCTAACCTCATTGAGGGCTTTTACACCAGGAAAGCTTTTTGATATCCCGTCCAAAGAAAGTATAATGTTTCCCATTTTAAACACCTTCCTAGCATGAAGTATTTTATAACACCGACATATGCTGTTAACGCTTGTTGCGGAAAACGTCGATTACAACTGCACCTATGAGAACAAAGCCTTTGATTACGTCTTGTACAAAGGGATCTACGTTAAGCATCGTCATTCCGTTGAAGAACAATGTAAGGAATATGGCACCGAAAAGGCCCTGAAGTACCGTGCCTTTGCCGCCGGTCAAGCTTATTCCGCCGATGATGCAGGCTATCATTGCGTCAAATTCATATAAATAACCGTTTGTAAGAGCTGCACTGTCAAGCCTTGTTACCAGGATTACGCTTGATACCGCACATAGTAAGCCGGCTACGGTAAAAGTAATTGCCTTGTATTTTTTTACATTTATTCCGGCAAAATAGGCAGCTTCCTCACCGCCGCCAATGGCGTACAAAGAACGTCCAAATTTGGTATAATGCATAATCAGCATGATTAACACATAAAGCCCAATCATGATTACTATGCTGATGGGTATTCCATACTCACTGCTTCCAATGACGCCTCTGCCAAAGAACTGTATCTCCTCGGGCATTCCGGGTATCGGTGATGCCTGCGTAATTATCTTTGCAAAGCCCCTGGCTATCATCTGTGATCCAAGTGTAACAATAAATGCAGGTATTTTACCATATGAGACCAGCACTCCGTTGAATACACCGACAGAAGTTCCTACTACCAATGTTATCAATATGGCTACCCACGGGTTTACACCCCCGAACTTAATAAGCCATGCAAGTACACAAGATGTTACACAAACATTTTGTCCCAAAGAAAGATCAAAATTTGCTGTTGTAACAATCATCGCCTGGCCGATAACCACAATGGCTATTGTTGTTGACTGTTGGATTATGTTTCTCAGGTTGCTGTATGTGAGAAAATATGGTGAAGCCAGAGAAAATATGACTGCCAGTATAAATATTGCCAGGACAACTGCATAGTTTTTTGTAAGTCTGGAAATGCCCCCTAAAAAATGTCCTGTCTTGTTTGTTTGAACTGCTTCTGCTTTCATGTAAGTCACTCCCCAATCAGCGAATTTTGGTGATTAATCATTATAACTAAAAATAAGTCTGTTAAATTTTATATTAATGAGTCAAAAAAACTCTCATGCCTCTTATAATAAAAATGTAAATAAATGTCTAATCGAGGAAGAAAGAATATACGTCATTGTATTCTGTTGACCAGGTATACTAATCACTTGAATCAAGTTTTTCAAAAAGATTGGTTTCTTGTGAGAATTGATGATATCTCACATTCTTTAGCATGCTTTGTTCTATTATCAACTGCTTTCCATAATATACCTATGGGCTGTAAGCCGTCAAAATGCATAATTCATGATAATCATGTTTAAGGGAATTAATTAATCCACTACATTTAATAATTAGAATATAGCACTGAAGAAAAATGATGTCAAGCTTTTTTATACAATTTCTCACCGCCTTTATTGTTATAGTTGTAACAATATGCCAAATCCGGCCTTTGTTCAGAATAATACATTGATATAAATTCTGACTTTAAATATATTAATTGATTATTTATTGCAAATATAACCGGTATATGCTACTATTTTATTAATAAATCCACTGGGGTAATTATATGCCGATAATTAAAAAAATCAAGAAAAATCTGACCAATCAAGCCCTTATAAAAGAAAGCAATCTTAAAACCCTGTTTAGGTTAATTTCCGAACGCGGATCCATAACTCGATCGGAGCTTGCGGAATTGACAGATTTAAGCCCGACTACAGTGTCCTCTCTGATCGATGAATTGATTCAAAGCGGTATTGTTGTTTGCACGGGCACAAGTGACTCAAAAAGTATCGGAAGAAAACCCTCTATGCTGGAGATCAACGCAAAGGGTGCATATATAGCAGCCTTTGGTTGGGGCCGGAAAGGGCTGAAATATTTTCTCTATGATTTAAAATACAATGTTGTAGAACATTTAACCATTCCCGTAGTTAATTCAGACAATTTTACCCAGACAATATACGATACGATAATAAACAAAACATTCAGAAAGATAAATAAACGTAGATTGCTCGCCCTATGTATTTCCATCCCTGCTTTGATTGACAGCAGTAATCAAGTTATTAATTCCAGTGTATTGGGGCTCAGAGAAAACGAAAATATAGTTAAGGAACTGGCGGAATTATTAACTTCCATTCCGATTATTATCGGTAATGAATCCGTATTCTTTACATATGCCGAAAATGAATTCGGTGGTGCGAAATCCGCGGAAAATCTAATTTATATCAATATTTCCGAAGGCGTGGGAGCCGGAATTATGCTCAACGGCAGTATTTATAAGGGCAGCTCAGGCATGGCAAGTGAATTCGGTCATATGACAATTGACATTCACGGGCCGGAATGTGCATGCGGTAATCGTGGATGCCTTGAGTGTTACCTCAGCATTCCGGCAATAATAAACAAATACTCACAATATGCTCAGAGTATGGGCATGCTCCCTGCTGAAAGCATAGATGAGATCGCCATAGCATTCAGCAATAATGATGCAGCCGCTGTAGCAACTATACATGATGTTGCAGATATACTTTCATATGGTATCTGTAATGTATTATATCTGCTGGATATTGACAAGGTTATAATAGGAGGCAGTATACGCAAATTAGGCCAGCCTTTTTTGGATGAGGTCAGGCGATGTATGCAAACACGTGCCGTAGGCAATTCTTTTGGCAATAATCTAATCAAAAGATGTGCCATATATTTTTCCACACTCGATAACAATGCATCCTGCCTGGGTGCCGCAAAGTACTTCATAGACAATATCATGAAGCTAAGCATAGAGATGGAACACAGGCTCTTTATTTACTAAAAATTCTGAAATATTAACTGTATGCAGACATATACAAGTAATAAAAAACTGATTATGCTGTTAAAGGCCTGAAATCCAAATAGCATATTCATTGGAAAACCTGTGTAATTAAATTTACACATAAAAAATAAAAAAGAGGTGGAGAAAAGTGAGTGAAAGCAGATTGTACATTCCAAAAGAAGAGTATTTGGATCGAATCAAGAGAGTTCAAAAAAGGATGCAGGGCGAAGATATTGACATATTGCTGACACATGCATGCGAATGTGAATCCGCGAATGTGAGATACTTAAGCGGATTTTGGGCAGTCTTTGATTTTGTAGGCGTCCTGATACCTCGGGAAGGCAATGCCATATTATTAACCGGCGGGCCGGAATCATACGACTTTGCGGTTGAGTTTTCAAACATAGATGACGTCAGGATCCACCCGTTATATGTGGAAACATGCGCTCCCGAGTGGGATAAGCCTACCAATCCCTATGATTTCAAGATGATACTGGACGAATTAAGAGAAAAATTCCCTATCAGGAAAGTAGCAATCGCCAATAGCAATACCATGCCTCATAAGATTTTTGAAGACCTGAGAAAAGGTGTAGGCAATGCTGAAATAGTTGAAGCTGATGATTTAATCATAAAAGAACGGGTCTTTAAATCACCCCAGGAAATAAAATTGCTGAGAGAAGCATACAGGATAACCGAAGAAGCCATGAAGCAGACTATAGAATATATGCGACCGGGCATGAGAGAATGGGAGCTGGAGGCCAAGTGGCGCAGTGTCGCTTATACGATGGGTGCAGAGGGCACCAGCTATCCTATATGGGTCACATCAGGCGATAAGACCTATCAGAGCCTTTGCCAGTCCTCAGAACGGGTCATCGGGGAAAACGAAATGGTACAGCTCACATTTGGTGCAAAATATAATGGATATTGCGGTAATATGTGCCGTCCTGTCATAATCGGCAAAATCCCTAAGGAGCATGAAAAGCTGATTTCAGTTTCTCTCGAATGCCTGAACGAGACTCTTGAAATTATGAAACCGGGAGTAAGCTTTGCTGAGGTGTATGATAAATTCCAGGCCCGTCTGCAGAAAAATGGATTTTTCGGTGTAAACCTGTACGGACCTGCACACAGCACAGGGCTTCAGGAATGTGAAGAGCCTTGGGTTGATAACCGGGGCGATTGGGTGCTTGCGCCCAATATGGTCTTTAATGTAGATATATGGCTCTCTGACGGAGTATATGGTGTCCGCTATGAAGACGGAGTTATTGTAACAGAAAGCGGCCTTGATATCCTTACCAACTATGGCCGTGAACTATTGTACCTGCAAAAATAGCGGCATTCATCAGCCATTGACGCGGCAAAAAGACGGTTCTGATATTGTTATATATCGGAACCGTCTTTAATAATTGAGAACTTTCCCCCTGCCTAATAATTGAGAACCGTCCCCCCTGATGAGAACTGTCCCCCTGATTTACCCTGCTTTATTTCTTTGGCGGGTACTTTTCTCCGCAACAATGCTTGCAATAAAGATAGTTCAACTTTTGAGCATGCTTTTGTTCGTCCGTGATAATTTCCACCAGCATATTGATATGCCTTCTGTTTTGCATGGCATATAATATTCTCCTGTACCTTTCCACTGCATTCAATTCATCGAAAATAGCTTCCTTAAGCCCTTCGCAGCATGTCTTGGGTATTTTGGCCTTGTCCTCAGGTGCCTCCGGCAGCACATGTCCGGTTATTTCACAATAAATGGTTCGAAACAGTTGAGCGTGTTTGTGTTCATCAGCAATGATGCCCTCAAAAATTCCCCTGTCTTCCTTATCACACATCTTCTCACAAATCTTAATCAGGCCTTCATAGAACTTTACATCCCCGGTTTCCCCCATTACCGCCTCTTCTATCATCCGCAAGGCTTCATCCAAATTAGCCGGATATGTGTAATAATCCCTATCAGGTTGAGGACATTTTACAGGCGGCATAGGCGGTGGTTCCGGCTTGGGCGGCATAGGCATCGGCATTTCCCGCATGGTGTTGTAAGGGTTGTATCCATTCCAATAGTCCATATACCCATGTGCAGGCACATTGTGTATATACGGATAGCTATAGTATGCCATAGATTATTGCCTCCTTTACAGAGATATATTCTCATACCATATTA
>DUOI01000137.1 GCA_012838915.1 Clostridiales bacterium
AAGCTGCGGTTTGTTGATTTTATTGTGAAGCCGGCGGCTGCCGTTATCGTTATGGCCTTATCGGTACACTTCTCCTATGGATTTTTGGAGAATCTGGCCGGAGGCAGCAAGGCTACCCTGCTGGCCATAGTAGTGGGTGTAGTCGTCTATGCCCTTGTTCTGCTGGCTGTCGGTGCTTTAAGCCGCCAGGATTTTGAAATGCTGCCCGGCGGCAGCAAACTGGGAAGAGTGTTATACAGGCTGAAGCTTATACGAGATTAGGAAGGAGCAAATATGAAATCCAGAATAGCCATTGTGGGGCTGGGAACGGGCAGGAAGGAAGAGTTGACTCTGGGTGCTCTGCAAGCTATGGAGCAGGCTGAACGGGTAGTTTTGCGCACTGGGAAACATGGCATAACCTCCTTCCTGCGGGAGAAGGGAATTTTATTCACTACCCTTGATGATATCTATCAAACCAGTGAAACCTTTGACGAGTTGTATTCTGAAATGGTAAAACGAATTAAATCTATAGCAGAAGAAGGTGATATGATACTGGGGGTGCCCGGTCATCCCTTGATAGGTGAGCGACTGACCTATGAACTCCTGAAAGAGTTGGCAAATACTGATTATGAGATAGAGATTCTTCCGGGTATCAGTCAGGCGGATTCCTTCATTTCTTCAATACACAGGTGCGGCGTGGAAGGCCTTAAAATACTTACAGCCGCTGAGCTGTCCCGGTCTCAGCTGGATCCCGGGCTTCCTGCTGTCATAATCCAGCTGGATAATGAACTGCTGGTTTCCGATATGAAAGTCCGTCTTCTGGATGTTTATCCGCCGGAATTGATGATATTGGCAAGCCATCAACGGGAAGATGGTTCTTCATATATTGAGGAAATCCCACTGCATACCCTGGACCATTCCCGCAAATTCGACCATACCAGCTGTATTTACCTGCCCAAGCTTGGCTTAAGGGAATTGACAGGCTATCGATTCTATCACCTGGTCGAGGTGATGGAAATGCTGCGTGCACCTGAAGGCTGCCCCTGGGACAGGGAACAGAGTCACGAAACTCTGAAACAATTTTTCATAGAAGAGACCTATGAGGTTCTGGAGGCTATTAACCTAAAGGATATGGACAAGCTGGCAGAAGAGCTGGGAGATGTCCTTCTGCAAGTGGTATTCCATGCCCAGATAGCAAAGGAGCATGGGGAGTTCAGTATAAGTGATGTTATAACCGGCATATGCCGTAAAATGATTGATCGTCACACCCATATTTTTGGCGATGTTAAGGTAAATTCCGCGGAACAGGTAATAAATAATTGGGAGGCTATAAAGAAAAAGGAGAAGGGATTGAAAAGCCATACCCAGGTGCTGAAGGACATTCCCGCTATCCTTCCGGCACTTATGCGCAGCTATAAAATACAGCAGAAGGCGGCTCTAGTAGGCTTTGATTGGGACAAGCCGGAAGATGCCATGGCAAAGGCAGAGGAGGAATTCCGGGAATTAAGGGAGGCCTATCAATCCGGCAGGGAGGATGCCATATGTGAAGAGCTGGGAGATCTTCTTTTTGCCATAGTCAATGTAAGCCGGTTTTTGAAGCAGCAGCCGGAGCTGGCTTTGACCGCAGCCACGGAGAAATTTATCAGGCGATTTGCTTATATTGAAGAATACGCGGACAAACCTCTGGAGGAAATGACTCTGGAAGAAATGGAAATGCTGTGGAATCAGGCAAAATGCACATTCTGAGTTAAAAAACATGGTATAATCAAGAAAAAAATGGAAAACATATAGTTAAAATTACCTGGCTTCCTGGAATTTGCTAAAAAATCTAAAATTCTATGGAAATAAGCAGGAATTTCAAGAAAAATAGCGAATATGCTATGAAGAATTCATAATTATTAAGGAGGGTTCTATAGTGAACAAAGCTGAATTGATCTCTGCCGTTGCCGAAAAAAGTGAGCTGACCAAAAAAGATGCTGAAAAGGCGGTAAATGCTCTTGTTTCTGTTATAACCGAAGCCTTGGCTGCAAATGAAAAGGTACAATTGGTCGGTTTCGGTACTTTTGAAGTTCGGGAAAGAGCAGAAAGAAAAGGCAGAAATCCTCAAACCAAAGAGGAAATCACCATTCCTGCTTCAAAAGCCCCAGTCTTCAAGGCGGGCAAGGCTTTGAAGGAGTCTGTACAATAAAGTAAAGACCGGGGAAGCCCGGTTTTTCTTTGTTTTGGTCATAATGCCGTTTAATCAGCAGCGATAAGACATGGGGGATGAATTGGATTTGCGCCTGGACAAATTTCTAAAGGTATCCAGAATAATAAAGCGGCGAACCGTTGCCAATGAAATCTGCACCCTGGGCAGGGTGCAGGTTAACGGCAGGGTTGCCAAACCCGGCAGCGATGTAAAAATCGGTGACATTATCAGTATCCAATTTGGCGACAATGTACGTCAATTTGAAGTGACGGCAATAAGTGAACATGTGTCAAAAGGCGATGCACAGCAGATGTACCGTGAAATTTAAGAATTCCGGTATTGCTTCCCGCCGTTGGGCAGATACTATCCTTATACTAACAAAATCCTGTAAGTAACAGGATTAGGATAAGGATAGAAGGAGGCATTTGATCGGATATGTTTGCAAAACAAGGCAGGAGGACAAAAACTGTACTTGCCATATTGGTTTTTCTGATTTTCATATCAGGCTGTGCTGCGCAGCCCGGACCCCAGGAAAGAGAATTCGAAGGTGATATCCGGCAACAAAGTGATCAACAACTCCGACCGGACAGGGAACAGGATAAAAAGCAAGCCGATGAACAGGGCGGACGGATTAAAAAACCCGATATTCCCAAAGCAATAGCTGCCGGTAAAGATAAGGAACCCAGCCTGAAGGTCTATATCGTACAGGACAAACAGGTTCGGGATATGCCCTTTGAGGAATATGTAGCCGGTGTGGTGGCAGGGGAAATCAAGAATGACTGGCCTATGGAAGCCATAAAAGCACAGGCTATTATTGCCCGTACCTTTGTGCTTCAGTTTATAAGTGAAAAAGGGCAGTCCAAATATGAGAATGCCCATGTATCCACCGATATTGAAGAAGCGCAGGCCTGGAATGCCGGGGCGGTTAACGATAGTATCCGGAAGGCAGTGGAAGAGACCCGGGGACAGGTCATCGTGTATCAGGGTGAGTTTGCCCGCACCTGGTTTCATTCCAATGCCGGCGGGAAGACTGCCACCCCCAAGGAAGGCTTGAACTATAAGGATGAACCGCCGCCTTATATTCAAGTGGTGGAATCTCCCGATACCAACGAAGCCGTGGAAGCCGATGCAAAAAGCTGGTCTGCATCCTTTTCCAAGGATAAGGTGATAGCTGCCATGAAGGATGCCGGCAAGTCTGTTCAGGACTTCAGCAGCATTTCCATAGGTGAAAAAGGCCCGTCCGGAAGGGCTGTTACCATACAGGTGGGCGATACCGAGGTTTCAGCGGCTGAGCTCAGACTGGCACTGGGCACCACCGAGATGCGCTCTACATTAATTGACAAGATTGCCCTGGAGGGCGACAATGTGATCATATCCGGACGCGGGTATGGCCACGGCGTAGGAATGTCCCAATGGGGAGCCTTTAATATGGCCAACAATAAAAAGACAGCAGAGGATATTATCAACCACTATTTTAAAGATGTAGACATCGTCAAAATGTGGAATTGAAATAACTTAGCGAAGCCAAGCATCTTATATCGGCAGAATTCTGCCATATAAGGTGCTTTTCTCATTCCGGCGGCATATCAGGGTGGTGACAGGCATATTATCAAATATGGAATCTTTGTCAATTGAAGGAGGCGGGGACATGGTACGTGAACTGGATGATAAGAAGCTTGTCAGGGGCAGAAGCCACAGCATACTGATGGAGAATCGGGAGAGAGTAACCATTACCGGAGTACAGGATGTAGACAGTTTTGATGAAGCTTCCGTTCTTTTGGTGACCGATTTGGGATACATTGTCTTACATGGAATTGATCTGCATATAAACAAACTGAACCTGGAGGACGGCCAATTAATTGTTGAGGGAGAAATCATCGGCATCGAGTACAGTGATCATGATGGAATAGGCGGCAAAAGCGGCGGATTCTTCAAAAGACTGTTCAAATAAGGGGGCGCCTGCCAAATGCTATCCACATCCGATCAGGCCTATGTGTTTTTATCCACGGTATATGCCGGATTTATCATAGGCTTTTTTTATGACTGCTGCAGGATTATTCGAAAAATGATCCGTGCAGGAGTTTTTGTTACCGGAATACTGGATTTTTTGTTTTGGTCCGTCATAGGTGCGCTTTCCTTTCTAATCATATTCTATGTAAATGACGGTGATGTCAGATTCTTTACCATTGCCGGATTTATGATTGGCTGGGTTTTATATTTATTGGCGCTGAGCCGCTATATCATGATGGCCCTGAATTGGATCTACCAGGCACTGGCTAAGGTAATTCATTGGCTGGTGAGTATTGCGCTTTGGCCATTTCGCATGCTTTGGAAAGCAGCAGCCCTTCCTGCGGCCGGCTTAAAAAAAGCCTGTGGCAAGCTCAGGATGGGAATAAGAATAAAAATCCGGTCATTGTGCAAAAAACAGCCAAAAAACAAGATGCATAAAAGGAATTCCGGTTTCAATGTCGAATAGATAAAAGACAAAAGGATGTAAGGTCTTTTCCCGGGAGAAAGCATTACAAAGGAAAGTAGGGTATACTATGGCAAGAAGAGGATATATGCTGAAGCTGCGTACAAAGCTGTTTTTAACCATGCTCTTTTTATCTTATTTCCTTTTTTTGTTCTTCCAGCAGTCCTTTGAAATGCAGGCCCAACATGATACCATGGCACAGCTTCAACAGGAAATTTCCCAGGTACAATATGAAAATGAGGTTCTGAGCCGCCGGATTGAGCACACCAAATCCAAGGAGTATATAGAGCAGATGGCACGGGACAAGCTGGGCTGGGTCAAGGAAGGCGAAACTATATTCATTGAAAAAAATGATTGAGGAGGATGCAGATTTTTTATGTCGGTCGAGGTTGGACAAATTCTAGAAGGCACTGTGTCGGGCATTACAAACTTCGGTGCCTTTGTAGAACTCGGTGAAGGGAAAACCGGTATGGTACACATATCAGAAATTGCCGATGCCTATGTAAAGGATATTAACGCTTACCTGAAGATCAACGATAAGGTTAAGGTTAAGGTGTTGTCCATTGATGAAAAGGGTAAGATCAGTCTTTCGGTTCGTCAGGCTGCAGTGGTAAAGAAATCTACCAGGCCTGCTGATGTAGACTGGAGTAAGGAATTCCAGGACTCAAAAGGCGGCTCCTTCGAAGAAGTTCTTTCCAAGTTTATGAAGGACAGTGAAGAGCGGCTGCTGGACATTAAGCGCAACCGGGAGTCCAAAAGAGGTGGCGGCAGATACTCTCGGGGAAGAGGGTAACGGCCGACATTCACCAACCTGGTCCAAAATACCATAAATATTATGGTTGACTTCTTATACAGTTTATTATACAATATATCTTGTCGCTGCGGATAGGTAACCGCAGGCCAATGATATCGCGGGGTGGAGCAGCTAGGTAGCTCGTCGGGCTCATAACCCGGAGGTCGTGGGTTCAAATCCCTCCCCCGCAACCATATGGCGGCGTAGCTCAGTTGGCTAGAGCATTCGGTTCATACCCGAAGAGTCAGCGGTTCAAATCCGTTCGCCGCTACCACAAACAGAAGGTCAGGGGTCAGAAGTCGGAGGTCAGAGTAAAGGAAGGCTGCGAAGTTTATACTTGAATCCGACTTCAGATTTCCGACATCCGACATCCATATGCGGGAGCATAGCTCAGCTGGGAGAGCACCTGCCTTACAAGCAGGGGGTCATTGGTTCGAGCCCAATTGTTCCCACCAGCCTAAACCGAATTCCTGGGAATTCGGTTTTTGCATTTTTGGCAGAGGGATTCAAAAACCGTATCACAATCTTTATTGAATTTCTACAGGATTTGTATTCCACCTGAAACAAAAGCCGGAACGGCTTTGTCAGATTCCTTGTTTCTTTCAGTATTGCATGGGTTTTTGTCGTAAAGTTTTTCAACCACCCCTTCCTATATTGACAAATAATTTATACAAGCCTTGCTATAATAGCATCACTCTCTTTTTGGATATTCATATTTGCTTCATCTGCAATATGAGGAGTTGCTGCAAAAGGATGAAGGAGCCTCAGCCCGGATTCAATGGATGAGTTTTTGCAGTAATATCTTAATTGAGTTGGGTGGTGTTAATATTGCTTCATAAGGATGCCATGCTGCCGCTTAATGGATGGCTGAATCGGAGTAAAACCAAAAGAAAGGCATCTCATTTCCCTACTGGCTTTTTTATCCGTGAGGTATTAACGGTATTGGCTTGTTTTATGATTGGACGAGCTGTGTTGTTCAATCAGATTGCTCCATTTGGCATGGCCTTATATGCCATTCTTCTGTCTAAACGGAAAGGGGGGCTCAGTGCTTTTCTGGCTGTTTCAGCCGGGCTGCTCAGTTTTCATTTCGGGCTGCAGGCTGTTCGATCAATTATAGCCATGCTGCTATTTTGTATCGTTTGGGCCTGTATAGGCAAAAAAGCCGGCAGGTGGTCTGTTTTTCGAACTGCAATTACCGTGATGCTCTGTTTACTGTCAGTATATATGGTATTCTCTCTTATGAACGGGTTTTTGTTGTATGAAGTGTTAATAGGTTTGTTTGAAAGCATCGTTGGTTTTGTGATGGTTTATATCTTTTACCGCACTGCTGATGTACTTTGGGATTCAAAGCGAAGGAAAGTACTTTCCGGCGAAGAGATGATTTGTCTCAGCATTTTTCTCTCCCTTTTGATTATCGGATTTTGGGATATAGCCGTGTTTAATTTTTCCTTGCAGAATATTTTAGCTGTATTTCTGATTTTATTGTTTGCATATATGGGCGGAGCAGGGACCGGGGCAGCCATCGGCATTACAACAGGGTTCATGTTGTCCCTGTCTTCCACACCGGATCCTGTTTTAATGGGAAACCTGGCAATTTGTGGCTTGCTGGCAGGCACTTTCAAAGAATTGGGCCGCCCGGGTTCAAGCATTGCTTTCTTTTTAACCAATGTTCTTATGACTTATTATATTAATCGTTCCACTTACATTATTTTGCCCTTTGGAGAGATTGCAGGAGCTGTTTTTCTGCTTATGATACTGCCCCGGAAAACCATCCAATTCCTGAAACGGTTTTTGAGTTCCGGTTTAATGCGTGCAGACGATCAAGAGGCTTATGGTAAGCGGGTGCAGGAACTGACAGTGGGCAGGCTTAATGAGTTCGCCCGGGTGTTTCGTCATTTGTCAAAGGTTTTTGGGAGAATTTCAGAACGCAGCACCTCCGACGGACAGGAGGAATTGTCAAAACTGATTGATAAGGTGGTCTGCCATACCTGTAAAGGCTGTCCCCTGTACCGCAGCTGCTGGGAGCGCGGTTTTTTCCGCAGCTACAACAATATGTTTGAATTGATGTCTGTTTGTGAAGAAAAAGGGTATATTGAAGAAAAGGATGTTTCACAGGGTATGAAAAGGTTCTGCCTGCAGATAAATAATCTGGTGGAAAATATAAATGTGCTTTATCATACTTATTGCACCAATCTGAAATGGCAGCAAAAGCTGGGGGACTGCAGGCAGCTAGTGGCAGAGCAGCTGGAGGGGGTCAGCCATGTGGTTACAGAGCTTGCTGCAGAGCTGGACATGGATGTACGGTTCAGGTCCGGGATGGAGGATGCCATCCGGTTGGAACTGGATAAGAACGGAATTTCTGTTACAGAAGTATTGGTATTGGAAAAGCCCGGCGGTAAGACGGAAGTTAATATTCATAAGCCGGCTTGCGGCGGAAACCGGGAATGCCTGAAAAAGGTTGAAGCAATAGTCAGCCAGGTGCTGGGAAAAGCCATGAGCCGCCGGCACAGGGATTGTACCCGGGCAGGCAAATCGGATTGCACCCTGCATTTATCTGAGACCCGTAAATATGAGATAATTACAGGTGTAGCAAGACAACCCCGGCATGACAGCAGCACCTGCGGTGACAGTTACTCCTTTACCTCTGTCAAGGACGGCAAGTACATGCTGGCCTTAAGCGACGGGATGGGATCCGGCGCCCGTGCAGCTGAAGAAAGCAGTGCTGTTATTTCCCTTATGGAGAATTTCATGGAAGCCGGTTTTAATCAAAATATTACCATTAAGACTATTAATTCTATCCTCATGCTCCGTTCCAGGGAGGAGATGTTTGCTACGGCAGACCTTTGTGTTATGGACCTGGTAGAGGGGCAGGCACAGTTTATCAAAATAGGAGGAGTGCCCAGTTATATCCGCAGGAAAGGCCGGGTAGAGATCATTCGGCAGCCTGCTCTTCCTATAGGTATCCTGGAGGAGGTCCAGTTGGAGAGTATTTCATCACCTATCCAGGATGAGGACATGATTGTAATGGTGACCGACGGTATTTTAGATGCATTTACCGCGGTGGGGGACGGGGAGCAGGCATTGGCAGACTTTATTGCTACCCTGGATACTGTCAATCCACAGGAGCTGTCTGATTCCATTATGCAGGAAGCATTGTTTCATTCGGATGAGGAGGCAAAGGATGACATGACAGTGATGACCGGCCGGGTATGGAGTCCTTACTGATCTCTTTCCCCTTCCTTATTCATTGGCAATCTGACTTTATGCAGTTAAAATTCACGACTGATATTACAAGGTGGCCTGTATCATGTAGAATTGATACAGGCTTTCCTATTTTCATAATTCCTTGAAATGTAATGGAAAAAAGGCTACAATAATACTATTCTTTCCTTTTGCAAGATATAAGGTTGACTGCACAGGAAACCGGGTGAGTGCAAATGTTAAAAAAGGTAAGGCATTTTATAGAGCATTATAACATGGTTGAACCGGGGGATAAGGTGGTTCTGGGCTTTTCCGGCGGGGCGGATTCCGTTGCACTGCTCCACATTTTGAAGGAACTGCAGCAAACTCTCCAATTTCAGTTGTATGCAGCTCATATCAACCACGGACTGCGGGGACAGGCTGCCCGGGAGGATGCAGAATTCGCGGAGGATTTGTGCAAAAAATGTGGTATTCCCTTCTTTCTTAAAGAAGTGGATGTTCGTTCCCTGGCCAAAGAATTGAACCAAACTGAAGAGGAAGCAGGCAGAGTTGTTCGCTACGGCTTTTTTTTCGAAGTAATGGATAAAATTAAAGGTAACAGAATCGCCACTGCCCATCATAAGAACGATCAGGCGGAAACTATTTTGCACAATATCATCAGGGGAACAGGAATGCAGGGTCTTACAGGTATAAAACCCATCAGGGACGGAGTTATCATACGTCCGTTATTGGATGTTTCCCGCCGGGAAATTGAGGATTACCTGCAACAAAAACAGCTGCCCTATCGGGTGGATGCCAGTAATGCAAATTCTGCCTATACCCGGAATAGGATTCGAAATCAACTGCTGCCCGTTCTGATGCAAGGCTACAATCCGGATATCGTAGACAGCCTTTCCAGGATGGGAGATATTTTACGGGAAGAGGATGATTTTCTGGCCTTATATTGCAGCAGTCTGTTTAAGGAAATAGCTTCATCCGCCCGGGAGCAGATTAGGTTGGACTTACAAAGGTTCAGGAATTATCATCCGGCACTTCAAAGGAGGCTGGTGCGCCTGGCTGTTGAAGAAGTCAGGGGCGATCTGGACGGTGTCAGCCATAGTCACGTGGAGGCGGTGATTCGGCTGGCAGCATGCTCCCCGACGGGTTCACGGACTATATTGCCTGCAGGCAGTTTAAATAAAAGGAAAGTTATTGTAGAGCTTGGTTATGATTCCCTGTTTTTTTACGGGAGAAGCAGGGAAACACCGGTTGCTGCCTTTGAAAAGGCCCTCCCTGTCCCGGGAAAGGTGATTCTGGAGGAACTGAATCTAAGTGTAACTTCTGTGTTATGGGATAAATCAAAAGGTTTTTCTTTCTCCTCCCGGTGTATATATATAGACAAGGACAAGTTGAAGGGCAGCCTGTCATTACGGCAGCGCAGGGACGGCGATCGTTTCAGGCCCCTGGGAATGGAAGGCAGCAAAAAGCTGAAAGACTATTTTATAGATAAGAAAATCCCCCGGGAGAAGCGATCCCGTATACCCCTGCTGGTAGATAAAGAAAATATTATTTGGGTAGTAGGTTATCAGTTGAATCACGATTACCGAATCACCGACTCAACCAAAAATATTATTAAGATTAGCGTACAAGAACACAAAAACGATGGAGGTTGAAGCATGTTAGATAAAGTAGAAAAAATACTGATTGATGAAGAAAAGCTGAGAAATCGGATTCGGGAGATGGGAAGGCAGATTACAGAGGATTATCGTGGTAAGGATTTGATTGTTATTTGTATCCTGAAAGGAGCCATCCTGTTCACATCCGATCTGGTGAAGGAAATTAAACTGCCGCTGTCCATTGATTTTATGGCGGTTTCCAGTTACGGCACCTCCACTAAATCTTCCGGTGTGGTCCGTATTCTGAAGGACCTGGATGAGGAAATTGAAGGCAGGCATGTTCTCATTGTAGAGGACATCGTCGATAGCGGGTTAACCTTAAATTACTTGACGGAAAACCTGCTGTCCAGAAAACCTGCATCGCTGAAAATATGCTGTTGTCTTGATAAACCTGAAAGAAGGATGGCTCCGGTTAAGGTCAACTATGTCGGTTTCAATATTCCGGATGAATTTGTGATTGGCTATGGATTGGATTACGCGGAAAAATACAGAAACCTTCCCTTTATCGGTGTATTATCCAAGGATGCCTATCAGGAGTAGATAACATCTTCCAGCATGCCAGGCCGATTTTTTCCGTGTCTTCAATTGCTTTTACAGGGCAGGTGTGATAAAATAAAAAAATGTGATATAAATCAATAAAGGAGGGCTGGGATTGAGGAGATTTTTAAGAGGCCCGGGCTTTTATTTAATTCTTTTAATCGTGATCATTCTCGTTGTAGCCATGTCCGATATCGGAGGCGTGGATGAACGATTGCCATATCCTAAACTTTTACAGGAAATTCGTGAGGGTAACATTACCCATTTAATGAGCACCGATCGGGTGATTGTCGGTCTGAGAAAGGGTTCTTCCATTCCGGTGGAAAGCTTTCCCCAAAAATATGATTTTGAATCCTATGCACCCCATAGCACCATATTTGAAAGAGATGTAAGAATCATTGAGGCGGAACGTCTGGGAGTGAACCCGGAGGATATTACTTCGGACCAATTCCGTTTTGAGTGGGACCCGCAGCCAATACCCGAAACACCATGGTGGGTAAGTATGCTTCCTTTTGTGTTTATGGTTATTGTATTTGCAATATTCTGGTTTATCTTCATGCAGCAAGCCCAGGGCGGCGGCAACAAGGTTATGTCCTTCGGGAAGAGCCGGGCCCGGCTCCATCAGGATGACAAAAACCGGGTTACCTTTGACAATGTGGCAGGTGCTGAGGAAGAAAAGGACGAGCTGAAGGAAATCGTAGAGTTTCTGAAAAACCCCAGAAAGTTTATCGATTTGGGTGCCAGGATACCCAAGGGAGTGCTGCTGGTAGGCCCGCCGGGAACAGGTAAGACCTTGCTGGCCAAGGCTGTAGCCGGAGAAGCCGATGTACCCTTTTTCAGCATCAGCGGCTCTGATTTTGTAGAAATGTTTGTAGGCGTAGGCGCTTCCCGGGTCCGTGATTTGTTCGATCAGGCCAAGAAGAGCTCCCCATGCATCGTTTTTATAGACGAGATCGACGCAGTAGGCCGTCACAGAGGTGCAGGCCTGGGCGGAGGCCATGACGAAAGGGAGCAGACTCTTAATCAACTGCTGGTTGAAATGGATGGTTTCGCAGTCAATGAAGGTATTATTATTTTGGCAGCTACCAACAGGCCTGATATTCTGGATCCCGCATTGCTCAGACCGGGCAGATTTGACCGGCGGGTGGTAGTAGGGGTTCCCGATGTGAAAGGCCGTGAGGAGATCATCAAGGTTCACTCAAGGGGTAAGCCACTAAGCAAGGATGTTGATTTGAAGGTACTGGCAAAACGCACACCGGGTTTTACCGGCGCGGATATTGAAAATATGATGAATGAGGCAGCTATTCTGGCGGCCCGAAGGGATATCAAGGAAATCAGCATGGCGGAAATAGAAGAAGCCATTACGCGGGTCCTGGCAGGTCCGGAGAAAAAAAGCCGGATTATTACCGACAAGGACAAGAGGCTGGTTGCCTACCATGAGGCCGGGCACGCCGTGGTAGCAAAAATGCTGCCCAATGCAGATCCAGTCCACCAGGTATCCATTATACCCAGGGGACAGGCCGGCGGTTATACCCTAACATTGCCTAAAGAGGACAAAAACTATATTTCCCGCAGCGAATTGGAAGATGAAATTACAATGCTGCTGGGCGGCCGGGTAGCGGAACATCTGGTGCTGCAGGACATCAGTACAGGCGCATCCAATGATTTGCAAAGAGCCAGCCAGATAGCCCGAAAGATGGTTACCGAATACGGCATGAGTGATGATTTGGGTCCCATCACCTACAGAAGTCAGGAAGAGATTTTCCTCGGCAGGGATTACAGCCAGACACGCAGCTACAGCGAAGAAGTTGCTTCTCTCATAGATGCTGAAATAAAGAGAATTGTACAGGACGCATATAACAAAGCGGAGACATTGCTGAAGGAGAACATGAATCGTCTGCACAAGGTAGCAGAAGCTCTGCTGGAGAAGGAAAAGCTGGAGTCCGACGAATTCGAAGCTATATTTGCAGCTAATTAATAAATTTAAGGATGGTACTTTTAAGTGCCGTCCTTTCTTTATCCGACAGTTAAGCAACCGGACAAAGAAAGGGATGATCTGATGAGTATCATTCTGGCTATTGAGCCTCAGCCCCGAAAGAAGGATCAATACATCCTGACATTGGATGACGGCAGATGCTTTTCGGTAAATAAAGAAATCATCGTGAAATACCGCCTGCAATCCGGAACGGAGATAAATGAGGAGCAGCTGCGCAGCCGGATATGGGAAGCGAATGTAAAGACAGCCAGCGATTTGGCACTCAATTACCTGACATATCGCAGCCGTACCAAGAAACAATTATATGATTATTTAAAAAGAAAGGGCTTTGAAGAGTCGGAGTTAGAAGAAGTAATCCGGAGAATGGAGGAATATCGATTCCTGGATGACGGGGAATTTGCCCGGCGCTGGGTGCAGAGTAAGAAAACAGGCAAGCCTACCGGGCGGAGAAAAATTGCCTATGAGCTGAAAAGCAAGGGAATTGCACAGGATGTACTGGAATCGGCTCTGGATACTCTGACGGTGGAGGAAGAGCAGCAGCAAGCCTGTAAACTGGCAGAAAAGGCCGCATTAAAATACAGGCATCTGCCATACCGGCAACGAATGGCTAAAATCAGTCAGGCATTGCTGCGAAGGGGCTTTGATTGGGAAATCATCAGCTGTGCGCTGAGATATATATCGGATGAAGAAAATGAAGCAGAGTCACCCGACTTATGGCTTGATTCATAACAGGATTTGGAGAAAAAAGGCATTATTAATGCCTTTTTTTGTGAGAAACTATTTGCAAATTACTGATTTTAGGTTATAATTATATTAAGGTCAAAGAAGGTCAAAAATGAACAGGGTGTGATAACTTGGCAAGGTTAAGCGATGTCATTGAAGAATTTATCAAAACTCTTCTCCGGGAAAGCGAGGGTCAATTGGAGCTCCAGCGTAATGAGCTGGCTGATTATTTTGAGTGCGCACCGTCCCAGATTAATTATGTCCTGGCAACCAGATTTTCTCTTGATCAGGGATACTATATAGAGAGCAGACGAGGCGGCGGCGGATATATCAGAATCCTTCGCCTGGATGTAGACAGAAACGATTACATGCATTACCTGCTGTCAGAGGGGATTGGGAATAGAATATCCGAGAATAATGCACTGCAGATTATTAAGAGAATGATGGATCAGGAGTATATTACACAAGAAACTGCTTATCTGATGAAGTCCGCTGTCACAGACAAGGCCATCGGCATACCTTCAAGCCTGAGAGACAATATCAGGGCAAGCATTTTAAGGTCCATGATCACAGCGGTGATGGCATGGGACAGCAGGAAAACGTGATAAAAGCGCGGATTACGGGTATCTATTACTGGGAGGTATAAAACAATGATTTGCCAGGAATGTAAGCAAAGGCAGGCAACCGTACATTTTACGAAAATTATCAATAACCACAAGACCGAATTACATCTATGTGAAGAATGTGCCCAGCAGCGGGAAAACTTTATACAGATACCGTCCTTTTCCATCAACGACTTGCTTGCAGGTTTCATGGATCTGGGGCATGCCCAGCCGGCATTTGAGAAACCCGCTTCCACAAAATGCGCCGGATGCGGTATGGATTATTACCAATTCAAAAAGATCGGGCGTTTGGGCTGTCAGGAATGCTATAAATATTTTGGGAGCGAGCTGCAGCCGGTACTTCGCCGTATTCAGGGCAGCACCCAGCATACCGGGAAGGTGCCTGAACGAGCCGGCTCCGGCCTGCTTAAAAAGAAACAGATTGCCCAATGGAAGGCAGAGTTGAAAAGGGCAGTGGAGATGGAGGCCTTTGAGAGAGCAGCGGAGTTAAGGGACAAAATCAAGGCTTTGGAACAGCTTGAGAATCAGAGGAGGGGGAAGAAAAATGAGCTGGATTAACGAAACCGGCCCCGGCCGGGACGTGGTACTGGCCAGCAGAATTCGTATAGCAAGGAATATTGCAGACATTCCCTTTCCTTCCGCCATGCAGGCACATCATGCTGCCGAGGTTGCCGAAAATGTAAGGAAAAGTTTAAACCATATAAGGGCGGAAACCGGATCTTCCTTTGCGTTTATGTACATTCGCGATGTACCTGTCGTAGAAAGGCAGATTCTGGTGGAGAAGCATCTGGCCAGCCAGGATCTGATGCAGAATCATGAAGTTTCCGCTCTCCTGCTGGATTCGGAAGAAAAAATTGTGGTCATGATAAATGAAGAAGATCATATCCGTGCGCAATGTATACTTCCGGGCTTTCAACTGAATCAGGCATGGGAGAAGCTGAATCATGTGGATAATATAATAGAAAAGAATATAGAGTATGCATTTCACGAGCAGCTTGGTTATTTAACCTGCTGCCCCACCAATGTGGGCACCGGAATGCGCTCTTCCGTGATGATGCATTTACCTGCTTTAACCGCCAACAAGCAGATGAATGCCATTTTGCAGACAATATCCAAGGTAGGCCTTACTGCCCGGGGAATTTACGGAGAGGGCAGCGAAGCCCTTGGAAGCATTTATCAGATATCCAACCAAATCACCCTGGGGCCGTCGGAGGAGGAATTAATCAACAACCTAACCATCATCTGCCGGCAAATAGTTGAAAAGGAGCGGATTGCAAGAAAGGCATTGCATAAAACCAGCGGTATGCAGTTTGAAGATGCGCTGTGGAGAGCTTATGGCATATTGCAGAATGCCCGGGTATTGGAATTGAAGGAGTTTATGGCATTCATATCACAAATGCGCCTGGGTGTCGGCATGGGGCTGATTCCGGATTTCAGCCTGGAGGATGTGGACACCCTGATGACAGCAGGCCAGCCTGCAGGAATCATGAAGAAAGTCGGCCGGGCACTGGATGACAGTGAAATCGACATTGCCAGGGCCGATATAATAAGAGATGCTTTGGATGAGATACTAAAATCAAAGAATAACCTTTAGGAGGATGGATATGGCATTTTTTGGCAGATTTACCGAACGTGCACAAAAAGCGTTGATATATGCCCAGGAAGAAGCAAGAAACCTGGGTCACAATTATGTGGGCACCGAGCATTTGCTCCTGGGCCTTTTACGGGAAGGGGAAGGAGCTGCAGCCCAGGTATTGAAGAGTTTGGGAATGGACAGCAATAAAACACGGGAACAGGTAGAGAACCTGGTAGGCAAGGGCAGCTTCAATTTTACCGAAGGTTTTGGATACACTCCCCGTACCAAAAGGGTTATGGAGCTCAGCTTTTATGAGGCAAGAAACCTGGGTCACAATTATGTGGGCACCGAGCACCTGCTCCTGTCGCTGATACGGGAGGGCGAGGGAGTAGCTGCCCGAATCCTGAAGGACTCCGGTGTAGACCTTCAACAGGTGAGGGAACAGATTATAAAGATGCTTAAAGAAGAAGGGGTGGAAACCCACCAAAACGGCAGCAGGAAAAAGACCGATACCCCCACCCTGGATCAATATGGCAGGGATTTGACTTATATGGCTATGGAGGGGAAACTGGACCCGGTTATCGGCAGGGAAAAGGAAATTGAACGCATCATTCAAATTCTGAGCCGGCGAACCAAAAACAACCCCGTGCTTATAGGAGAAGCCGGCGTGGGGAAAACCGCCGTTGCAGAAGGCTTGGCCCAGAAAATACAGAACGGCAATATACCGGAGATCTTAAAAAATAAGAGAATCGTTACCCTTGATCTGGCCGGTATGGTAGCAGGTGCCAAATACAGGGGAGAGTTTGAGGAACGGCTGAAAAGCATAATGCAGGAGATACGTAAGGCCGAAAATATCATTCTGTTTATCGATGAAATGCATACAATAATCGGAGCGGGGGCGGCGGAAGGCGCCATTGATGCCTCCAATATCCTGAAGCCAGCATTGGCACGTGGAGAAATCCAGGCCATCGGAGCCACCACCCTTGACGAGTACAGAAAGCATGTGGAAAAGGATCCTGCATTGGAGCGCAGATTTCAGCCGGTTATGGTAGGAGAACCCACAAAAGAAGAAACACTACAGATTCTTTTTGGACTGCGGGATAAATATGAAGCCCACCACAAGGTACGTATCAGTGATGAAGCCATTAATGCAGCGGTTGAATTGTCCGACCGTTATATCACTGACAGGTATCTGCCGGACAAGGCTATTGACCTGATCGATGAAGCTGCCTCAAGGGTTCGTCTGCAATCCATTACAGCACCTCCCGATTTAAAGGAATTGGAGGATAAGTTGGAGGATTTGATGAAGGAAAAGGAAGAGGCGGTGATGAATCAGAATTACGAGAAAGCCGCCAAGATCCGTGATGAGGAGCAAAGGATCAAGGAAGAGCTGGAGGAAAGAAAATCCAATTGGAGCAGGCATTCAACCGCCAATTCCGAAACCGTCGGAGAAGAGGAAATCGCACATATTGTTGCCAGCTGGACCGGTATACCGGTTAAGAAGCTTACCGAAGGAGAGGCGGAGCGGCTTTTGAATATGGAACAGATTCTTCACAACCGGATTATCGGTCAGAACGAGGCAGTTAAGGCGGTTTCCAGGGCAATTCGCCGTGCTTATGCAGGCCTGAAGGATCCCAAAAGACCAATCGGCTCCTTTATCTTCCTTGGTCCCACCGGTGTGGGCAAAACTGAGTTGTGCAGGGCCTTGGCAGAAGCGCTTTTCGGTGACGAGGAGGCCATGATTCGGATTGATATGTCCGAATATATGGAACGACATACCGTTTCCAGGCTGGTTGGTTCTCCTCCGGGGTATGTGGGCTATGAAGAAGGCGGACAATTGACGGAAAAGGTCAGAAGGAAGCCCTACTCCGTTGTGTTACTGGATGAAATTGAAAAGGCTCACCCGGATGTATTCAATATACTGCTGCAGATTCTGGAGGATGGACGGTTGACGGATTCCAAGGGAAGAACCGTTGACTTCCGAAATACCGTTGTTGTTATGACCTCCAATGTGGGTGCCCACACCATAAGAAAACAGAAGACTCTTGGGTTTACTTCATCTGATGATATGGCAGCCAGTGAATATGAAAAAATGAAAGACAATATAATGGAGGAATTAAAAAAGACCTTCCGCCCGGAATTCTTAAACAGGATTGATGAAACTATAGTATTCCATGCCCTGGACGATGAGGATTTAAGGCAAATAGTACGTCTCATGCTGGACAGTGTGGCAAAACGGTTGGCTAAACAAAATATTTACCTGGAGGTATCAGAATCTGCCCAGGAATATATGACCAGGGAAGGCTTTGATGTAACATATGGTGCCAGGCCTTTGCGCCGGGTTATTCAGCGCATGATTGAAGACAATCTGTCCGAAGAGATCCTGGCCGGACGGATAAAAATCGGCGACAGGGTAAAGGTGGATTACAGGGACAATAAGCTGATATTTGAAAACTAGCTTTGCCGAACAAAGGAGAATGAGATGGCAAAAAAGAAAAATACTGCCTGGGTATGCCAATCCTGTGGAGCCAGGGCATATAAGTGGACGGGTTATTGTACCGGCTGCGGTGAATGGAACACCATTGTGGAGGAGGTAATCCCCAGTGCAGGGCCGGCCAGGGGAATCGGAACCGCAGGAGGCTTTTCTGCAAAGCCCACAGCGGTTGGGAAAGTCAGCTTTACTGAGACACCCAGGTTTTCCAGCGGTTCCATTGAGCTGGACAGGGTGCTGGGAGGAGGAATCGTACCCGGATCCTTTTCTCTGGTAGGGGGAGACCCGGGTATAGGAAAAAGCACCTTGCTGACTCAGTTGGCCGGCAGGGTAGCGGAGAGCAGGGGCCCGGTGCTTTATGTCAGCGCCGAGGAAAGCCCTCAGCAGGTCAGAATACGGGCAGAACGCCTGAAAGCTATGGCAGAAGGTTTTCTGGTGGTTTCCGAAGCAGACATGCAGTGCATCGAGGAATATAACAGGGATATTAAGCCGGAAGTATTGATTATCGACTCCATACAAACGGTTTACAAACCGGATATTCCCTCCGCCCCCGGCAGTGTGGTGCAGGTTCGGGAATGCGCTGCTCAACTTTTAAGAGTGGCAAAAAATACCGGTACTGCTGTATTTATAACAGGCCATGTTACCAAGGACGGAGCTATTGCAGGTCCCCGGGTACTGGAGCACATGGTGGATACAGTATTGTATTTTGAGGGCGAAAGGCATACCCAGTATCGAATTCTGCAAGCCGTTAAAAACCGGTTTGGGGCTTTGGAAATCGGCGTGTATGAAATGGATGACGGGGGCTTACATGATATTCCCAATGCTTCTGAATTGTTTCTGGCAGAAAGGCCGGTGGGAGCCAGCGGAAGTGTAGTTGTGCCCACCATGGAGGGTACACGGCCTGTTTTGCTGGAGGTACAGGCCCTGGTGGGCTCCACCGCTTATCAAAATGCCCGTCGGACTGCCAATGGCATAGACGTAAACCGTCTTCAGCTTCTGATTGCCGTCCTGGAAAAGAGAGTGGGATTACCCATGGGAGGCAGTGATGCCTTCGTTAAAGCGACAGGCGGCGTAAAAATAGATGAGCCGGCTGTAGATCTGGGGTTAGCCATAGCCCTTGCTTCCAGCTACTGCGACTGCCCGGTAGACCCCTATACCGTTGTTATAGGGGAGGTAGGTTTGGCGGGGGAAGTGCGGGGCGTATCGCAAATCGAGCATCGCATAAAGGAATCTCAGAAAATGGGATTTCGCAAGGCCATTGTCCCGGCTAATTCCGGCCGGATAAAGACAGAGCAAGGCTTTGAGTTGGTTGGCGTTCGCACTCTCGTAGAAGCATTGCAGGCTGTCGGTATAGGAAGATACAAAAAACAGCGCTGAAGCATGTCAACGCTGTTTTATATGAATTGTACCAGGTTTTCATGTTTAACGGAGCTGATATTTTCCCAGGGTGGACATTTTCTTTTCTTCCTGGAGGATGATATCATACAGGCTGAGATTCAGGGTGTTGGCCAAACTAGCCAGGTAGAACAATTGATTGCCCATTTCATCTTCAATGATGGATCTGCAATGGGTGCACAGACTGCCGGAAACATGGGAATCCATATATTCCGCCAGGTTTTCCAAAGATACATCTTCCGGGATTACCTGCTTTTTGGCATGGATTTCGATACAGCCGCAGCTGGTTACAGCCTTGACTACCGACCGGTTGACCTTGGAGGCAGCGTCCTGATATTTGGTTATAATATCCAAAATGCTGCGGTTTCGAATCAACTGCTCCTGTACCTTGTCTTGATAGCTTTGAAATATCATATCCTTCATATAACAATGCACACCCCTATAACCTGTTGATTAATTTTATTATGATGGAATTTATTTCGTTTGTCAAGGAAGGGCTGGATGTATTTGTTGAAAGCGTCTGAATTTTGGGATAAGGGCAGGGGAATATTTTTTAAAATCTTCAGATTTACCATTGACAATCATGTTTGTATTGTGTTAAAATATCGGTTTTTGACTTAAATGCGTTTTCGTGGTATAATAGGAATGATTCGATTGAAAGGAGGCATCATGATGTTCGAGATAGGTGACAAGGTGGTCTATCCAATGCACGGTGCCGGTATCATAGAAGGGATTGAGACAAAAGAGATTTTAGGTAAAAAACAACAGTATTATATTCTCAATTTTCCTATGGGTGGAATGAAAGTAATGATTCCAACCAAAAATGTAGATGAAATTGGTGTCAGAGAAATCATTCCTAGCACCGATATCAGCAAAGTGGTTCAGGTTTTAAGTAATCCCGGGGGCTACCTACCCGATAATTGGAATAAAAGGTACCGAGCCAACCTGGATAAAATAAAAACTGGCGATATCTTCGAGGTGGCAGATGTTGTACGGGATCTTATGATCCGCGATAGAGAAAAGGGCTTATCCTCAGCAGAGAAGAAGATGCTGAACAATGCAAGGCAGATTCTAATCAGTGAAATGTGTATGTCCACTTCATATGATGAAGAAGAAATAGCTACCATGATAGACAAAATCACCTTGAGGGAAAAAGCAAAGGAAACAGCGTCAGAATGACGCTGTTTTATTTCCAATCCCTATTTATTCATTATAAATTTCTGGTATAATGATAATAATAGTGAACAGGAGGTGATGTGATGCGGAGAGTATTGCGTTTTCTGCTTACTCTGGCAGGTATTGCCCTGGGAATCGGTATTGCCCTTGCTATTCAGCAGGTGCTGGACCATTTTAATATAATATTGCTCCCTATATATCAGGAAATCATACTTACTATCATTTGCGGAATTGCCTTTGGAATTATACTGTTTCTGTTATCACCCAGTATTATAAAATATTTTCTTGCTTTTTTGAATTGGGCTGAAAACAAATTGAGTGAGGTACCCATGCCGGATATCGTGTCCGGTTCCGTGGGATTGATTGTCGGTCTGGTAATTGCATTTTTGATATCCGAACCTATCAGCCGGATGAAATTGCCCTGGGTATCAATTGTTTTAACTATTGCTATATACTTTATGTTTGCTTATCTTGGTATTAGAATTGCCGTCAAAAGGCGGGGAGAGCTGGGCCATTTTCTTTCCTTCAGACGGAGCAGGGAAAGAGGCAACAAGGAACAGGAACGGGAATCGGCTGCTAAAATCTTGGACACCAGCGTTATCATTGACGGACGCATTTTTGACATTTGCAAAACCGGTTTTATAGAAGGGCCTTTGATTATACCTTCATTTGTGTTGAACGAACTTCGGCACATAGCCGATTCATCAGATGCATTAAAACGCAATAGAGGCCGAAGGGGTTTGGATGTGTTGAATCAAATTCAAAAAGAATTAGATATAGAAGTAAGAATCCATGATGAAGATTTCAGCGACATTGACGAGGTAGATGTCAAGCTTTTGAAGCTGGGCCAGCAATTTCAGGCCAAGGTCATAACAAATGATTACAACCTCAATAAAGTGGCTGAATTTCAAGGGGTTGAGGTATTAAACATCAACGAACTGGCCAACGCTGTAAAGCCGGTGGTTTTACCCGGCGAGGAGATGATAGTTCAGGTCATCAAGGACGGCAAGGAAACGGGTCAGGGTATAGCCTACCTGGATGACGGCACCATGATCGTAGTGGACGGCGGCAAAAAATATGTAGGTGAGACCATTGATGTTATGGTAACCAGTGTACTGCAAACTGCAGCAGGTCGTATGATCTTTGCCAAGCCAAAATCCGTTGATAAGGTAGTTTCGTGACGGCTTTGCCGTAAAAAATTTATTCGTTGATTCAAAAAGGTTGGGTCAAAACCCGGCCTTTCGTTATCGGGGGGAAGTATGAAACAACCGGTTATTGCAGTAATATTGGCTGCTGGCAAGGGCTCGAGAATGGGTGGTGAGATTCCCAAACAATATATGGACTTGGCAGGCCGCCCTGTGCTGGCTCATACCCTGGCAGCATTTGATCATGCCCCTTCTATAGATGCCCTGGTGATTGCTGCCGCTGATGCAGCATATGTCAGGGAGCGGATTCTGATCCCTTATCCGGTAAACAAGCCCGTTAGCTTTGTACAAGGAGGCAGAGAAAGACAGGATTCGGTGTGGAATGCCATTCGTTCCTTAAAAAATTGTGAAATTGTTGTGATTCATGATGGGGTACGGCCTTTGATAACAGTAGAGGTGATTGAACAATCAATTGCCGCTGCCCGCCTTTACGGAGCATGCGCGGTTGGTATGCCGTGTAAAGACACCGTCAAGGAGGCAGATGAAAAGGCCTTTTCCCTTCGCACGCCCGACAGAAGCAGAATGTGGACAATACAAACTCCACAGGCCTTTCAACTGGGTTTATTGAAGACAGCCCATGAAAAAGCTGTTAAAGACGGATATCTTGGAACGGATGACAGCTCCCTGGTGGAAAGGCTTGGTCACCCTGCCAAACTGATTGAGGGCGGATATGACAATATCAAAATCACCACACAGGAAGACTTGGAATTGGCAGCCATTTATCTCAGGCACAGGGGGGGAATCATATGAGGGTCGGAATCGGATATGATGTACATCAGCTGACGGAAGGACGTCCGCTGGTGATTGGCGGGGTGGAAATCCCGTGGTGCAAGGGGCTGGCCGGTCACTCTGACGCAGATGTTCTGATTCATGCCATAATAGATGCCCTGTTAGGCGCTGCCGGCCTGGGGGATATAGGCAGGCACTTTCCTGATAATGACGATGCATTTCATGATATATCCAGCCTTGTTCTTCTGCAGCAGGTCGGGGATATGCTCAATAGGGAAAGCTTCCGGATTGTCAATATCGATGCGGTCATTATGGCTCAGAATCCCAGGATGCTTCCCTACATACCTGAAATGATAAATCATATTTCCGCTGTGTTATGCATAGATAAATTGTGTATTAATATAAAGGCGACTACAACGGAAAAATTGGGTTTTGTGGGCAGGGAAGAGGGAATTGCAGCTCAGGCTGTTACATTAATAGAAAACATACCATAAGCGGGGTTTAATACAAGTAAATACAGGGAGGGCGAAAAGTGAATAATAAACTGAAAAAAACATTGGTTGTCCTTTTGCTGGCTGTTTTTTGCATAGCCGGTTTTTCGACTTTTGCCCGGGCTGAGGAAGATAATATAGTAGTCAGCCTTGGCGCCAATCTCAGCGATCAGCAAAGAAAAGAGATACTGGCTTTGTTTGGCGTGGAGGAAGGTGAAGTAAAGATACTGGAAGTAACCAATCAGGAGGAGCGCAACTACCTGGAAGGGCTGGTATCTGATGAGAAAATTGGTAAGAGGGCTATTTCCTCCGCCTATGTGGAAATATTGGAGGAAGGGGAAGGCATCTCGGTAGAAACCCGTAATATTAATTGGGTTACCAAGGAAATGTATGCCAATGCATTGGTAACTGCCGGCGTTGAAAATGCCAGGGTAATAGCAGCGGCTCCTTTTGCAGTATCCGGTACCGCAGCATTGACCGGCATCATGAAAGCCTTTGAGGAAGCTACGGGAGAAGAATTGACAGAGGAAGCCAAGCAGGCAGCCAATGAAGAAATGGTTACTACCGGGGAACTGGGAGAGGATATCGGCCAGGATGAGGCTGCATCCCTGGTTCAGAAAATCAAGGAGAGGATTATCAGTGAAAAGATTACCGACCCGGAGCAGATTCGAAAAATTATAATTGAAATTGCAGCTGATCTGAACATTAACATTACACAGGAGCATATTGATAGGCTGGCTGATTTAATGGAGCGCATCAGCAAGCTGGATCTGAGCGTGGATAAGGTGTCACAGCAACTGGAGAATATCAACAAGGGACTGGAAAAGGTGAAGGAAACCATAGATAAGAACAAGGGATTCTTTCAACAGGTGCTGGACGCCATAAAACGATTTTTCGCGTGGTTGGCGGATGTACTCAGAGGCTGAAAACAGGTTTTATGTGAGCCGATTTTCCGTTGACACTGATTATTTGATATATTATAATGACTCTTAAATACAATTACATGTAAAAATGCAATGAACGGGAAGAGTAGGCATGGGTCCGCAGCAGAGAGGGGTATCCATTGGCTGGGAGGTACACCGGTTTGAGAACCATGCCAAAGTGCGCCCGGGAGCATCCTGTCCGAATACAGTAGGGCAGGACGGTTTGTACCGTTATCACCATAAGCCGGGCATGTATCATGTCAAGCAGAGTGGAACCGCGGAACCTCCGTCTCTGATACCGTTCAGAGCGGAGGTTTTTTAGGTTAAACTTGAATATGTAATATCCGCATCAGGGGGATTATTATGTTCAAATATATAAAAGAGGATATCAAAGCGGTATTGGAACGAGATCCGGCTGCCCGCAATGCATTGGAGGTTATATTATGCTATCCGGGATTCCATGCTCTGGTTCTTCATCGGATAGCCCATTGGCTGCATCGACACCGCCTGAAGCTGGTAGCCCGTATTTTGTCAAACTGCAATCGATTCCTGACCGGTATTGAAATTCATCCGGCAGTTCAAATTGGCAGGGGTTTGTTTATTGATCATGGTATGGGTGTGGTTATCGGTGAAACCACGGTCATTGGAGACAATGTTACCATTTACCAGGGTGCAACCCTGGGCGGTACCGGAAAGGAAACCGGTAAACGGCATCCGACAATCGGAAACAATGTGGTAATAAGCACCGGGGCCAAGGTTTTAGGTCCCTTCCGGGTGGGAGACAACTCCAAAATCGGAGCGGGGGCTGTAGTGCTTAACGAGGTGCCGCCCAACTCCACTGTTGTAGGTATACCGGGGCGGGTAGTTAAAAAAGGCAATAAAAAGGTGCCCAGTGTACAGATTGACCTGGACCAGGTATCGCTTCCGGATCCTGTGAATCAAGCCCTACGCAGGCTGACCTTTCGCCTGTTGGAATTGGAGCAGAAGGTAGACGAAATGGAGGAAAAATTGAAAAATGAAGCTTTATAATACGCTGACTAAAACCAAGGAAGAATTTGTGCCCCTGCATCCCGGGGAGGTTCGTATGTATTCCTGCGGACCGACGGTTTACAATTACTTTCATATTGGCAATGCCAGGCCATTTATTATTTTTGATGTATTCCGCAGATATATGGAGTACAAGGGATACAAGGTAACTTTTGTACAGAATTTTACCGATATTGACGACAAGATGATCCAGCGGGCAAAAGAGGAAGGAGTATCGGTAAAAGAGCTGGCAGAAAAGTACATTGCCGAGTATTATACAGATGCGGATGCACTGGGAATCCGGCGGGCAGATGTTCATCCCAGGGCTACGGAACACATAGAGGACATTATCCATTTCATTCAGCAGCTGATTGACAAAGGTCTGGCTTATCAGGCCGGCAATGATGTATATTATGATACCGGAGCTTTTGAGGAATATGGTAAATTGTCAGGTCAGAACCTGGAGGATCTCGAATTAGGCGCTCGGATTGATATCAGTGATATTAAAAAGAATCCCATGGACTTTGCCCTTTGGAAGGGTCAAAAAACCGGCGAGCCTGCCTGGGACAGTCCCTGGGGGCCGGGTAGGCCGGGATGGCATATTGAATGCTCCGTAATGGCTACAAAATACCTTGGGGAAACCATAGATATCCATTCAGGCGGGCAGGACCTGATATTCCCCCATCATGAGAATGAAATTGCCCAAAGCGAAGGAGTATCCGGCAAACCCTTTGCCCGGTACTGGCTGCATAATGGGTATATCAATGTCGATAATCGAAAAATGTCCAAGTCGCTGGGCAACTTTTTCACAGTGAGGGAAATTGCACAGGAGTTTGATCTGGAGGTAGTCCGGCTGTTCATGCTGTCTTCCCACTATCGCAATCCCATAAACTTCAGCAGAGAATTGCTGGAGCAGGAACAAAGCGCTTTGGAACGTCTATATAATGCAAAAAACAACCTGGAATACCTGTTGGAGGATGCACCGGAACGGCCGGTTGATGATGCGGAAAAACAATTACTGGATCAGCTTCCCGAATTCGTTGCAGGATTTGAGCGGGCAATGGAGGACGATATTAACACAGCGGATGCCATTGGAGTAATATTTGATCTGGTCAGAGAAATCAACACCCATATCACCGGAGGGCAATCTGCAGAAGCCATAAGGGCTGCCCTGGATACCCTGAAGAGTTTGACAGGAATTTTGGGGCTGCTAACCAAAAAAAGAGGCAAGTTGGATTCAGAAATCGAGGAACTCATTGAAAAACGTGAGCAGGCCAGAAAAGATAGGAACTGGACATTGGCCGACAGTATCCGGGATGAGCTTAAAAAACAGGGTATTGTACTGGAAGATACTCCCCAGGGAGTGAGATGGAAGCGGATTTGATTATCTGTTCCATATAAGAAGAGAAGCTGAGCAACGCGTATGACGGCCGGTTGTTCAGCTTTTTTTTGTACAAATTGATATATTTACATTTATTGAAATATTTAACATAGATTATTGACATTATATTTAAAACTAATTACAATATAAATAACAACAAACGATAACAAACGATAGCAAAGGGGGGATGATATGAGTTCATATGTTATATCCATTGATATTGGTACACAAGGAACTAAGGCGGCATTATTCAATAGCAAAATGCAGCTTATAGCTGATGCTTTCGAGGAATCAAAACTGATTTCAACCAAGCCGGGGACAATTTGGCAGGAACCTGATGACTTATATATATCATGTGTTAATACCGTTAAAGATCTGCTGGAGAAATCAAATGCAGCTGCAAAGGATATAGAGGCTATTGGAATAGACGGACAAATGGCAGGTATAATGGGTGTAGATTCAAAAGGGGAGGCTTCTACGTATTATGATTCATGGCTGGATACTCGATGCAGCAAATATGTTAAGCATATGTATGACAGGGCCGGAAAGCGGATTACGGAGCTGTGCGGCGGCCCGGTTACTTATGTACATGGGCCTAAAATTCTTTGGTGGAAACATGAGCATCCTGACATCTACAAAAGGACTGCAAAATTTATCCCGCCCAATGCATATGTTGTTGGCAAAATGACAGGCCTTTCCGGTTATGAAGCATATTTTGATTATACACATCTTCACTTTTCATGTTTAGCCGATAATTCAAATAAATCCTGGTCAGATGAACTTCTTGAAATCTTCGATATAGATAAGCAAAAGATGGCACGCATAGTATCTCCATTTGATGTGATAGGGAAGGTAACTAAGGATTTTGCCGGGTTGTCAGGTTTAATGGAAGGCATACCGGTGGTAGCAGGATGCGGAGATACTGCAGCAAGTACATTTGGTTCCGGTATGTTTCAACGAGAACAAGTATTGGATTGTGCAGGAACTGCTTCCGTATTATGCAGCGTTGTTGATAAATATGTTCCTGATACAAAAAATGAAACTTTGACCATGATGCGCAGTCCGGTGGATGGCTTGTTTCTGCCTCTTGCATATATTAACGGCGGCGGAATGTGTCTGCGTTGGTTTAGGGACACATTAACCGGAGACCCGACAGCGGGTTATGATGAGCTGCAGGAAGAGGCAGAAGCTGTAGAATCGGGGAGCGAAGGCTTAATTTTTATACCGCATTTCTCCGGGAGAGTATTGCCCAGCAATCCGAACCTGAAAGGAACATATTTAGGGCTGGATTTCAAGCATACTCGCGGGCACATGTATCGTGCCGTAATGGAATCCATTGCATATGAGTATAAATACTACTTATCCATATTGCGTAAATTATATCCACACTATAATTTTAACCAAATGCTGATTATGGGCGGCGGTGCAAAATCTGAACTTTTCAACCAAATCAAGGCAGATGTTCTTGGCATCCCGGTTACTGCACTTGAATTAGGAGAAACAGCATTGCTTGGAAGTGCTGTAATCGCAGCATTTGGTATTGGTATGTTACCAGATTACAAAAAACCAATTCTACAAGTAATGAAAAAAGGTGCAGAATATACCCCTGATATTAATAGACACAGAATTTATACAATGTATTCTGAAGCGTATTTGAATGCAATTGAGGAAATTACTCCATACTACAATAACTTTCATACAATAGCAGATAATTTCAGCAACACTGCACAATAAAGATTCTCAATTGATATAAAACGATAGATAGGGAGAAAAGTTCAATATGATCAAAAGTAAAGTAGGTATATGTCTTATAGGCTGCGGACGGGCAGGCATGATTCATGGGCGCAACTTTATGAATAAGGTAGCAGGTGCTCAAATAACAGCGGTAGTGGATGCAGTGGAAGAAGCAGCAAAGGCTGCCGCAGACGAGCTTAGCGTAGATGCATGGTATACAGATTATAAGCAAATTCTGGACAATGATGCAATTGATGCAGTAATAATAGCCTGTCCGACCAATCTGCACAGAGATATTGTTGTTGACTGTGCCAATGCAAAAAAACATATATTTTGTGAAAAACCAATGGCGATGAATACCCGGGAATGTGATGAAATGATTGCATCTTGCGGGAAAAATAATGTAAAGCTGCAAATAGGTTTTATGCGCCGACATGACACCGGTTTCAAAGAAGCGAAAAGGCTGCTGGACAGCGGAGCAATAGGTGATCTTGTCCAAATTCATTCATGCACGCGGGGTCCAAGTAAGCCTCGCCCATGGATGTATGATTTACGCAAATCCAACGGAATATTGGCAGAATTGAACAGTCATGACCTTGATTCGATTCGCTGGTTTGCCGGCAGCGAGGTAAAGGAGCTATATGCCGTAGGCGGCAATTTCAGAAACCCTGAGGCAGCTGCTGAATATCCCGATTACTATGACAGTGTTCTGATGAACGGTGTATTTGAAAACGGTGTTCAGTTTTCAATTGACGGTGCAGCCTATGTACAATATGGATACGACTCGAAAATGGAGATCATAGGAACAAAAGGCGTTATACAGGTTGGTCGTTCTGAAGCCAATTCGGTGAGATGTACAACCCCGGAGAGGGGTACTTCCATTCAATTTATAAACAGCTGGATGTCACTGTTTGCTGATGCCTACCTGGCAGAGGATATTTCTTTTATACAAGCGATATTAAGCGATGTTGAGCCTGCTGTTACAGGTAAAGACGGCAGAGCAGCAGTCAGGCTGGTGGAAATGGGCAATTTATCCATTAAAACAAAAAATGTTATCAGGCTGTAGGAGGGGCAGTGGGTTGATACTATGTTAAGTTTAAAACTATTTGGCGCAAATGATATCAGATTAATAGAAACAGCGATTCCTAAAATTAATGATGATGAATTATTGCTTAAGACTGATGTTGCAGCAATTTGCGGAACAGATATCAGGATGTGGAAGAATGGATACAAAGGTGTGGATAATAACAACCCTTTAACATTAGGCCATGAGTTTTCCGGCACCATTGTTGAAGTTGGGAAAAACGTTTCCTTCTATAAAGAAGGCATGCAGGTAGCAGTGCAGCCAAATATTGGATGTGGTATTTGTGACCGATGTGTAGCCGGGAATTTTCACCTTTGCGACGATTACCGTGCTTTTGGCATTAATATTGATGGTGCCTTTGCAGAATACATAAGAATTCCGGCAGAGGCTGTTCAGCGTGGTAATCTGGCGGTGCTGCCAAAAGGAGTTAGCCCTGAGGAGGCGGCGCTGACAGAACCGGTTTCTTGCGCGTATAACGGTTTTAGCAAGTGCTTTGTAAAGCCTGGTGAATATGCGTTAGTAGTAGGCGCCGGGCCAATTGGATACAGTCATGCTATGCTGCTTCATATGGCAGGTGCTTCAGTGCTTATGAATGACTTATCTCGCGAGCGGCTGGAATTATGCAAAAAGTTCATGCCGTTTATTGAAACCTATCATGGCAATGACTTGGAAGGTTTCGTAAAGGAATGGACTAATGGTAAGGGGCTTGATATAGCCATAACTGCCTGCCCGGTACCGGAGGTCCAGGCAGCAATGCTGCCTTTAATGGATTATGGCGGAAGGGTGAATTTTTTTGGCGGTATTCCCGCAAGCCTGCAGCCGGTAGCATTGGACACGAACATAGTACATTACAGGGAATTGTATCTTACAGGTTCTACCCGCTCAAGTATTGCACATTCCCGAAAGATTCTTGAGTTTGTATCTCAAGGGCTGATAGATATAAAAAGTATGGTTACAGATCGTTATGAAATCAATGATATTATTACTGCATTTGAAAATGCCGGTCAGGCAAAGGGGATTAAGCATGTAATTACTTTTTAAGTTTGTTCGCCGGCTTAAGATCGTTCACCGGCATGTAATCAGGCTTGAGTATTAACTAATTAAGGAAATGGAGGTTAGCTATATGAAAGCCCGTTTAGTTCCATTATATTTTACTGAAGCTAATAAGCGTGAAAGGCAGGAATTTGAAGAGCAGATAGTCCGCTTACGTCAATTATATGGAGATGTAGCGGAAATTCTGCCTGAAGTCAATGTGGGAGAATCACTTCCTGCTGATGCCGATGCAATCCTGTTCCCTCAGCTGATTTATGCAGCATTTCGTCATGATGATGAATTGACCGGCTATGGCCTGCCTATGATTGTACTTACTTCACGCTTTGGCACTGTTGAAATGTGGGACTGGGAGATAGTTACATATTTACGCGATCTGGGCTGTACCGTGTTTTCCCCGTATAGCATTGACATTGCCAGGGTAGTCTTACGCGGAATTGCAGTCAAAAGCAGCCTGAGCTCAGGTGCAAGATTCCTGGTATTTCAGGATTCTCCCGGCGAAGGTATGCAGGCAAATATATTCAAGCGTTTTTATTGGTGGGAGAAGGAAAGTACCAGAATGATGGAAGAGGTGTTTGGCTGCAAACTGATTTATTATAGCTGGAAGAAGGTTGGCGATGATGCAAAACTGATTTCAGATGAAGAGGCGAAAAAAGTAAGTGCTGACTGGGATATTAAAAGCGAGGGGGTAAGTGAAAAGGCTTTTTTACGTGCTGTGAAGGTTTATATTGCCGTTAAGAAAGTCATCAATGAAATAGGTGAGGTTGCCGGAGTTGGAGCCAATTGCCTGAATGAGTCCTTTAATTGTGATACCACACCATGCCTTGCCTGGAATATGCTGTTCGAGCGGGATAATATAATTTTTGCCTGTGAAGGGGATACTTTGACCTTATTGTCCACATATATTATATACCGGTCAATAGAAAAACCTATTATGATGACCAACCTGTACCCTTTCCTGGTGGGTATGGCAGCACTTGCTCATGAACGCATTGATAAATTCCCTGAAATTGAAGATCCGGATAATCATGCTCTGGGGGTACATTGCGGGTACTTTGGGCTTGCGCCGAGATCATTCTGCAGTGAGTGGACACTTCGGCCAAAGGTTCTGGAAATAGTTAATGATGATGCAATTATGGTGGATTGTCGTTTTCCCATAGGAAAGGTTACATTAGCAAAAATTTATCCCGGATTTAAGAAGCTGAGTGTTATTGAAGCTGAGATCGTGGATTATGTTCAATACCCCGGCTCTGACTGCAGAAACGGAGCATTGATTCGATATAAGGATGGGCATAAGGTAATGGATGCACTTTGTTCTCACCATTCGCTGATTATTTCAGGAGATGTCAGGCCGCAATTAGCACAGATGGCAAAGGTGTTTGGGTTTAATATTATTGAATTATAGATTGTGCATCTATAATTATATTTATAGACAGTGTATTATAGATTATTGTTTATTATTTATAGCTATTGAAAAAGATTAAACAGTAGTATATAATAATAAACGCCATAATGCGAAAACAATGCAACAATAATCAGAAGCAAAATTATATGAAGCAAAGCAGTGACAGGGAAAGGTTAAAGTATATGGATAAACAAAATAAAAGCCCGTTATTTGCAGAAGAAAGAAAACAAAAGATACTCGATCTTCTAAAAGAAAAATCAAAGCTTATGGTGCCTGACCTATGTATTGAATTTGGTGTGTCGCCTGCCACTATCAGAAATGATCTCAGAGAGCTTGAAAATGCCGGGTTGCTCAAAAGGACCCATGGAGGAGCAATAAATGTTTCCAAGACAAGTTTTGAGTTGAATTCCTATCAAAAACAGGTAACTAATCTGGAAGAAAAAAAAGCAATAGCAAAACTGGCAATAGATTTGATAGAAGACGGTGATACAATTGCTCTTGATACAGGCACCACAACGCTGGAATTAGCAAAAATTCTATCAGAAAAGAAGAACATTACCGTAGTTCTTAACGATATTGAAATTGCCTGCTACCTGGAAAATGAACCGGATATAGATGTCATCCTTATCGGCGGAAGCTTACGAAAAGGCTTTCATTGTACTGTTGGTCCGATTGCTGTTAAATCTTTACATGGATTATATGTGGACAAAGCATTTATGGCCACAAATGGAATCAGTGTAAGAAGTGGAATTACTACTCCAAATGTTGCTCAGGCCGAGGTAAAAACAGCGATGATAAATATGGCGTCAGAAATCATGGTTTTATGCGATAGCAGTAAAATAGGAAACAATAGCTTTGTTCAGGTTTATCCTATTTCCGGTATAGATCGCATTATTACGGATGACGGCATCGATAAACATGATGTGGATGAATTTATGGCAGCAGGGGTTTTTGTTGATATTGCAAGAGTAAGATAAAGAAAAATACATCCTAATTAATTCAAATCTAGGGGTAATATGCGTAATAGTTCATAAAACTCCTTATGGGCGGAAGCTCCAGTGGATGGGTTCCAATATTAAAACCGCTTGGTATACCGGGATTGATAATGAGAAAGTTACTTTTATAACCTATACCATTAGCGGTTTGCTGGCGTCCATTGCGGGGTTAATTATCATGTCAAGGACTAATTCCGCCAAGGCAGACTACGGTCTGACCTATGTCTTTCAGGCTTTGCTCACTTGTGTATTAGCGGGGGTAAGCCCCCTTGGAGGGAGGGGGAAGGTATATAATGTGTTACTTTCGCTGATAGCACTGCAAATTCTCAGCACCGGTTTTAATATGCTGCGTATAAGTCCGTTGATTCGAGACTCGATCTTTGGATTCTTGCTGGTAATCTCCATTCTGCTGGATTATATCGTGGAAAAGAGAAGGATTGATAAGCTGAATAAAGCTGCAATTAAGATGGTGTAGTGTTGATCCGGCCATATGAAATAAAAAAAGTTAAAGATGCAGAGACCGGCTTTATTACGTAGCTTCAAAAAGCAATTGTTTGTACTGAAAAAACATAGATAAGGAGAAGAAAAAATGGCAGAACGTAAAGAGATTGGCATAGGCATGTTGGGATATGGATGGATGGGCAAAACCCATGTAAATGCATTCAAAACTATAAGCTATATGCATTGGGATGTATCAAATTATCTGCCCAAATTGGAAATGGTTGGGGGCAGGACCGAAGAAACAGGCGCTAAAGCTGCAGAACGCCTGGGATTTGTAAGATCATGTTCCGGTTGGGATCAAATAATAAACGATCCTGGGATAACGGTTTTTGATAATGTGACCCCG
>DUOI01000138.1 GCA_012838915.1 Clostridiales bacterium
ACAGATTTGTATTATTGGTTAATAATTATAGAAGTAAAAACGAATTAACTGAATTGGCTGAACGAATTGTAGATGTTTTCAAGCATCAATTACCAGAAGGCTTTGAAAACCGGTATATTGATGTTGAAGTCAGTATTGTTGAAATCAAACAAAGCAATATTTCTGTTGATAAATTATTACAGGATGCTACGCTGGCTCTGGATAATATAGACGAAAACGCCAACGAGCGTATTTGTTTTTACGAAGATGTTATGGAAAAGCAGGTAATGCGTCAGGATAAAATTGAGAGAGCTTTAAGAGCAATTATAGAAAACGAAAAAGAAAATAACAATTCACTTACCTTACACTTCCAGCCTAAGTGGAATCTCAAAAATAACTGTATAATAGGTTTTGAATCTTTATCAAGGCTATATGTAGAAGGATTGGGACACATCTCACCATTAGAATTCATAGATATAGCTGAAAGGCGACTGCTTATTTATGACTTGGGTAAACAGATACTGCAAAAATCATGTACGTTCTTGAAGAAGCTTAATAATTTGGGATTTAATAATATAAAACTCGCTGTTAATATTTCCGTTATACAATTGTTAAGAGATGAATTTGTTAAGGACATAAGCGAAATAATCGAATCATCAGGAATAGACAAGAGTTCTCTTGTGCTGGAAATCACAGAGTCTGTAATAATGGAAAATTTTGATTTGATAAATGAAAAGTTAAAACAAATTCGAAAAGCGGGAGTATTAATCTCACTGGATGATTTTGGAACAGGCTTCTCATCGCTGTCAAGGTTGAGTGAACTAAATATTGATTATGTAAAAATTGATAAATATTTTATCAATAAAATCACTGACAATAATGATGAGAAAATAATAACAGCTGATATTATTTCAATGTCACATAAATTTGGCTTAACAGTTATTGCTGAAGGTGTGGAAAAAGAAGAACAGAAAAAATATCTGGAACAGAATAATTGTGATATTTTGCAGGGATATTTGATTGGCAGGCCTTTGGAAGAAGAGGGAGTAATAGATTTCCTGAAATCCATTTGATTTACTGCAGTTCTTGATACAAAAAGGCGCATATACAAAGGGAAAGAGGAGAATAAAGAAAAAATAATAAATCTAAGCTTGAGAACATATATAAATTAGAAGGTTCTCAAGCTTTTTGGGTCCCATTTATTGGAATTCTATGGTATAATAGATCTGATAAGTTAATTCCGTTGAATGTTTTTAATCATATACCTGTGAAGGTTCTTTTCCCACTAATAATATTTGACATTATCAAGAAAAACTGATAAGAATGAAGATTAGGAAATGTAATTGTAAAGTAATTGCATAAAGGCGGTTCAGTTGCATGAAAGATATTAGTAAAATCGTATCTCATAGAAAGATACGTTTCATTATATTTGCCATTATTCTTATATCCATAGGTATTATCATTAATTTTGTACTGGCTGAACAGATAGTTTCATATGATGAATCAAATGAAAATGCTATTTTAGACAGTTCAATTAGTTCTGACTATACAGATATGGAGTCTCTTTTTACATTGGAAGAGAAGGAATATATATCGAAAAGGCCGGTTATCAAGGCCGCCAATGTTGATGGGGCGGCGCCCCTTTCCTTTACCAATAAAGATGGGCAATTGCAGGGCATTTTTCATAATCTGCTGCTTAGAATATCCAGCCTTACAGGGCTGACCTTTGAGTGTAGTATTTATCAAAGTGTAGCCGAAGCAATACACAGTGATGCTGATATTGTTTGCGGCATCTCTCCCAACTTTGCACCTGACAGCATGATGCTGTCACAGCCCTTTCTGGAAACCGAAACCATTCTTTATATGAATTCTTCTGTCGATTCAAGTCAATTGAATGATAAAGTCTATGCTGCTGTCAAAGGAAGCAGGCTTCCCGAGGGTGTCAATAAGGAAAATGCGGTTTATTTTAATACCAGGGAAGAAAGCATGAATGCAGTAGAAAGCGGAAATGCGGATTATGGCTATGGCAATGCCTATTCAGTTACATACTATATGCTGCGCAATGGATATAGGAATATTATAACTGTTCCTATTGGGGTGGATTCAAAGGGATATTGTATCGGACTGATAAACGATGATGAAGTACTGCTTTCTATTATTAATAAAGCGCTTGATTCCATTGATACTAACCAAAGGCAAACTTTGATTTTGGGTGTAGCAGCTAAAATTGATCGAAAAATTACCTTCAATATGGTACTGGAAACTTATGGTAGGGAAATTGCAATTATTGTGTCTATTGTACTGAGTGCTTTACTGTTCAGTGTGTTTTATAGTATACGTATAAGCAATAAGTATAGAGAGCAAAACGGCAGGTATGAGGCTCTGGCTCGAATATCCAATGAGTATCTGTATGAATACTTTCCAAAAGGAGAGTGTTTGAAATTAGCTGATAAGTTTTATGAGTTGTTTCATACCCCAAAAAGTATAAATAGAGTTACCAGTGTATTGAAAAGCATTCTGTCAAGTCAGCCCAATGACAGAATGAATGAGATTATCAGGCTTCCTTTACCCGGAGGAGAAATAGGAGTATTTAAAACAATAAACCTGAACATAAAAGACCATCGGGGAAGAACAGAATGTATCATTGGAAAACTAATTGATGTCAGGGAGGAAACTGTTGAAAAAGAAAAACTCCTTGTTAAAGCTCAAATAGATGGGTTAACAGGTTTATTTAATGCTGCTACAACTCAAGATTTGATTAACGAAAGGGTTGAACAAAAAGAAAATCACCAAACTGATGCTATGATACTGCTGGACTGTGACGGATTTAAAAATGTCAACGATAAATATGGGCATTTGGCAGGAAATAAGGTATTGGAGGACATTGCAGGAATAATTAAGAAAACCTTCAGGGGCTCTGATATACTCGGACGCATAGGCGGAGATGAATTTTGTGTGTATCTGAAAGACATACCTTTTGTAGATTTTGTTCAGGATAGATGCAAGAGATTAAGCGATATGATTCAAAATAAAATTCAGAAGGATATTACGGTCAGTATGGGCATAGTTCTGGTTCGTGATAAAGAGCCATATGAATCCCTTTTCAGAAAAGCAGATACAGCCTTATATCAGGCTAAGAGAATGGGGAAAGCCCGATTTGTTATTTATAATCAAAGATAAAGATAATGATTATTACTTATACCCAAGAGGCAAATAAAATCATCTGTTTTCCAAATTAATACCATGTAGCATGGAATAATAAAATATCTACCATCTTGAAAATAGGAGGGATTTGACTTGAATCATTTGAAGGCTCAGGTGAAAAGGTGTTCAAAAGGAGACTTGGAAGGTAAAACAGCATTGATAACAGGAGCGAGCCGGGGAATCGGATATGCGATAGCAACGTGCCTGGCTCAAAATGGGGCAGATATTGCTGTCAACAGCAGCTCAGCAGAGAGTTTAAGAAATGCAGTAAAGGATCTTTCTTCATATGGTGTAGAGGTATTTGCCTGTCCTGCTGATCTTTCCGATGTACAGGCACCGGCTAAAGTGATACAGGATACAATTGCACATTTTGGGAAACTGGATATATTGATAAATAATGCCGGCATAGCTATTCCTAAACCCCTTGCAGACACAAGTGCAGAAGAATGGGATAAGCAAATGGCTATAAATGCCAGAGCGCCGTTTCTCCTTTGTCGTGAAGCCATTCCTCATCTTAAGAAATCTGATCATGCAACAATTATAAATATATCATCGGTGGTAGGGTATAAAGGGTACGTAAAACAGGCAGCCTATACAGCATCCAAGCATGCACTTATGGGTATGACCAAGGTTCTTGCCCAGGAAGTGTTTGATGATGGGATTCGGGTACATATCATCGCTCCCGGTGGGGTGGCTACCGAAATGGTGGTAAAAACACGCCCTGATCTTGCGTCGGTGGCAATGCCTACACCTAGGGATATAGCCGATATAGTTATGTTTCTACTCACACATAGATGTAATGCCGTGATTGATGAAATTAATATACGTAGATCAAGTAACAGCCCCTGGAAGTAGAGAAACACCCCCTGATAAAACAGGGGGTAATGCTCCGGTATTCAAAGCATAATATATACCTGATATTGTCCGCAACTGTTCCCTCATACAGGTGAATATCCTGCCGTACCATACTTATGGTGGCTTTTAATTTTTTTTTAATTCTTTTAATATCAATTCCGTTGTAGAGGATAATTCTTTAATCGATACTAACGGACTTATGGCTCATATAAGTTTGTCTCCTAACACACATCTAAAATAAAAGTTGTTGATATCAGTCAAAATTTATAATACAATATCGTAATAATGCATAATTTCAATATAGGGGTTAATAAAAGAGCAGGGGGTATAAATTATGGAAAAGAGGGAAAAGTTTGCTTCCCGCCTGGGTTTCATATTAATCTCAGCGGGGTGTTCAATCGGATTGGGTGATGTTTGGCGATTTCCATACATCACAGGGCAGTATGGCGGAGGAATTTTTGTCCTGATCTACCTGGTATTTATATTTTTACTTGGACTGCCTATTATTACTATGGAGCTTGCAGTAGGGCGAGCCAGCCAGAAAAGTATTGCAACTTCGTTTAATGTACTCGAGAAGAAAGGGCAAAAATAGCATTGGATGGGCTATGCCGGTGTAGCCGGAAACTATATACTTATGATGTTTTATACAACCATAGCAGGTTGGATGCCGGCTTACTTTTACAAATTTCTGATAGGCCGATTTGAGGGGATCAATGCCCAGCAAATCGGACAGGTGTTTACAGATTTAATTGCAAATCCTGGAAATGACAATATGGCTGATAATAACAACGGTTGTTTGCTTTGGAATATGCTCACTCGGGTTGCAGAAGGGCGTAGAAAAGATTACTAAGATTCTGATGACAGCATTGCTGGCTCTCATTATAATACTTGCGGTGAAATCTCTGACACTTCCAAACGCAGGCGAAGGTCTGAAATTCTATTTGATGCCTGATTTTTATCGCATGAAAGAAAAGGGAATCTGGGAAACTGTATATGCTGCCATGAGCCAGGCTTTTTTCACCTTGAGTATAGGAATCGGTTCATTGGCAATATTCGGAAGCTATCTTGGAAAGAAGCGCCGTCTACTGGGTGAGTCCATTAATATTGCAGTACTGGACACTGTCGTTTCGCTTATCGCAGGACTTATTATTTTCCCGGCATGTTTTTCTTTCAGCGTTGACCCCGGTCAAGGCCCGGGGCTCATATTCGTAACGCTGCCAAATATTTTCAACTCTATGGTCGGCGGAAGGATCTGGGGTTCACTGTTTTTTATTTTTATGACATTCGCGGCATATTCAACGGTAATTGCTGTTTTTGAGAATATTATTGCCTTCGGTATGGACCTCTGGGGATGGAGCCGTAAAAAAGCTTCCTTCATCAATACAATTCTGATTATTGTGCTTTCTATACCCTGTGTATTAGGCTTCAATGTACTCAGCTGGATTCAGCCCTTGGGAGAAGGTACAGGTATTTTGGATCTGGAGGATTTCATTATCAGCTACAATCTGCTGCCTCTGGGTTCATTAGTTTACCTTCTGTTCTGCGTAAGCCGTTATGGTTGGGGATTCGACAATTATTTGAAGGAAATGAACACAGGAGAAGGGATGAAAATGCCCCGCATGTTAAGGGGTTATTTGACATGGGTATTACCAATTATAATATTGGTGGTGCTTGTACAAGGGTATATAAATTTATTCGGTTAAGAATAAGGATAAATCCATTATATATAATATAGTATTAGCTATCAAAAAGCAGAAAGAATACATACCCATCATAGTATGTTCATTTTCTGCTTTTTCTTTTCAATGGGATAAGCAAATCACCCCTAAAATCACCCCAGTTTTGTCTTGTCAATCACCCCAGGGGTGATTACAATTTGTGTTACTTTTCGTATCATAAAATTAAACAACCTGGCATTGTATAGAGAACTGCCATGTGACAAGAAAGAAGGGATGGAAAAACATGAGTGATTTATTTGGAGGGCTCAGCGGCTTAATGAAAGGGCTTTCCGGATTCATGCCTCAGGATGATCCGAACGTTAAAATAATGAATGCCCAGACGGAGATCAACGAATTAAAAAAGAAAGAAACCGAGATTTATGCTGAGATTGGCAGACAGGTATTGGCAGAGAGGGCAGGTCGGTTTCCAGAATTGGAAAATAAGCTGCAGTTGATAAAAATGAATCTGCTGGAAGCTGAAAGAAAGTTGAAAAGTGCACAGGAAGAAAAGGAATCAATAGAAGCAGCTAAAAAGGCTGAGGAAAAAGCTTTAACATGCCCTTCTTGTGGTACTTATAATCCGGAAGGTGTTAAATTTTGCCAGGAATGCGGCTCTAAGCTTGGAGCCTTGAAATGCAGCGGCTGCGGCGCTGAGCTGACCTATGGCACACGCTTTTGCGGTGAGTGTGGTAAAAAGCAGGAGGAATAGGCATGGCCAGTTACAAACAGCCCTGTATTCACTGTAATACATTTATCAACCGGGATGCTCGGTATTGTCCGACATGTCAGAGCGGCAGTCCATTTGGCTATTCCTGCCCTACATGTCTGGCATCAATTGAAAAAGGGCAGCCGGTCTGCAGCCAATGTGGCAGGGCCCTTTACGTTACATGTATCAATTGCGGTAAGCCAACCTTCGTACAGGAAAAGTGTGAGCATTGCGGAGTGGGGCTGATGGTCCGATGTGCCAATCCCCGCTGCGGCGCAGAGCAATTCTTTGAAAACACTAAATGCACTGCCTGCGGTAAAAAAATCAAATCCAATAAAAAGTGAGGTTTAGAACAATGCTGCAATCATTTACAAGAAATTATGAAGACAACTCCACTGAAGCAGGATACCAATTTACCTTTTACTGCGATCTATGTCAGGATGGATATAAAAGCAGCTTTGTTGAATCTGAAACTTATAAAAGGGGCAAGGGTCTGCGCAGCCTTAGTCGGGGAGTAGGTGCCCTGGGCAGTCTTTTGGGAGGCAGACTGGGGCATATTGGTTATTCGTTGGAACGGGGAGGCGACGTGTTGTCCGAGCGCTTCGAAGGTATGAGCCCGGAATGGCATAAAGAGCATGAAAAGGCTTTTGAAAGGGCTAATAACCAAGTCAGGAAGCTCTTTCACCGTTGCCACGGCTGCCGTAAATGGGTATGCGATTCCTGTTTTAACGAAGATGAGGGCTTGTGTACTGAATGTGCTCCCCGCCAGGAAATATCGGTAGCTAAAGCCCGGGCAGATGCCATGCAGCGCAATATCGAGGAGGCAGCCGAAAGTGCAACTGTTTGGAAGGGTAAATTGGAGAGTAAAACCACCGTCTGCCGAAATTGTGGGAAGCCCGCCGGCAGCGGCAAATTCTGTAATAATTGCGGTTCATCCATGGCTCTGGCTGTATGTCCTCAATGTAAGGCAGAAAATGCACAGGGAGTGCGCTTCTGCAACTATTGCGGCTCTTCTATGAAAGCGGCTCCTAAAAGCAATTGTCCGGCCTGCGGGGAAGATGTGCCTCCAGGTACAAAGTTTTGTGGTAATTGTGGAAGCAGGTTATAGTCAGAAGAGATTAAAAAAGGGTAATCCGGCGCATAGCCGTCGAAATATCAAACTATTACAAATGGGGGGAATTTTAAATGGCAACTCAGCCAACACAAACAGACAATATTTATAGTCCTGAGGACATCGAAAAAAACAAGACTATGGCAGGTCTCGCCTATCTACTTTTCTTTCTGCCATTGATAACCTGTCCGGAATCCGGATATGCAAAGTTTCATGCTAATCAGTCTCTGTTGCTTACGATAGCAGCTATATTGGGTTATGTGGTATTAACGATAATTCCATTTATCGGCTGGATTCTCATTCCATTCTTCAGTATCGGTGTTATGATACTGTGGGTTATAGGATTGATCAATGGATTCAGCGGGAATGCCAAGCATCTGCCCATTATAGGAAAATTATTTGTTATACTTAAATAATATTCTGTTATTTTGCAAAGAATTATATCGTTGTTTCGTTATAGTCACTGTTAGTGGGGTTGTATTTTTTATGATACACCCCTAATTTTCTTAAAATACTATTCTTATATTCGTAAGACCGGGAGCTTTATATGTTGCCCATTACAATCAGGAGCCTGCGTTAACCCAGGAGTTATTTATAATTCATATAATAGGTATATTTGCCTCCTCTATCATCTGGATATAAACCATCAATTCTTTACGGGAGGTAACATTCAGTTTCATATATATACGTCGATTATGGGTTTTTATGGTATTAATTGAAAGGCAAAGGATCTCTGCAATTTCCCTGGCCTTATACCCCTGGACGTACAGATCAAAGACAGCTTTTTCAGCAGGAGACAGGGTTTGGATATTCTTTATAAACTCCCTGCACATAGAAGGGTACTCCTGCGATGAGAGTTCTTTTTTTTCTAACGGCACAGAAGACTCGTCCTGTGCTGCTAGAAATTCAATCAAATCATCTATTTCAGGAATCCTGGTTTTGGCAGCCTGTGTTGGTTCTTTAAGGTATTCCAAAGCCGTAGCCACTGGACGGACATAGGTATGGCTGATTAATAAGGCCAGGCCTATGTTGAAAAACAGCAGTATCAACAGCCCCAGGGCAAGGAAACGGTTCTTAGCTGAAATCAGCTCGTTGAGCCCTTGGCGTGGCATCATAAGCACTATTGCCCATTGCTCATCTGCATATGCGGAATCACTTGGATACAGGGATACGATCCGGTGCAACCCTGCATATTCACCCTTTTCAGGTTGAAGATAGCTGTAAAAATCGCCGGCAAAGGAGGAAGACTCAATTTCGGTGAGCTCGGACATAGCAGCAGGGCCTGCGGCAAAGCTTCCGGCAAAAAGGGCACTGGACGGCTGCAGCCTGTTTTCATACAGCGGTGAAAGCATGCAGAGCAGACGATCATAGTTTTCAGACTTTGGAGTATAGGAAAGTTTAAAAAGCATTTCGCTGACATCAAACCCGCATATGGCAAATACTGTGCCATCAGATGCTATCAGCGGCACCATGCAGAGCATCACCCGCTCGCTGTTGCCCGGCAGAGTAGTTCCCCCACTCCATCGATAAAGACGGGAAAGGGGGAGCTTGCGTTCCCTGGCTGTTGCCATCACTTCTGCAAAATTGGAAAATTCGCTGATTTCCATCTCCATTTGCCATTGGGGCAGAACATGAATTCCATTGTTTCGGGCTATTGGCATGGGACCGGAATAATAGCGCAGATTTGCCGCCATTTCATTGACAATATTCGGTTCCATGTTTTTCAGGTAAATACAGGAGCGGGAATTCTCCGCCCCCGGCAATTCAGGATTGACAGTGGCGTCAAGTAAAATGAAGACCCCGCTTGCCCGGGATTTTTCTAGGGCCCCAATCAGCCTGCCCAGTTCCACCTCCAACAGATGCTCCAACAGCTCGGGATATTCCTGCAGGTTAGCAATAGATCCTCCGTGTTCTTTTATATTACGTTCCATACTTAAAGAGAGCTCTTTGGAAAGCTCCACAGCCTGTACTGAAAGGCTGCCGTAGTATTTGCTGATATCCTCTGCTATATGATTCAGTTCCCCTTCCAGTACCGGTTTATGTACCAGCAAACCGGTTTTGAAAATGCCGGTAGCAAAAAGAATGAGCAGCAAACCCAACATTATGGAACTGAGAAACAGTGTCAGAAAAAGAAACAACCGCAAACCCATGGGCAGACCTTTTTGACTGCTTTGGCGTATGGCTTTACGGTTCATCTCGACTATCCTGATAAACTTGCTTTTCGACATTGTCTGCCTCCCGCTTATCGCTGCCTCTGTTTTAATATAAACTCATTCAGAGCATTATTTGCAACCTTCTCATAGGCTTCTTCAGCCATTGAAGTTTTTAGCTGCATCAGGTACTGCTCCCTTTTTTGGCTAGCCATAGTTAAAAAACCGGATTCAAAGCGTTCGCTGATAGTATTGAATTCATTAAAAACAGGTGGTATATAAAAATCATATTCCTTATGTACCGTAAGAGCTGTGCGCAGTAATTTCTTAATGTTTATATTAGTGTTTTCAGCAATTTCACTCTCCATATGATCGGTAAAAGCCTGGTGGGTTACCGGGAGATAGCCTGTGGATGAAACAAAGCGCATGTTCTGCTCCGGTGAAGTGAACCATTTGAGAAAAATAGCTGCTGCCTCTTGCTTTTCCGGAGTGGATTTTGCCACAATCAAGCCGCTGCCTCTCTGCAAGGCAGTTTTCCTGCCGCCTTTAAAAGTTGGATATGGTAATACAGCATATTCTACTTTTTCCCTTGTATTATCCGGATAGGTAATATCCTCACCGTAAAAAAGAATACCCGCTGTTGAGCCTGTTGAACAGAGGATATCTCCGGTTTTGGAAAGATCAGAGGAATAGCCGTCATAAATAGCAAAGCCGCCTTTTACTGCCGGTTCAAAGATAACATCCCAGATATGTTTAAATTCCGGTGTGTCCAGCTGAAGTTCCTCACCGTCAAAGAGAGGGGTTCCCAATTGCTCCATCCCAACCTGAAACAAATTGAAAAAGGAATCAGCGGAATAAAAGGATTTTCCATCGTTTTGGATATCCGGTGTCTGCTCATCCGTCCATTGATAGTATTGCATCGAAGCCTTGGCAATTCCCTCAAAAGTGGAGAGATTACCAACCTCAACTCCGTCAGCTGATGAAAAACGTTCGAACAATGTCTGATTCAGAAAAAGAACTTCGGTAGATTTGGCAAAAGGAAATACATAAAGATTTCCATCAGGCAGTCGCCCTTCTTCCAGAAACTTCGGCAGGTATTCCTCCAATTCAGAATCATTAAAGTATTCATCTATGGGAACAAGCAGTCCTTTATCTGCCAATAATACCGCCGTTGCAGGGTAACAGGTAGATATATCAGGCATGTCCGGTGCACCGGGATCCCCCGCTGCAATCATGGTAAGCTTTTCCTGCAGCGCAGCGGTGCTGGAAATGGAAGTGATGCTTATAATAATTCCTTTTTCCTTACCGACTGTTGCGTTGAATTTTTCGATCTGTGCATCCGTTGTGGCTTGCATTTGTCCTCCGAAATTATGCCACATGGTTAGGGTTACAGGTTTTTTTGGATTCAGTCCCGCTGTCTGTCCACAGGAAAGCAGATGGATTGAGAGCAGCATTGTCAAAAGGATAGCTTTCTTTTTCATAAGTCTTATTTCCTTTTTAATAATATTGTGGATATCTTCTTTCCGACACTTGTTGGGTACGGGACAAGGTTTTTTGTTGAAATAAAAAATCACCCCTATAATCACCCCTCTTTTGACTAGACTATCACCCATAGGATGATTACAGCAGGAAGATTTCTACAGTATGATAAGAGTGAAATCTAATGGTTAGTTAACTATATATTACCAAACAAGCTTATATGAATCAAGGAATTTTATATATCTAACCGTCATTGAACTGGCATTGATAGTGTAAAAAGATTGAAGCAAGGAAAGCGAGGGTAAAAGCCATGAGGGACAGGCCGGTTTCAACATTTACAGCAAAATGCCGGACCATTCGGGAGAGTGAAGGGTTTCGCCTGATATTCTTTTGCGAGCTTTGTGACAGAGGATACACGACGCCTTTGCTAATCTGCGATACCTTGCAGGAAGCCCTGCGCTTGGGAGAGCAGGAGGCACGGTTCTATTTTAATCGTTGCGTATGCTGCCACCGCAGGATATGTGACGAGCACTATGATGAGAATCGGATGGTATGTACTGATTGCTAGTAAACAGCGCTTCCTTTTACCAGGTAAACTGTAGCGCGAAACAACCGTCTGCCTCAATTGAGGTAAACCGGTCCACGACCGATAGGAATTTGTTAATGTTATTTAGGTAATAAATTCAAATAATTAGATAGGGGGTAAATATTATGAGTATGTTTAAAAAAGTAATCTACTGCTTGCTATGCATTTGTCTCATCTGCAGCTTGTCTTCCACAGCCCTTGCCGATGAACCTATGGATACACGCACACTCGCTATGGTGAACAAGCCCGGAGTGGTACTTGTGCAAACCTTATGGACAGCCGACATTACCTGGTATGAATATTCATTGGACAGCAGTTTTGAACAAGATTTACTCTATATCATTGAAGAAATGGTGTTAAGCGGAACCATCCCTAATACAGAAGAAGCCATGTACTCCGCTATGGTACAATTAATGGCCGAAAACATGATTTACTATGCTTTTCCAACCGGCAACGCCCAAACCGAAACTGCCAGCACCGCTACAGTAGGCACCGGTTTTATTGTAACACCCGACGGTTATATGCTGACAAATGCCCATGTAGTGCAAACAAACGAAGAAGAGCTGTATTTGCAGTTTGCCATGACTGCATTGGAGGAATATGCTGTGGCAGGAGCAAATGAATTTGATGCAGAAATGAGACGCCTTGGTTATGCAATGAGCCAGGAAGAATGGGATGGAATTGCCGCTGCCTTTTACAATATACTGGCACAGGGGATGGAAATTGATAACCTGCGAACAACATACACCTGTTATATGGGAAATGTAACCCCGGGCAGTGATGTTTCAGCTAAGGGCATCCTCCTGGACTTGCGCAAGATAGGGGAGCCGATACCAGGTAAAGATGTTGCCGTGCTCAAATTGGATAAAACAAATCTGCCAACGGTTAAGATTGGCAATGATACTGCATTAAGGACCGGGGACAAGGTATATGCCATGGGTTATCCGGCAGTTGCAACATTGACGGAGGCGCTTAATGTTGCCCAGGCAATACAAGAACCTACGTTAACCCAGGGAATTATATCTGCGAAGAAGGAGATGGCAGGAGGCTGGAGCATTTTGCAAACCGATGCAGCCATTCACGGAGGAAATTCCGGCGGTCCACTGTTTAACGAATTTGGCGAGGTAGTTGGAATCAACACCTTTGGGATGATTGATTCTGACAGCGGGGGTATGGTGGCAGGAATGAATTTTGCGATTCCCATTAGTGTGGCGATGCAGTTCTTAAATGAAATTAATGTTACACCCTCAGAAAGCCAATTTACAGCGAAACTAAAGGAAGCGAAGGCACTGTTCGACAAAGAAGAATATAATGAAGCTTTGAATATTCTGCGCGTTCTTAATGAAACCAACCCCGGGTATCCTGTTGTAGCAGATCTTTTGGCTCAATGCAGTGAAAAGGCAGATACCCAACAGGTAGTGGCACGGGTTCCGGATCCAAATGCCACACCGGCGGATATAGAAGAAAAGGACGCTGATTCCGCTACCTCTAAAAATGGTCAGTTAACAAACCAGGTACCCAGGTTGATCATTTATGTAGTCGGCGGTGTAGCAGTTCTTCTTGCAATCCTGGTGATAGTGCTGTTGGCCACCCGCAGGACAAGAAATGCTCCCACCTATATATCAGGCTCACCGAACCAGATGCCGCAACAGGTGTCACCGCAAACACCGCAGCAACCGATGTCACAACAGCCATATCAACAGCCGTCTCAACAAGTACCTGAACAGCATGATGTGGATCAGCAAGGGGTAAGCAAGTTTTGCTCACAATGTGGTGCTTCCCTAAAACCCGGAGCTAAATTCTGTGATTCTTGTGGAGCAAAACTTCACTAAAAACCGGAGAAAAGCTGGATTAATAATTTTGTGTATACCGTGTTTCAAACTTATTTGCTGATAGAAGAGGGTTTCGGTATTCTTCACAGGCTCCATGTGCAGAGTAGCAATACCCCTTCGCATGGAGTCCATTTTCCTATAAAACAGGTGACTCTTCCTGTTTACGAAAATTACCCCTGTAGTTTTCCTTATCGTGGCTAGATAATCACCATGGGATGATTACAACATTATGGTGTTTGAAACTGGAGACTGACTTATTGGGTTTTGTAAATGGGTTTGATCCGAACTAGAATACTGTTTTATAAAATATGGTATAGAGAAAAGGAGGATGAGAAACATGTCTATGACAAAATGCAAAATCTGTAATGCGGAACTGAAACCGAACGACAAATTCTGTGCTGAATGCGGAGCGGGCATAGCTGACCAAATAATATCCCAACCACAAGCACCACAACCACAAATGTCTCAGGCATCACAACCGAAAAGAGCGGAGCCGGAACCCATGTCTGCTGCACCAGCTTATGCAGTGTCTGCTCCTACAGCTGCGTCAAATTTACCTAGTTATAAAAGATCTAAGGACAACACCCAATTAGGTGTATTTGGTTATGTAGCCACCATGCTGGCACTTATGGTACCTATTCTGGGCATTATTTTGGTTTTTGTATGGGCTTTTGGTTCCAAAACCAACCTAGCAAGAAAAAATTACTGCAGAGCAGTACTCGTTGTTGCAGGGATCTTTCTGGTCCTTGGCATTGCAGGACTTGTTTTAAGCTATAACGCGTTGAGGGTATTCTCTTTTGGAAATAATCCGCTATTCGATGAGGTTTTGCAAGACTTGTTTTAAGCTATAGTTCGTTGATGGGGCTGGTCAGTGTACTGGCAATGGTCCTGTAAGAGAAATGGTGCTGATGTTTCCTAGGATATCAGGAATGTAGAATCAGGATACGAATCTGAAGCGAATAGCTTATCGAAAGCGATAATTTAAGAAAGGAGGGACAAGATGGCTTTTTTCGATAGAATAAAGGAAAAGACCGGAGATATGATAGAAATATCAAAACTCAACGGCAAAATCAATGATGAAAAAAAGAAGATAGCGGCTAATAAGGCCGCATTAGCTGAATACTATTGGGCAAAATTTGAGAGCGGCGAGTTGCTGGACAGCGAAGCTGCAGCGATTTGCACCGCAATCGCTGCAAGCTACGATGCTATACAAGGGTATAATCAGGAGATTCAAAAGATAAAGGAAGAACCGGCACCAGCATCTCAGCCGGCACCAACAGCCCCACCAGTAACTGAATCAGCAGGCGCGCAACCTGCCAGTCCGCCACCAGCACCCTTAACACCACCTGCTCAGACTGTGGAAGCACCAGTTGAGGCAGTCACCACAGAGGAAAGCTGGCCTTGCCAAAACTGTGGTACTATCCTGCTTGCAGGAAAAAAGTTTTGTCCTGAATGTGGTACACCAAATATGCCACCGAAGCCTGTTGAAGAAAAAAGCATCTTCTGTAAAAACTGCGGTACATTATTGGAGAAAGGCAAAAAATTCTGCTCCGAATGCGGCAGCCCTATTATACTTGAGTAATTGTGTGACGGATCATTAACCCTGAAAATCCAAATAATGTAAAGAGTGAACCGGCCAAAACCATTATGCCCTTGTACCGCACGGACGAATATACGCTAAAGGCAGAAGAATTATTAAGAAGTTTATGCATCACCAAGTGTTATCGCTTGGTGATTCCTTATGAATCGTTTAAAATTAACAGCTTGGTAATAATCCGTTCGAACGGAAGATATTTTTATTGGTATACTTTTTTCCTTGGACAGTTACCGCATCTGGTTCAGCTCATTCCCAGAATACGCAAAGCCAGATACAGGGTGGCTCGCTGCTGGTATAACTCACCCTATGACGTTTATGCTGTGGAATAATTACGGTATCCCCAGCAACCAGTTTCGTAGCGGTACCATCCTCCCAGGTGAGCTCTGCTTCACCCTGCAATAGGCATACAAATTCATTCTCTTCCTGGTCATACCAGCCGGAAACCTGTCCTGCACTGACAATTCTTTCAATGCGGATTGCCTTGCTTTGAAACAGCACAGTGTTCAGTTCCTCAGACAGGGGCAGGGATGTCAGCCTATATAGATTATCTGTTCTTGTCATGTATTAGACCTCCATTTACGTTATTTCTGTGTAATCAGGGTTCGCTGAAATTCCAGTTCTTTTGATTATACAGTATGAATAGAGCTTGCTGCAGTATTTTTACGGAAATATTCTTCGATTTTAACCACTGTGTCAATTTCAAAAGTATAAAGGACTGTACTTTTCAGCTTACGACATGACACCGGCATGATATAATTAGAGGAAGTATATCCTTACTTATATGAAATATCTTGTTATCGGGGGTGCTTTCATTGGATGCGCTGCAAAATGTAATGATTGAAATCATCGTGTCTGTTCAATCTGTTTCCAACCCATTTCTGGATGGATTCTTCCAATCGGTCACCATGATAGGTGAAGATATGTTTTTTATTATAATGGTAGCATTGGTCTACTGGTGTATTAATAAAGATTTCGGGTATAAAATGGGTTTTGCATATCTGACAAGCGGTGTGGTGAATACAGTTGCAAAGGAAATCCTAAGAGTTCCTCGTCCAATTGGACATCCCGAGATCCGATCTCTACGAGTTGAAACAGCGGGAGGATATTCTTTCCCCAGCGGTCATACGCAGCAGACAACTGTTTTTTGGTTTTCCTGGATGCTGAAACTCCGCAAAAGATGGCTGTCTATAATTGGATCCATCTTGATTGTGCTGGTAGCATTATCTCGAATATATCTGGGAGTTCACACACTTTTAGATGTTGTCGGAGGTATTATTATAGGAATCGCTTGGGTTTACTTATCCAATTGGCTTTTTGACTGGTCTAAGAAAGAGGAAAAACCGGGGCTGCTGGTAGTGTTTGTTGTTCCCATGCTGATTGGGATGTACTTTTTCCCGACGGCTACATATTATAAGGTCGCAGGAACGATATCCGGATTTTGGTTAGGTTATATGGTGGAGTTCAAATATATAAAGTACAAGGTGCAAGGAACTATAATCAAACAAGGCATTAAAATGGCTGTCGGACTGGCAGGATTGCTTGCTATCAGGACCTATGTCAAGGTACTCTTGCCGGAAACACTGTTCAGCGATTTTTTCCGGTATGGATTGATGGGGTTGTGGATGACAGTTGCAGCACCAATACTATTTCGTTTTATATTTAAAGATAGCAAGGCGGAAAAAGCTCCAACCATGCAAGCTTAAGCTATTTTTATTCTACACTCGGTTGACATGCTGTAACCTCTTAAGAATTTTCTCATCCGCAGGGCAGAAATCGAACTGGGGTATCTCATGGACAGTAATCCAGCGGATATCATTGTGCTCCAGTTTCTGCGGTTCACCTTCAGCTATTGAGGCATTAAACAATGTCATGTGAACAGTGAAGTCCGGATACTCATGTATTACATCCATGAAAACTTCACCTAT
>DUOI01000139.1 GCA_012838915.1 Clostridiales bacterium
CAGCACATGCTCCTTTGGACAAGGCATCAGCAATGAATTGATGACCGTCTGATCTTAAGCCTTGGATTGCTACAAAAACCGAGCCCGGTTTTGCCTTGTGGGAGTGGTAACAAATATCGGAAATCGGAATATTGACATTTCCCGTATATTCAAGAATATGTATTCCTTCCATAATATCGCTAAGCTTCACTCAGAAGATTCTCCTTTACCAATGCCACTATGGATTTTTATACAGATTTATCATGCGCATCAGCAGGAATTTGATGCAAAGAACTGGAGCTGTCAATTTTTGCACAAAAAAAATACAACGCTGCATACACAACATTGTATTACATAAATGGCACTCCCAAGGGGATTCGAACCCCTGTTGCCGCCGTGAGAGGGCGGAGTCTTAACCACTTGACCATGGGAGCTTGCATTAGGCCTCGCCTGCACGGCGAGGCCATTGGCTGCGGAACTAGGATTCGAACCTAGACAATACGAGTCAGAGTCGTAGGTGCTACCGTTACACCATTCCGCATTATTAAGATATACTGTATTAACAACAAAAAATATTATATCCAGTCGCGCTGAAAATGTCAATATCTTTTTTCATAATAGTTTTATCTGTACTGCTTAAAGGGGCTGATTTAGGTTATTTCCCGAGATGCCGTCAGCCTAACATTTAATACCCGCCCCTCGGCAGGTGGGATACCTGTTACACACTTCTAACTTCCCCTGTATGCGGGGCATGTTATCTGCCTGCAAACGCGGATTCCCGTTGTCAATCTGTGGGTTAAAATATTAGGAAAACGCACATCCCAGGAAATCTGTACTTTTATCTTAATATAATCCTGTGTCCATTTCAAGGTCAAATTCCAATTATTATCGAAGGGACATGTTGATTTTTTACAAAAAACAAGCCCGTACCTGCAATATTATGTCAAATTCTGAGCAAGCCGGGCATTTATTACATAATAAGTAGTTGTACAGACTTGTGTTCCAGACGGTTGCAGTCAGGACAGGTATACAAATGTATGCAGCAATTGTCACCGATGATCGAAACATCGTTATTGAATGCAAAGGTATCCTTTCCCATATAGGGGCTGTATGGCCCCTTGTAGTCTTCCAATCTTCCGGCCTGATTCATAAGTATGCCGCAATTTCCGCATACCATCGGCTCATCGTTCAGCCCATTGCAAACCGGGCAGATTGCATTCATAATCTTTCCCTTTGTCCTTCATTAATAAACGATGCCATTTTGGAACAGGGACCACCGTTCCAGTGTATGCATGTATCACACCTTACCGGCTCATCCGCAGTATCCCAGGTAGTCAATGCGGCAACCTTGGAACAATATTTTCCGCAAACCGCAGCTGCATAAGCCATTTGTTCCTGGCTTATAGTGCTGGCCATCTTTTCCATCCTCCCGATGAACAGTCTGATTATGATGCCATTTTTATTATTACTATGAAATCATTAAACTATTCAGACAATTTTCAGGCAAGAATATCAGCCTGAGAATTGTTAACAAGAGCGGCAGACCATTTTCCACAACGGTCGCCCCATCTTGCTTTTATATTGCCATCTGAAAAGAACTCCACTATCTCGCACAGATTGGCACATCCGCTGCAGGAGAATGATTTTGCGGTAAACTTACCCCGGATGGAATGAAATCCCCTGAATTTTGTTGCCTGCCCCCTTTGGATTGCCTTATGTGCCAGGATACCTGCACCTACTGCACCCATAACATCATAGTGTTCCGGTACAATCACCGGATGGCCTAATGCTTCCTCAAAGGAGTTTCGAATCCCCTCATTGGCTGCAACACCGCCTTGAAAAACAATCTGCGGCAGAATCTCCTTCCCCTTGCCCACATTATTAAGATAATTACGCACCAAGGCCTCACACAAGCCCTTAATAATATCTTCAAGACTGCACCCCATCTGTTGTTTATGAATCATGTCCGATTCTGCGAATACGGCACAGCGTCCGGCGATACGAGTAGGTGACCGGGATTTTAGTGCCATGGAACCGAAATCCTGGATAGGTATGTTCAATCTGGCAGCCTGCCTGTCCAGGAAGGAACCGGTGCCTGCTGCACACACGGTATTCATGGCAAAATCTGAAACCACTCCGTTGCGAAGCAAAATAATCTTGGAATCCTGGCCTCCTATTTCCAATATGGTTTGAGCGTCGGGAATAGATTGGAGTACTGCCATTCCATGGGCTGTTATTTCATTTTTTATCACGTCGGCATCTACCATGGCACCTGCCAATTCCCTCCCGCTGCCGGTGACTCCTACCCCTGCAATAGTGCTTCCCGCAGGCATGGTATGATGCAGCCTTTCCAACCCTTCACTCAGTACGGCTATGGGTTTCCCCTGGGTGCGCAGGTAAAGCTTTTCCAATACACGATACCTTTGATCAAGAAGAACCAGGTTGATACTTACAGAACCCACATCCAAGCCGAGAAATAATTCAAGTTTACTCATATACCGTTCCTTTCTTCTGGGATAACAAATCAACAAACGCTTCCAGCCTGGTCAGGTAACCGGCTTCTCCCGTCAGCTCATCCACCGTCAAAGTCATAACAGGTAGGCTGCGATTCCGTGAAATTGAAGGGATTATACTTTCCGCCACAATTTCCGGCATGCACCCGAAGGGCAGAATTTGAATTACTCCATCCATGCCGGCATCGGCATAGTCTACTGTGCTTGCAATGGTTTCCCATGCATGACCACCGATACATAAATTCAGATAGTTTGCTCCTTTCTTCAGCTTTTCTTTCCTTTGCTTTTTGTATTTCCTGTCCATAGATAAATGGGTTTTTACCCAATCTGCTATCGTAATGCCGCGATGCACCTCAGCACCCAGATAACCCAGCTTATATTCAATATTCAGATTAACATAGGGTTCAATAAGCGTATATATCTCGCCTACCAGCCCTATACGCAGCGGATTGGCATCCGCTCTCTCAGGGATTCCGTCCGCTTTCACTTGAAAAGACCGGATAAGTCTCATAACCTCCTTGCTGCCCCTGCATTGCAGTATTTGCTTTTCAAATCGTGACTGCAAATCATCAGTTTGCCCTTTATTCAATTCCCGCGGTCTCTTCCTCAAGAATATTCCCTGCAATTTATCTGTTTGTTCCACTATTTTTGAAGCCTGTATAAAAGCCCTTATTATATTCTTCCACGGACTGTTTCCGGATATTTTGCGTATCTTTCTGAGGAGATCCCGCGGATCCCGTCCAGGTGCATCCAGAATAATTATCTCTGCGTGATAACCCTGATCCCGGAGTATCTCTTGTTCTACGATACCATAGTAGCCAAAACGACAAGGGCCGCAGCTGCCGGTTAACACAATGGTATCCGCACCTTTTTCCATACTTTGAATATAGTTACCCAGGTTGATTTTCATGGGCAGACATGCCATTTCCGGTGCAATCCGGGTTCCGATTTCCAGTGTTTTATTGCTTACCGGAGGAGGAACCACAACCGGCACACCCAGATCATCAAATAAGGCTTTTACCGGGATATACACCTGTCCCATATGTGGGAACGTGATTGTCATACCTGCTCCTCCATTCCATCATATCAATAAATGCTTCCAGTCTGGTATCGAAGCCTGCCTGCCCGGTATGTTCATCCAGGGTAATGGTGGTAAGAGGTATTTTATATTCCCTGTGATTTGCCCGTATCAGCAATTCATCGATGAAAGCATCAATACCGCAGCCGAAACTGGTTAACAAAATCAAGCCGTCTACCAGTTTATTCTCCAGCATACACAATCCGCTGCCAAGCAGGCGTTTCCCATAACTCCAGAACAATTTTTTGGGATACCTGTTGCACGCCCGGTCAACTGATTCAGCCGGAATGTTTTCGGGAAACAGAATGCCATACCCTCTTTCATTCAGTTTGTCGCATATATTCATGTTGATATATCGATCATAGACCAGGTAAGGATGGCCTATGAGACCGATTATGCCCTGATCCAGCCTGGGAGGCTTTTGGTCTTTTTTGTCTATTGAGCGAACCGGATTAAAACCCGGCTCAGCTTCCATCCTTCGCATATGTTCAGCCTGCCTGATCCGGGCCCTGTCCAATGCCTGTGCAACCAAATCCTTAGTTGCGCCAAGTTCTCTGCCCAGATTGCGCATTCCGTCGTATCCCCTATCCATACTGAAACGGGCGTTAAAATTCATGATTATTATTCCTGGATTGCACGGTACGGAATGCTTGATCATTTCCGGCAGACCGATGAATTTCGGGCAGATGAATTCTCCCGGGTAAACGCTTACAAGGCGTGGAATCAGAATGATATCTGTCCTGCCTGCCAGGGCTGTTACATGGCCGTGAAAAATTTTTACCGGTAAACAGGCATCGTCCACACAATTTTTCACGCCGTTGTCCAATATATTCTGATCAGTATGATTGGACAAAATCACTGTATGCCCCAATTCTTCCAAAAAAGTTTTCCAGAGTGGAAGATAAATAGAGTAAAGCAGGGCTCTTGGAATTCCGATTTTCAATTCCTACCTCCCGGTGAAATATAATAGTTGCCTGGGAAAATACAATATCCTGTATAGTATTTCCCACATTGCTAAAAATAAAAACCGATATGAAAGTCCTGCCTGAGAAATATTCAGACAAGGAGTTGCTGCTTACCCGGCAGTAATGGTATACTAATTAATGAAAAAATATATATGAGAGGTATATCCATGAAAACTGTGAATATTAAACTTTCATTAGCGGAAAATGTAAAACAATTTGTCAACATCGTCAATAAGTATCCCTATGAAATCGATCTTCGTTCCGGCCGCCATGTTGTTGACGCCAAGTCCATCCTGGGAATTTTCAGCCTGGATCTTAGCAAACCGGTTACCGTTGAAATATACAACGATGATTGCGATGATTTTCTTAATGAAATCGCAGGTTACATAATTTAGTTAAGTCCAAGTTTATAAGCAAACCTTCCATATACTTATCCTTTAGGCTGCCATACATTATTTTATCAATCATTCCAGCTTTTCTTTGGTATAAGTAGCTGCTGCACCAGCCACATTATTGTTGTACCTTATTTTTTTATAATGGAAAGGAGGCGCAACAAATGGCTGCTGGCAGTAAAAATACAGGAAAAAACCGTCAACTGGTAAAAGGCGCGCATAAAGCGCTGGATGATATGAAATACGAAATTGCCAGGGAGCTGAATCTGCCGGTACAACAAGGCTCAGAGGATTACTGGGGAGACCTGACATCCGCGGACTGCGGCAGGGTTGGAGGCAATATGCTGAGGCGATTGGTCGCAATGGCGGAAGACAGTCTGGCAAAAGGAAACAGAGGGTAAGAAATGATACGGACAATGTAAGGAATTATCTTTTGTTTTATGGTATAATTGGAATATTCCAATTGCGCAGGTGAATCGAATGAAAACAGCCGAATTGGCGGGCACCAAGCTTTCCATGCTTTTTTTTGCACAGGCAATGGGTATTCCACTTACCAATGAGCATATTACAGAATTCTTTATTAAGACCTATTTCCTGAATTACTTTGACCTTCAGCAGTTGTTGGTGGAACTGGTGGAATCACAACATCTCGCACATATGGAGGGACGTCAGAGCCACTACTATACACTGACTGATAAAGGAAGGGAAGCATTGGATTTCTTTCAGAATCGAATCCAGCCCCATATCCGGCAGGATATTCTGAACTATGCCAATAATAACCGGGATCGGCTCCGGAATGAAAGCCAGCTGACTGCGGATTACAGGCGGCTGGGCAACCATGAATATGAAGTGACCTTGCGGGTAATGGAAAGCAATATGATATTAATGGAATTGAAAATAAATGTAATCAATGCTGCGCAGGCTAAAACCATTTGTTTCAATTGGAAATCCAAAGCCCCGGAAGTTTATAAAAAAGTAATGGAATCCCTTATTTAGGATTCCATTTTTTCGTCTGTATGCTTATCCCTGAGTATTTATCCTCTTATTGCGCAGAATTGTTCTGGCTTCTCCGACTAAATACAGGGAGCCGCTGATAATCACCATTCTCTTTCCTGAATTGCCTTTTTCGTCTACCGTATCCTCTTGTGTCCATTCTATGGCATGTTCAATCGCTTCTTCCAGGTTAAAACAGATGTTAATGTCCGAATGATATTTTTCTGCAATGGCAGCTAACTGCTCAGGGGGAGTGGCCCTGGGGTTGCTGGGTCTGGTGACTGTTACCCTGTGAGCAGCGGAACACAGGATTCCGGTTACCGCCTCTACATCCTTATCCCGCAAAACACCCAAAATCAAATGAATCTGCTTTTCTGAGAAATATTGTCTGATTGTATCGGCCAGTACTGCAGCCCCTGATGGATTATGAGCACCATCCAGCAGAATGGCAGGATTGCTGCATATCATTTCTAATCGGCCGGGCCAGCGGGTATTCTTAAGACCGGCATAGATTGCTTCTTTTGGTATGTCAAAACCCGATTCTTTCAGAATCATGATGCAAGACAAGGCACAGGCTGCATTCAATTGCTGGTGTCTGCCGGAAAGACGAATTATCAAATCCTCCCATATCTCTGACTTCCAGGTAAAGTCAAAGTGCTGCTCGCTGAAGCAGTCATTTCTTACTCTTATTTGTTCAGAAGTAACGGGATGATAGTAACAACCTCGTTTATCCGCCAAAGCTGCAATCACCTTTTCTGCCTCCGCCGGCTGCGGATAGGATACCACCGGCACTCCGGGCTTTATTATTCCGCCCTTTTCATAGGCGATATCCGAAAGGCTGCTGCCCAGAATACGGGTATGGTCATAACTAATGGATGTAATAACAGAAACCAAGGGTTTAATAACATTGGTGGCATCCAGCCTGCCGCCCAGGCCTACCTCAACAACAGCAATATCAACCTTTTGGCGGGCAAACCAGAGAAACCCGAGAGCTGTAACTACCTCAAATTCAGTGGGATGGTTGAATCCGTCTTCAACCATCCCGTCAATCTTTTCCTTAATCAGTTGCACAAGGTTTGCCAGGTCATCCCCGGGAATTTCTTTTAAATTCACCCGGATTCTTTCGGTAAAATGCTCCAGGTAGGGCGATATAAACAAACCTACCCGATAACCGGCCTGGTGCAGCATGCCGGCGATCATAGCACTTACAGAACCTTTTCCGTTAGTTCCGGCTATATGAACCGAAGGAAAGGCTGTATGGGGGTCACCCAATCTCTTTAAAAGCTCGGTTATATTCTGCAGGCCCAGTTTGGAGCCGAATTTTGATATATTGTGTATATATTTCACTGCATCGTCGTAATTCATTCAAGCCCTTTCCCATCACTGATTTTCTGCATATAGGCAATCTGCTCCGTCACTTTATCCATCATTGTCCGGTATTTTTCCAGCTTGTCCCGTTCCTCCTGAACGATTGCAGCAGGCGCCTTTTTAACAAAATTCTCGTTGGACAGCTTACCGTGTACTCTGGCCAGCTCCTTTTCCAGATTGGCCTTTTCCTTTGTCAGCCGCTCCATTTCCTTCTCAAAATCAACCAAATCCTCCAGTGGAATAAAAACCTGTACCTTGTCAGTTACAAGGGATACGGCGTTGGCCGGAATCCCCTTCTTATCGGCCCGGATAACCACTTCGGATGCACCGGCCAGCTTTTCAAAATAAAGCTTTGTATTTTGAAACAGCCTGATGTTTTCGTCATTCGTTACCAGAATCAGTTTTGCCTTTTTGGAAGGGGGTACTTCCATTTCCGCCCGCATATTTCGTATGGCCCGGATGGCATCCATAAGTGCCTGCATCTCCGCTTCTGCATTTTGATTCAATTCCACTTCATTTACCCTTGGCCAGGAAGATACCATGATGCTCTCGCCTTCATGAGGCAGGTGCTGCCATATTTCTTCAGTGATAAAGGGCATGAACGGATGCAGAAGCTTCAGGGTGTTCTGCAGTACATAAATGAGTGTATGAAGAGCCGTGCCCCGGGCTTCGTCGCTTGTGCCGTACAGCCTGGGCTTTACCAACTCTATATACCAGTCGCAGAATTCATTCCATGCAAAATCATATATTTTCTGAGCTGCAAGCCCCAGCTCATATTTGTTCAGATTGTTTGTCACTTCCTCTGCCAGATGATTGTACCTGCTGATAATCCATTTATCAGCAACTTCCAGCCCATCCGGTTTCAATGGCCGGCCTTGCATATTCTCCAGATTCATCAGGATAAAGCGGGCAGCGTTCCAAAGCTTGTTGCAGAAATTGCGACAGGCCTCTACCTTCTCATAATAAAACCGCATGTCATTCCCCGGAGAATTTCCGATGATAAGGCTCATTCGCAGGGAATCGGCTCCATATCGGTCAATTACCTCCAAGGGATCAATGCCATTGCCCAGGGATTTACTCATCTTTCTGCCCTGGGAATCCCGTACAATGCCGTGAATCAATACATCCCTGAAGGGAACTTCCTTTCTGTGCTCCAGACCTGAGAAAATCATACGGGCTACCCAGAAGAAAATAATGTCATACCCGGTTACCAGCACATTGGTGGGATAAAAGTAGTTCAAATCCTCGGTGTCATCGGGCCAGCCCAGAGTAGAAAAGGGCCACAAGGCTGAGCTGAACCAGGTATCCAGTACATCATCATCCTGGCGGAATCTGTCATGACCGCATTTGCATTTTTCAGGAGCCTCCCTGGCTACGATGGTTTCCCCGCACTTTTCACAATAGTATGCGGGAATGCGATGACCCCACCATAACTGCCTGGATATACACCAGTCGCGAATGTTTTCCATCCAGTTGAAATAGGTCTTCTCAAAGCGCTCGGGTATGAATCGAATTTCACCGGAGCGGACAGCCTCTATGGCAGGCTTGGCTAAAGGCTTCATTTTGACAAACCATTGCTTGGATACAATGGGTTCTACAGTAGTGGAACAACGGTAACATTCCCCTACATTATGCTTATGTTCCTCAATCTTAGTCAGTAAGCCCTGCTCTTTCAAATCCTTTACAATTGCCTTGCGGGCTTCGTAACGATCCATTGCTTCATACTTGCCGGCCTGGGCATTCATGGTTCCGTCATCGTTCATTACCCTGATGACAGGCAGATTGTGGCGAAGTCCTACTTCAAAGTCGTTGGGATCATGAGCCGGTGTAATTTTTACCACGCCGGTGCCGAATTCACTGTCTACATAGGTGTCTGCAATTACCGGGATTTCCCGATTCATTAAGGGAAGGATAACTGTCTTTCCAATCAGGTGTTTATATCTTTCATCATCGGGGTGAACTGCTACTGCCGTATCCCCCAGCATGGTTTCAGGCCTGGTGGTAGCCACTACCACCCTTTCTTCACTGTTCTTTACCGGATAGGCAATATGCCAGAAATAACCCTGTTTTTCCTCATACTCAACTTCGGCGTCGGATAATGCGGTTTTACAATCGGGACACCAGTTGATGATTCTGTCCCCACGATAGATCAAGCCCTTTTCATATAAACGGACGAATACCTCGATTACCGCTCTGCTGCATCCTTCGTCCATGGTAAACCGTTCTCTCTCCCAATCACAGGACGAACCCAATTTTTTCAACTGGTCTACAATTCTGCTCCCATACTGTCTTTTCCAATCCCATGCCTTTTCCAGAAAGGCTTCCCTTCCCAGATCATTTTTGGTTAAGCCCTCCTCTGCCAGCTTTTCTACTATCTTAACTTCGGTTGCTATGCTGGCATGATCAGTGCCAGGCAGCCAAAGGGCGGAATACCCCTGCATGCGCTTCCATCGGATGATAATATCCTGCCAGGTATTGTCCAGGGCATGGCCCATATGAAGCTGGCCGGTAATATTCGGCGGTGGAATAACAATGCAATAGGGCTCCTTGTTTTCATCCACCTCGGCATGAAAATACCCCTTACTCTCCCACTCCCTATATATACGATCCTCTACCTGTTTTGGATCATAGGTTTTTGCGATGATTCTTTTATTGCTCATAGCGGAAACCTCCATTGTACGTTCTAAGCCTTAATTTTATTTTGCTGTATAGCTTGATTGAAATCCTGTGGCTTTAGTATTTGCCCAGGCCAAAAACAAAAAAGCCTTCTTCCAAAAGGACGAAAGCTGTTTCGCGGTACCACCTTTATTCCGGTTGATTTTCGACTAATCCAACCGGCTCTTTATGCTCTGTAACGGAAGCATCCGTTGCAACCTAACGCAAGAACTGCTGCTTCAGCTGCAAGGCTCAAAAGCGACCTTCCACGCTGCTATCTCCTGGGAAGCCTTTCAGCCGGTGAGCTTCCTTCTCTTTAGGATGCCCGGCGTGTACTCCTCTTTCTCATTGCCTTAAATATTGCCTTTTTTTATATCATATCCAAAATAAATGTTTTGTCAATCCTTTTTCGCCCTCTTAAAATTTAAAGCGGTATATTTAAATAAAGCCATAATAGTGCTTAGTATGGCGATGCCAAATATATAGTTTGCATAAGGGAGCCTGAAAATAAGTGCGGTGACAGCCACATAAAATAAAAATGTAGCCAGCTTACCGTAGAAGTTTGCCTGGACGACAACTTTCCTTTGCCTGTACAGAAAGGCTGCACCTAATATCATCAGCAGTTCCTTTAATGCTATTATCAAAATTGCCCAAAGGGGAATTACTTTATCAATAAACAAACAGACCAGAACCGTAATCAGCATCAATTTATCTGCCAGGGGATCCATCAATTTACCCCATTTGGTAATCAGATTGCAGCGCCGGGCGATGAACCCGTCCAGAACATCGGTTACTCCTGCCAGCAGGAAAACCGCAAATGCCCATACTTTATTGTTAACCTGTCCCTCCATGAAATATAAATAGGGGAAAACTCCAATCAATATAAAGCGGAACAGGGTAAGAGCATTTGGTATGTTCATAGGCAGCCTCCAGTCTGGATAATTGGGCAAGTCTTATTATCCCAATTACATTTATTCGATTAAGCAAGTAAAACTCCTTCCTTTCAATCGAAAATAATCGATCATTGTCGTAATGATTTTTGTCTACACAAAGCTGCAAAAAATTAAGTATGGATAAAAAAGAGATGCAACAAGCGGCATCTCCTTTAATCCCTATACCCAGCCGCGTAACCTTACTGCATCAGCCACACGGTTGATGGCGATGACGTAAGCGGCATCACGCATATACAGGTCTTTCTCCAAAGCAAGCTTATAAACATCATGAAAAGCCTTGGTCATACTGTATTCCAGCTTATTAAGCACCTCGGACTTATCCCAGAAATAATTCATATTGCATTGGACCTGCTCAAAGTAACTGCAGGTCACGCCGCCCGCATTGCAGAGAAAGTCGGGTAAGAGCATTATTTCCCGCCGGCGGATCAATACATCACTGTCGGGAGTGGTGGGGCCGTTTGCAGCCTCACAGATAATTTTTACTCTGGGAGACAGTTCCGGTATCAAGTCCGGAGTGATTTGGTTTTCCAGTGCAGCGGGAATCAGGATATCTACATCCTGTTTTATCCAATCTTCACCCGGCAGAAGCTCGTATCCCAGCTCCAAAGCCTTAGCCTTGTCGATATTGCCAAAGGAATCCTTGATCCCGGCCAGTTCTTCTATATTACATCCGGTTGCTTTCCTGAAGGTGTAAGATTTTGCATCATCCTGATTCCAGCAGGATACAGCAATAACCTTGCCGCCCAGTTCCGTATACATGCGTGCTGCATATTCAGCAACATTGCCAAAGCCCTGAATGCTGGCTGTAGTATATGCAATAGGCATTCCAATTTCCTTTAGATAGGTCTTCAATACATAGATCACACCAAAGCCGGTAGCCTCTGTGCGTCCCAATGAACCGCCCATTCCCACAGGTTTACCTGTAATCATGCCGGGATAGCGCCCGCCGGTGATCGTTTCGTATTCATCAAGCATCCACAGCATATGCTGGGCATTTGTCATAACATCGGGGGCGGGAACATCCAGATTCGGGCCTAATTGATTAGCCAGCTGCCGAATATATCCCCGACATAATCTCTCCTGTTCGGTTATGGACAGGTTGCGCGGATCACAGATAACACCGCCTTTTCCTCCGCCCAGAGGAATGTCAACAACTGCGCATTTCCAGGTCATCCACATGGAAAGGGCTCGCACTGTATCGGCAGTCTCGTGGGGGTGAAAGCGAATTCCTCCCTTCGCAGGCCCGCGGGCATCATTGTGCCTGATTCGAAAGGCCTTAAAAACCTTTGTAGAACCATCATCCATTTTTACCGGTATTGTAAAATGGATTTCCTTCATAGGCTGACGCAAAAGCTCGCAGATGCCACTGTCCAATTTCAGAATTTCAGCTACATTATCAAATTGTTCCTGTGCAATTTTAAATGGATTGTATGTTGTCCCAGACATATTAAGCCTCCTAATATAACTTGAGGCTTGCCTCATTTCAGACAAGCGCATATAATATTTTAAATTATATCCATGTGAGAGGTATAAGTCAATTGATTCACAATGTCAATTTTTCGCCCCTGTTTGATGCTTCATCAGCATTAAGTATAGCATAAAGTAATAAACACAGGCTGCTCACCTGTAGAGTTTATATGCAAAAAGTTTTGACATAAACAATTTCATAAAAAAATAGATGGTGACAGAATTATATTTCCATGTTATAATATTTCACTGTAGCGTGCTTTGTTGCCAATATAGCTCAGTTGGTAGAGCAGCAGTTTCGTAAACTGCAGGTCAGGGGTTCGAGTCCCCTTATTGGCTCCATCGCTGACGGGGTGTAGCGCAGCTTGGTAGCGCGCTTCGTTCGGGACGAAGAAGTCGCAGGTTCAAATCCTGTCACCCGACCACCATATTAGTAAAAAGTCGATTCTTTTTCAGAATCGACTTTTTTTCATGTCAGCTTGTTACTTGTTATAAAGCTCAAGGCGATAACATCAATTACAGTGCAATAACACACTTGTAATGCGCGTTTACACTGCTGTTACATCCTGACTTCTGTTCCCTGTCTCTTTTTCAAAGCCACCCAAAGGGGGCCAACAAGGCAAACCGAGGTATAGCATCCGCTGACCACACCCAATGCCATGGGAAGGGCAAAGATCTGAACGGATTCTATGCCGTTGATGGCAGCCGTAACGAAAACCAGGGCTACACTTATAAATACAGCTACGCTGGTATTAATGGTGCGGCCAAGAGTCTGTGCAATAGACAGATTGGTTATGGTTTCGATGGATTCCCTGCTATGCAATTTGGAGTTTTCTCGAATCCGGTCATAAACCACAATGGTATCATTAATGGAATAACCGATAATAGTCAGGAACACAGCTACAAAGGAATCGCCTATGGGCAGTTTGTAGATAATGTGAACCGTATATACCACAAACAAGTCCATGCAGATTGCAGCCAATGCCATTAAGCCTGCTGACAAGCCGCCTATCCTGCGGAATCGGAACCATACATAAATAAGTATGGCAACGGCACCCAAGGCAATGGCCTTGATACCATTAGCCAGGAATTTTTTGCCGAAGAAGGGCTCCACCATGGAGGATTCCGATAGATTCAAGTCAGCATCGGGAAACTCTGCCTTCAGTGCTTCATCAACTTTTTCCTGTTCCCTGACATCCAGGCCGTAATCACCCGCTATATTAATTACCAGCTGCTTCTCATCCGTATTAAGGTTGGTAGTAGTTTGAGCACTGACAACACGGTTGATGATGCCGGACGTGATTTCTGCCGCCCGGTCAGGGTCAACTTCGCCTACATAGTTATATTTCACCAGGGAGCCGCCTTTAAATTGTATGTCCAGCCTCACACCATTTACAAAACTCATAATAAGGCCAATCAAGATAACGGCCAGGGATATGCTTAAAAAGACACGGCGCTTGGAAAAGAAGTCTGTAAACTTTTCCATGGTGACTCTCTTTGACAGGCAGGTATAGAGCCGGGGCTTTCGCAAGAACTTAAACTGGCTCAATGAGTATATCATCAACCTGGATGCTGTTACACCGGCCACAAAATTGAAGACAATCCCGGTGATCAGGGTGTATGCAAAGGATAGCAGTGAGCCGGAGCCAAGAGCCATCAGAATCACACCAACCAGAAGCATGGTGATATTTCCATCAAATACGGAGCTGAAGGAATTCTTGAAGCCTAGAGATATGGCATAGCTTAAGCTCTTGCCGGCCTTGATATCCTCGCTTATTCTCTCAGAGATGATAATATTGGCGTCAACACCCATGCCTATTGATAATATGACACCGGCAATACCGGTCAGGGTCAGGGTAATCTGTGGAACCGACAGGGCCAGCAGTACACCGGACATTTGAATCAGCAGGGATATACAGGCTACAAAACCGGGGAGACGGTAATAGATCACGAGCAGAATACAGATTACCAAAAAGGCAATAGCACCGGCTATAACCATGGTATTCAGCGCGCCGCTGCCCAGTGAGGGGCTGATGGTGGAATGGTTCCGGGAGGTCAGGGAAAAAGGAAGGGCGCCGGCATTGATCTTGTCTGACAGAGCCTTTGCTTCTTCAATACCGCTCATTCCTTCTATGAAAGCCTCTCCATTAGGAATATGATTTTGGACAATAGCAGATTGAATCAGAGTATCGTCCATGTATATATTGATTGGTTTGCCCACAAGCTCCTTTGTTGCATCGCTGAACAGCTTGGTGCCTTCTTCGTTAAACTCAAGCTGCACAATATATTTTCCGGTTTGAGGGTGGGTGCCTACAGAGGCATTTACTACATGAGAACCGGTTACCAAAACTTCATCCGCTTCGTTGCGGAAGGTTAACATGGCTGTTTCTCCCAATTCGGCAATTGCTTTTTCCGGATCAAAATCCGTTTCAGTGGACTGCCAGGGAAATCGTACAATAATATAGCCGTTCTGTTCATCTACGGTTACGTCACGGTCAAGAATATTCAGATTATCCAATCGTGTCTCAATTATAGCTCGGGCAGAATCCAGCTCCTGTTTGGTGGGGTTCCGATCCAAATCCACCGGTTCAAAGGCAGCATCAACGCCGCCCCGGATATCAATTCCATAGCGCATATCCGGTGTGCCCGGGATAACCAATTCCATAGGGCTCCATAAGGGAATAACCAATCCATTGATGGCAACATAGGTCATTAATATAGCAATAGCAAATACAATAAAAAATACAATTTTTCTACTCTTCATTCTGTTTTATGCTCCTTCTCCATGCCGGTTTAATAATAAATTCAACATCGAATGCGTGCAGGAGGAGCGTGCCCGCCAATGCGAAGAGAAATTTCCGAAGAATATGCAAAGACTGCCTGAATCGGCAGATTAATCCGGTAAAAACTCAAAATCATGCAGCATCCATATAGAAGGATGCTGACTAGTAACAAGGCGTTAATCCATTTGTTACTGGGTTGCAGGAGACTGTTTTTTGCCTGAATGGAAATTAAACCAGATCTGATTTGGGTATCAGGAATGGCGATGGGAAGTATGAGATTATAAACACGCTCTATTGAGCTTGCCGCGGAATCAGAATGCATTTTTTCATTCTCCGACATCCCCATATAAGACGGACATAAGACCGTAAATGAAAAAAGTATGGCAAGGAAAACAGCTAGCTTATTCATATGTCCGCCTCCAATCCAAATGAGATTTGTTCGTCTGTTTATTATATATTGAAACCCCAACTGTGTAAACCAAAATATCCGTATGTTGCTTACTTCAGGTTTTCCAATGTACGGGCCAGCCACGAAATATTATTCCTGTATAATATGGTAAGGTTCCCGTCCTCAAATGCACTTTCCTTATAGATTTGAGGCAGCTTATCCAGGATTTTCCCGCCTATCCCCAGGGGCACGGCAAAAACGATTTCTTCTTCCCATTCATTCAAAGGGAGCAAATTATCTTGATCATCCAGTTTTGCCAACAGCTCTTCTCCGTACCTCTGCCATTTCGTCTGAAAATCCTTATTGTCTTCGTTTGGCTTATTCATCATTATTACATAGCCTGCCAGTGCCAATGCGCATACACCCGTTAATAAACCGGCCCATGGATTGTCCATAGCTAACCAGGCAATTACTGCAGCTAACAGACTGATGAATACAGCTCCTATTGCCCAGGGATTGATTTCAAAAAAAATCTTTCCGAAATTCCGTTTAGCGCTTCTCTGATTAACCAGGCCTTCCCATTTAGATGTTTTATCCCTATGTCTTCTGCCATAGTCATTTAACATCTGTTCCAAATTAATCAGCGGAAGCACCCGGCCACCGCTCAGATTGGCACCTAACAAGTTCAGAACATATTCTTCATGGGGCTTTAGTCCGTATTTTTCCATATCTTCCCTCAGGACAAGAAAACCTTCTCCATTCTCCCTGTGCTGCAGCTCCATATAACGGGATTGGATCAAGGACAAAACAGTAGCAAAAAACTCTCTTGCTCCTGCTTTCCCGCCCTTCATCAATGCACCCAGTTCAGCCGGCGACATGGAGGTATCCGGCATTTCGTCCAGCTTGTCTGTTTGAGCAAATACAGCTTTTCTTATTCCTGGTTTCAGATAAAGCAGCAGACCGGTTCCTATGCACAGCAAAATCGCCACCAGCCCCAATGCCCAGCTGCCAAATAACCTTAACTTCCCTTCTCTTCTGATGCGGGAGGCCTGATCCTCCCAGGCAGTCATATCGGATATAATTTCTTCCTCAGCATCATTATCAATAACTTTCCTTCCATCGGGAAACAGGGAATTGGGCAAAAGGAGAATGGATTCCAGATATTCCCCTTCCTTAAGGGTTTCTACATTTATACTGAAGATGCCCTCTTCAAGTAATTCCTTCTGTGCATGGGCTGTGCCTTTAATGTATCCGTTCCATTCTTCAACAGGTATAATTTCCGGCAATGCAATTTGAATCTTTATATTTCTTACATCATTCATTTGAGGAGGTAACAGGTAACTCCAAGAAAATACAGCAGTATCATTATAAAGAAAGACGGTGTCCATCATTCTGTAGCGATAAACAAAGGTGATTTCTTCTTGTTTCCTTCCTTCAAAGGGTATGGTAATATTATATATATACTCCTCGGTATCCATAAGCTCATAAAGGTAGGATTCTCCGTTATTGCCTGCAGACGCACTTACCTGTTTCACCGGCTTCAGCTCAGGGTCTGCCTCTGAGGCTTCCGAGCCTTCAGGCTGCAGTTTGAATACCTCCATATCCTCAACCATGGAACTGTTGGCCATAGGTATCGGTTTGATGATTTCCACGGATTCCTGCAGCAAACGATATGTAATCTTTTCATCAAAATAAACCGAACCGTCGGGATGCAGGGTAATATCTGATGTATAATCAGTTATGGAATAAGATGCTTCCTGCTCTGCAAAAACCGGAGTGCTAAAGTAAAAAACACATAACATAATCAAGACCAATGCTGTTGTCCATATTGCTTTTCTTTTGTGTGGCATGCTATCCCCCCTCAATATATAGATATTGTAGCACGATTGGCCCTTCATCTCCATATTTTAATATAAATATTTGTCAAAATAAGCAATTTGTTTATGCATGTTTTAATCAAGCCGGAAAATAGATATAAATAAAAGAAGGCGGGGTGAGCTCGTGAAACATAAAATACTGCGCAAAAAAACAATTCTATGGTTACTGACTTTACTTGTTGCAGCAATCGGGATTGTATTGTTTCTGATTCCAATGCTCCGGCCGCCCCAGGCCAGAATAGCCAATCAGTTTTTTCAGGCAGTTTCCCAGCAGCAGGATTATAAGGCTTATCTGCCGGCCTACCTGGGACAGCATCCCTTTCCGGACTTCTTAAGGCAGCAACAGGTCACACAATTCAGCATTGAACGAGTCGAATCAATGGGTAACGGGCAAAGCAGAGTATGGGTATCTGCCCACTTTTCTGCAGGCTGTATCCCCTTTTATCTGGATTTGGAAAAACACGGGAAGCAATGGAAGATTTCAAGGCTGCCTGAAGTTACCTTTCATACCCACGGAATTCCTATATCGGTCAGCGAAGTCGAAAAAAACCAAAACAAATGGATCATCCTTGTTGGTGAGGATAGCATGGAGATTTCGGTACCTCCTGCTGCTGAAATAAAGAGCGGACAGCCAATCAGCTTTACTGCACTGGATGACATGCTTGCCTCCCTGCAGCCATTACAACCGATAAAGCTGATTAAGGTGTTATCCCTTTCCGATACCGTATTGGAGGACAAGGAGTTGGGCTATTTCAGCATTGGGGGAGAATTTCCTGTTTTTATGGAAAGTAAAGAAGAAGGCTTTCGGTTTACAGGATACCATGCTCTCCCAATAGGAGCCACGGCAGCTGTACTCTACCGGACCGATGATCATATTGGAAGGATGGCTGTACTGACTCAACCCTTTAACAATTACAACACTATTCGGGTATTATTGCAAAACAGCAGCTACACCGGTTTTCTTCATTCTACCCTTGAAATAACCTGTCAGGATGAATTTGAATTATGCTCAATACCTAACAGGATTCATATTGCCTTTAACAGCAATCAAGTTGCCGAGTTCCGCCCTTCGCAACATGGGGTTGAGGTTTGGAAAAATGGTAAGTTATTGGCTGTTTCCATGTTTCGATGGCATATTAAGAGCAAGGCAGGAACACCGCTTTATGTTAAAACCATTCAAAGAAACCAGGCCGATCCGGTAAAAGGTACGCCTTATAAGGGAGGAATGGAGGTAGCTATGACAGATGGGCTGCTGACCCTGGTTAACGAGGTGGGAATGGAGGAATACCTTTATACGGTTGTACCCAGCGAAATGCCGGTCAGATTCGGAATGGAAGCCCTTAAGGTACAGGCTGTTGCAGCCAGGGCATACGCTGCCAGAGCAATGCAGTCATCCGGATACCGGGCATATGGCGCCCACTTGGATGACAGTGTCGCCAGCCAGGTATACAACAATATCAGCCAACAGGATATAGCAACCCATGCAGTTAATGAAACAGCCGGCATGGTACCGTTTTATGCCGGCCAGATTGTAGATACCCGATTCTTTTCCACATCCTGTGGCTACACAGCCAGCTTTCACGAGGTTTGGAGCAATGAAGAACACGAGTTTCCGGCGGAAGAAGTGCCATACCTTACTGCTACTCCCCAATATGCGGGTAATATACCGGATTTATATAAGGAAGAGAACTTCCGGGCATTCTTGGATCAAGAGGATTTGCCCGGTTATGATCGATTCTCCCCCTTCTTTCGCTGGAGAGTAAAAATTACCCGTCAACAGATGGAAGCAATTTTGTCCCATACCCTGCCCGCCGTCTACCGGCAGCAGCCATTATTTGTTCTGACCAAAACTGCAGACGGTTCCTACCAAAGCAGAGAGATACCCGGTAATATTGGTACTCTTTTGAATATGGAAGTAATTCGCAGGGGGGAAGGGGGCAACATGATGGAATTGGAAATTGCCACCACTCATGGAGTATTCAAAATTATTAAAGAGTACAATATCCGGCGAACTCTTGAACCTGTAAATTACTTGAACGGCAACCCCTTGGTGCTGTATTGCCATGACGGTTCAACCCGGGAAAATTTTCCTCTCCTGCCCAGTGCTTTTGCCTGTATTGATTTCAGCCGGGATGCTGAGGGAAACGTGGAGGAAATATCCATTTACGGCGGAGGATACGGTCATGGAGTAGGAATGAGCCAATACGGGACATATGGATTAACTCTCCTTGGAAAAACGTGGCAGGATATAATTCTTCATTATTATCCCGGCAGCGAGCTTAAAAATCTGTATGAATCGGAAAATGTAAAATAATAGGAGAGTATTGAGGAATCTTATGGTATTGAAGTGCAGTTGAATTTTTGGGATAAAAGCCTGTAAAGAAATACAGGCAGGGATAAAGGTGAAAGAGATGAATTTACCCAAAGCCGTGGAATTTGCATTCAAAAAAATAATGGACGCCGGCGGACAAGCATATCTGGTGGGCGGGGCCCTGAGAGATAGGATGCTCGGAAAGCCTGTCACAGATTACGATATTGCTTCTTCCTTTCTGCCCGGACAAATCGAAAAAATTTTTTCCGGTGAAAAAACATGGCCCAGCGGAAAGCGTTTTGGCACCATTACGGTAAAAATTGATAATACGGCCGTAGAAATAACCACCTTTCGCAAAGATTCCGCATATTCCGACAGCCGCCATCCGGATCATGTTACTTATATCTCTGATATCTGTCAGGATCTGGCCCGCAGGGACTTTACCATCAATGCCATGGCCTATAATCCTTATATCTCCGATGGATTGGTTGACCCCTTTGGAGGCAGAAAGGATCTGCAAAATCGGGTGATACGAGCGGTGGGAAATCCTGTGGGGCGTTTTACCGAGGATCCTCTGCGTATCATGAGAGGCATTCGTTTTTCTGCCCAATTGGGTTTTGAGATAGAGTGGGAAACAAAACAGGCAATGAAAACATGTTATCATCTGCTGAGCAAAGTTGCTGCTGAGCGGCTGCGATCTGAGCTGGACAACCTGCTTCTTTCGGCAAACCCGGACAAGGGACTGCTCCTGCTGCAGGAAACAGGCATTCTTGCCTGCATGTTTATGTTTAAAGATAAAGGGTATTGTGAAGCTGAAGACTATCAAATGATTAAGAACATGGAAGCTTTTCCGGCTTATCGACTTTCGGCCCTTTTTTCCATGCTATATTCCGCAGGTTTTTCAACAGCTGACATTTTGGATTCAGTAAAAGACAAATTGATACAATTAAGGTATGACAAGAAAACCATTCATCAAATACTGAAAATGCTTAAAGGCTACTCCGCTATTTCAAATATGGACATCACCCCATTTTCTGTTCGTGAATTCCTGGGTAAAATGGGAATACAGGATACTAAGCAATGCATAAGATGGTACAAGGAGGCGCAAAAAATTCATAAAAACCCTTCCGCTGTCCAAAGAGCTGAAAAAGCATCAAGCCTATTGAAAGATATTATAAGGCGAGGGGATGCCGTATTCTCCCATCAGCTTGCCATCAATGGGAAGCATGTGCTGCAAGCGGGAATCGGACTTCAGAATCCCAGAATTGTCGGCGAAGCCTTGGACCTTGCCTACCGGTGGGTATTGGAGGATCCTTCAAGAAACCAGCCTGACTGCCTCATTGCTATGTTGAAAGAGTATTACTCAAACCTTTGAAATATTTGAGATTCAAAGCCTTGATACCCCATGGAAAGCGCGTTAGCCCTTGTGATTTTTTGCTGAGAAGTATATACTGAATAATGAAATATGCTTATATGTAGTGTCCGGATAACAATATTAGAATGGGGGGCTTATCATGAATCTGTTTGAACAATTCAGCAACAGCCTTTGGAACTTCCGTTCCTATCATTCCCTGTCCCGTTCCAAGGGAAGCAAGAGCTTTCTTTATATCTTTTTGCTGTTTCTGTTTTTTTATCTGATCAGCAGCATCTATTACGGAGCTCAGCTGAGCAGCGGTGTTGACATACTGCAAAATGCCATTGTAAAAAATGTACCTGATTTCAGCCTGTCCAATGGCAAGTTTTCCTTTGCGGGTGAGATGCCCTTCCGGGTTGAAGAGAAGGATTTTCTTTTGGTAATTGATACTACCGGACAAACTACATCGGATGACTTCAAAGATGTCAGGAACGGTATCCTGATAACGGAGAATGAATTAGTGACAGTACAGGTGGGCAAAATCGAAATCACACCCTTTTCTATAATGGCACCCCTGGAAATCAATAAGAATCAAATTGTTCAGTTTCTGCCCGCTCTCAAGGTGCTGATTTTTATTGGATTTGCTGTCTGGTATTTGTTCGCCTTTGCAGGTAAGCTTTTCGGTATCCTGCTGCTCAGTTTGGCAGCAATGATTGCAACCTCCATTTTCAGAAAGAAGCTTTCCTATCTGAACCAGTGGAATGTAGCGATCTATGCCTCCACCCTTCCTACATTGATTAAGCTCATTCATATCCTGACAGGCAAGCCCTTTGCCGGTTTTTTGTTCTTTATCTACTGGGGATTGGCGATTACCTATGTGTTCCTGGGCATCTATTATATGCCGGATGCCCAAAATATCGAAACGCTTCCGATAACAGAATATCCCAACCCTAACTCATAAATTTAGCAAAGCCCGCTTGAATACCGGTTTTGAAGATGCGGCAAAACAGCTGTAAAATAAGTTGTATCATACCTTTTTGCAGCTGTTTTATTACTGGAATTGGCTTAGATTAATATGACAATATCCATCGGGATTTTTCTTGAGATACTTCTGGTGATACTCCTCAGCGGGATAGAAGCAATCCAGAGGCCGGACTTCTGTCACAATAGGCTTTTCGTGCTTTTGCTGCTCTTCCTTAACGGAATTGCGTATAATGGGCAAATCTTCTTCATTCATGTAGTAGATACCCGTCCGGTATTGGCTGCCGATATCCGCCCCCTGCTGATCTTTCACTGTAGGATCTACAATCAGCCAATATTTATCAAGCAATTCCTTAAGAGTAATGATGGTTTCATCAAACTGAACCAGGCAGGTTTCGGCATGCCCGGTTCGGTCCGTACAAACCTGTTCATATGTGGGGTTTTCCACATGCCCGTTGGCGAAGCCTACCCTGGTTTCCTTAACTCCCGGTATACGGGAAAAATATTCCTCCACACCCCAGAAGCAGCCTCCCGCAAAAACTATTTCCTTCATTTGTATTTCATTCCCTTTCACTTGGATTGTTCTTTTGCTAAATGTACCTTCCATATATGAAAGCACCATGGATGTTTACTCATGACCATTTCTCATCTCTGAAAGTCTGAAACAAAATGATAGCAGATAATACAAACCCTATCATCCCCAATATTGGATAAAACCATGAAACGATATTGGAAAAGCCCAGTAAGCATAATATGAGCCCGACAACGGTAGCAGCCACTGTCGGCAAAGAAGATGCAATTTTGAATTTCTCTTCCATGATGGTATGAATAGCAAACAGATTACCTACGGCTGTTGTAAAAATCTCTGCCCATATTACCAGTATGTATGCCGATACAAAAAAGCTTCCCATTTGGCTGACTGTCACCATCTGGGGGATTTCCCTGTAATACACCTCAGGGATTGAACAAAGCAGTGTGTAATTTCCCATAGTCAATAACAGCCCCAGCAGCCCTCCTCCCAGAAAACTTCCCAGGGTTAAAGCCCCTTTATCCCGAATCTCCCCGCCCATAGGAGCCAATACACCAATGGACAAAACCAAGTTAAAAGAAGCATAGGTAATACCCGTACGAAACAAGGTAAAAATTTTTCCGGGTAAGGGCTGAATATATACAACAGGTTGGTAACCCCGATTAATAACATAGACAAAAACAAATAAACTGAAGGCAATCAGACAGGGAACAATGATGGAATTGACTGTGAGAATTCCACTGACACCAAACAAGGTGACAAGAAGCGTTAACAGAGCCGTTACAGAAGCGCCGAACAAGTAGGGAGTGCCCCATTGTTCTTGAAAAAGGGCCCCTGCTCCGGCAAACATGGCACCGCAGATTAAAACAAAGGTCAGCCCCAGGTAGAGGTTGACAAAGGGAGCGGCTTTTCCAAATATATAATCTGCCACAATTCCGTAGGATCGGGCACCCAGCTTCCCGGCATAGAACATAATTCTTCTGCCTACTGCTATAAACAAAATGACGGAAATCAAAATCGCCCAGAATGAAGGGTAGCCATATCGGGTAAAAAATTGCAGTATCTCCTGTCCGGTTGCAAAACCCGCTCCTACCACAGTGCCAACATAGGCCATGGCAATTCGGAAACCGTCATAAAATAAGCGTCTGTTACGTTTCATATGCCCCCCGGTGCATGTTTCATCTAATAGAGTCTATTAGGGTAAGGGGCAACTTATGACTCAGGACTAAGAACAAGTATCTTTATTCCGTTTGCGCCAGTGTTTTAAATGGGCAAAAGCCTGTCTGTATTTGAAGAATGTCCCCCGGCCTGCTGTGTGCAGGCAGGACATCAATAGGAAGGTTCCAGGTTTTCTCCTGCATTTTAACTACAGCATATTCTTTACCGATGCTGATAACCTCTACAATACATTTCATAAACCCCGCTCCTTTACAAATTCATCTGCTTCCAGAATTCGTCTATCAGCCGGTTAATAAAATGATAATTTTTCATCATGGTAGAATAGGATATATCCCAGGACGCTGCCAGCTCTGTTTTGCAAACAGGCAGTTCCTCCCTGCTGCGGTAAAACAACTCCAACGCAGCCGCCCAGCCCTGAGGCTTTCGTATTTGAGGCATACCGGCTACCTCCCAGTGGGTGACAACACAGCTCCAAATATCTTTGATATCCTGCTCACAGTCATGGTGATATGAAGATTTCAATCGTTTGATTACCATTTCGGGAATTCTTATTAATACATCCCTCTTTGTGGAAGAATAGCTGCCATGGTCGATGCTTACCTCTACAATATTATCATCAATGTATGCCAAATAAGGTTCTTTTGCACCCATTTCCTTCAACAAAGCCAGGGCTTCCTGGATCAGCTCCTTCCCTTCGGATTTTCGGAGCACAAAGGTGCGCAGGAATTGTTCCGCCCTGAAATCCTGAAAGGAAGCTACCACATTCAAAATTGCTTTTTTTATCATAACATCATTCAGATTCAAACCCCAGCGCAGCAGGGATTCAAGCTCATCACCGTTTTCCCATTTGTTTCTCAGATCTGAGCTGGACAGCTTCAGCAAATCATGAATGGTTTTTACCCTGCGGATAATCTCATCATAGGGTACCTGAAAATGATACGGCAGCTCGGAGAACTCCCTGTCATTATTCATGACGCTTTTTATAAAGTGCTTGTAATAACTGCTTATGGTATTATTGGGGTTGATTTTTTCTATCTTATCCCAATATTTTAAAGCGGATTTAAACAACTTCAAATTATAACAGGACACTGCCATATAATGCAGTATATTGGTATCATAGGGCTTGTATTGGAGCAGCTTTTTCAGCATTTGATTGACTTTTCTGTGCTCTCCCAATTCGCACAGGGTGACGGCTATCTTGTACATCTCTTCCGGATCTTCGGTTTTCAGGTCCAGCACCCTTGTCATATGCTGCTCGCTGGCTTCCCTGTTACCTTTTTCGTAAAAAAAGAGTGCAATGTTACAGTTGGCATGCACATTATACGGATAGTCAGCCAGGATATCCCGACACAATTCGATTGCTTTGTCCAGCTGGTCTGTACAAAAGTAGGCCAATGCCAGATTGTTTCTGGCAAAAACCAGGCCCGGATCACGCCTGGTGGCCTTTTCCAGCTCACGGACAGCACGCTTATAGTCGCCCTTGTCCAGAAGCTCCTTTCCCTTGCTGGCCAATGCCATGCCCATATCCCTCTCCGGATCGGTATCGCTGATAAATTCAAGATAAAATTCCTGACTTTGAAGAACCTCCAGCAGATTCCGGGCTTCCTCGGAATAAAACCCATACTCATCCAGATCCAGATACTTTACCAGGCTGTGCTCTGCCTTAGCATACTCCTGCATACCAAGAAAATTGCATCCTATGGAAAAATAACAATCGGTGCGGGAAGAATCTTTCTGCAATATAAAAAAGTGAATAAGATTGGATTCATGAAAATATCCCATTTCCGAGAAGACCTCGGCCAAATCCAAGGAGTATTCTATATTATTCGGATCCTTTTCGACTGCTTTGCGGTAATAACTCAAAGCATGAATGTAATTGTTGTTTTCTATATATTTTCTAGCCTTACGGTAGAAAAAAGAACCGTCCTGTTCAAAGGGAACTACCTTTTTCAACCGGCCGGCAAATAATTCCTTAGCCATTTTATCCTCCAGGCTCCCACGTTTAACTGCATTATATCATACCGCAGTCTGCAACCGCAACCAAAGGTATTGATACTGTGTCTGTAATTCATATATTTTTACTATAGCGCCAACTTCAACAAGGTCTCCAGCTGCTCCCTGTTAAAATCATACTTTGTATTACAATAATGGCAGATCAGCTCGGCCTTTCCTTCTGTTTCAATTATATCCTGCAATTCCTTTTTACCCAAACCCAAAACCACCCGTTCCAGTCTTTCCCGGTTACAGTCGCATTCGAATTTCAAGGGCGTTTTTCCCAACAGCTTTAATTCAAATTCTCCCAACAGGAGTTCCAGTATCTTTTCAGGGGGATTCCCCTGATCCACCAAAGCGGATATGGGGGGCAGATCCTCTAATTTCCGTTCCACACCGGCAATGATTCCTTCATCCGCGTCAGGCAAAGGCTGAATGATATAGCCCCCGGCTGCCCTGACAGACAAATCAGGGTTAACCAGTACACCCAATGCTACCACGGAAGGTTGTTGCTCGGAAACCCAATAATAATTGGCTATATCCTCGCCGATTTCTCCCGAAATCAAATCCGTTTGTCCAATATATGGCTCCTTTAACCCCAGATCCTTAATAATGGTTAGTTTTCCAACCGGGCCAACCGCCTTTCCTACATCCAGTTTTCCATGCCTGTTCAAGGGCAAATCAACCTGAGGACAATTTACATATCCCTTTAAAGTACCATTTGATTTTGCAACACACACAAGGCTGCCCAAGGGGCCGGAGCCTTTTACCACTATGGAAAGTACATCGTTGCCGCCTTTCATATCCGCAGCCATCATGCCTGCAGCTGTCAGCACACGACCAAGGGCAGCCGCAGCTACGGGATATAAACCATGTATCTTTGAGGCTTCAGAAACCAATCCCGTTGTTCTTGCGGCAAAAGCCCTGATACTGCCCTGCCCGGCAACCCCTCTGATAACATAATCCATATGTATATTCCTCCATCTATTGAAATACCCCGGTGATTATCACCGGGGTAGTTTTGGCTCAAACAAGTCTATTTAAACCACCTGAACATTGGAAGCCTGCAAGCCCTTATCGCCTTCTACTATGTCAAAGCTGACTTCCTGTCCTTCAGTTAATGTCCTGAAGCCTTCTGCACTTATAGCGGAGTAGTGGACAAAAATATCACTTCCATCTTCTCTTTCAATAAAGCCGAAGCCCTTCGCCGCATTAAACCATTTGACTTTGCCTCTTTCCACTTACAACAATCCTCCTAAAAAATAATTCTTGCTAAGTGTATCACATCGAATTAACCCTGTCAATTCCATATTGAACACCTCTTTTTCTTATTATAAACTGCTTGCCAGCAATTCATTCAATTATATCCTGTATTTAAGTGGCAGCAGAGAAAAATACCCGATGATTTCGCTTTCCCGGGGGTCTCAAATCATTGGCGGAGTAGGTTTTAATATCGGAAAAACCGCACTCTTCCAGCAAAGTAACAATCTCTTCATTATAATAAGCGCGCTGAAAATGGGTTTCATCCGACCTCCTGTACATACCATTCTCTTTTTTAAAAAAGGTGAGATTCATTTCAAGAATCCGTGTTTTTTTATCAAAATTGTTCAACCATATAAAGCTGATCTCTTTATCATTATCCGCCATGGTGTTGTCTCCCAATACCGATGACAGCTTATAATAGGTGCTGATATCAAAAACAAGAATTCCTCCCGGGTTCAAATAACGGAAGATTCTTTGCATGGTCCTTTCTATTTTTTTATCCTCCAGGATATAGTTGAAACCGTCGCACATGCATATAATGGCATCAACCGGCCGGTGAAGGGTAAGCTCCGTCATATCCTGACAAACATAGGATACGGTCAAACCGGATTTCCTGGCCTTTTCCCCGGCGACAAAGAGCATGTCCTCTGAAATATCTATACCTGTTACCTGATAGCCCCTGGCAGCCAGAATATTGGTTACCCCTCCGGTACCACAGGCCAGATCAACAACGGTTTTCGGCTGTTTCCCATTCCTGCGGAAAATTTCTTCCACATGGTCAGTCCATTTTGAATAGTCAACATTTTTCATTAATGTGTCATAATAATAAGCAAAGTCCTGATACATACAAACCTCCTGCAAACCCATCGATAAAAGGAAAAACCTTCACTGTGAAGGTTTCCTGTTTTGCTGCGCTGCTTTTATTTTCTCCTGCTGTTTACGACGATTGACCAGCCCGCCTATCCGGCCGGTTTCCTTAGCCGACAGACTGCTCCATCCATGCTGTCTGACCTTTTCCAACAAGCCGAGCTCCTCAGCGATTTCCAGTTTGAGTGGATCTTCTGGTTTTGCCTGCTTTTTTGGTTTTGTTTTATATGTCATGCTATCCCTCCTCTGGGGATAGTATCTATCAAAACCCGGCAGCATATACCCTTAATACCAATAAAAGCCGACTGTGTTCATTGTAACAAGCTTTCATCGTTAATTCAATAAGAATAAGGATTTTTGCAAATAACATTCAGCTTTCATTGCATAGCGTTAGTGTAAAATTACTATGGGCAAAAAATCAAAAATAAAAGAAAGAGGGAATTTCATAACTACAATTTTTATGATGAAACAAAGGAGTATATCCTCAGACGCTGAAAGAAAAATTGATACCGCACTTTCCGAGAGAATATTTAATTGCTTTCAGCACGTATCATCTTAAA
>DUOI01000140.1 GCA_012838915.1 Clostridiales bacterium
AAGCACGATTAATTGCGTTTATCTCACTCCTTTCGTTGCAACTTCATCTTCAGGACACACTTTGACGCTTACTATTAATCTTCAGATATTAGTCAAATATTCATAATTACCAATTGAGCTAAACCAAATAAATCTTCATACGATACGAGACCGATGCAAAAAGATGAACAACCGGTTTTTACACCGGTTATTCAGCTTTATGAGTGACCGTATTTTAAATAAAGTATAGTAGAAAGCTGTTCGCAGTATATGCCCTTTCCTTTAAGCTTTTTGTTATACCTCCATTTTTTCTGATTTCAATACAGCCAGAAGTATTATTATAGCAAAAACAGGAAACATCCAAAATGCTTGCTTAATTCTATCAATATTATCAAACAAACCAATTAATAAGGGAATTACCATTCCGCCTGCTGCACCCAGAGACATCATGATGCCAACGGCAGTTCCCTTGTATTTGCTGAATTTGTCCGAGGTTATGGATATAATCATGGGCCAGGCAACAGAAAAGCCCAAACCTATCAAAGAAAAGCTGATGAAACCAATTATTTCACTCTTAACCAAAAGTGCCAATATGATACTGGCTATAGATAAAAATGTACCAATAAATAAAAACATAATTCCCTTCTTTGGGAATATACCGGCCAGAAAACGTCCCAAAATCATTCCAGTCCAATAGCCGGAAAGAGCATAACTTCCCCACACTATATTGTTATACGCATGCTTAAAAAACGTTGTTGTCCAAAAAGCAATACCCTCCTCTGCACCGACATAAAGAAACATGGCAATGCATAACAACAAAAAACTTTTACTCTTCAGCAAGGCAATTGAATGAATTTTTCCTTCATTTTCATTTAATGTCAAGCATTTTTCTGTCACTGTTCCACCTTCCACTTTGCCTAAATCAAAACGACTGAATAAGAAAATGATGAGTAGAAACAGAAGAATCAGGAGGACGAATAAGATTCTCCAACTTCCAAACTGATTGATGATAAACAAAGTAATTAGGGGACCTAAAACTGCGCCGATACAAAAATACATTTGAGATAAGTTGATTACCTTAACTGTTTCACCGGGATTGATATTTGATAATACAGCGGACAGTGTCCCTTCAATAACAGAAAAACCGCTTCCTACCAGGAATATACCAAGTGCAAGCACATATATGTTTTGAAAGACACTGGCTGCTAAAAGGCCGCTTATCAGAATGAAGAGTGCAACCAGGATAATAACCTTGCTTCCTTTTCTATCACTTATCTCACCAAAAATAACAGGAGCGGTTATGGAACCTGTAAAGTGCAGTGCGATAATTATACCCATAACCGAGCTTGCAATGGAATATTCCCCGGTAATGGAATCAATCACATTTTGATATCCCGCCAGATATAATCCAAGCAGAATCATCGTTGTGTAGCATACAAAATTGATGCTTCTTCTCATGTCTACCTCCGCTAATCAATATCATCTTAATAATTCCAATACTGCCTGTCCAAGCTTCGGTATTGGATGGCTTCGGCAAGATGATGATCCAGGATATGCTCTTCTTCCTCCAAATCGGCTATAGTTCGAGCTACCCGCAGTATTCGATCGTAGGCTCTTGCGCTTAGGGACATGGCTGTAAAGGCAACTTTTATCATGGTTTTCTGCCTACCGGTCAGCTTGCAATAGATTCTCATCTGCTTCGAATTTAACTGGGCATTGTTGTAGATACCCTTATTCTTATATCTGTCAAGCTGTATACTTCGCGCCTTGTCTACTTCTTTCTTAATTTCTTCAGAAGTCTCACCTTCATAGTCACCAGTAAGTTTTTCAAAACTTATTGGTCTGACCTCAAGATGAATGTCAAACCGATCCAACAAAGGTCCGGACAAGCGGTCCAGGTATCGTGATATCTGGTAAGGTGTGCAATTGCAATAGTGTGTCGGATCGCCGTGGTAGCCGCACGGACAGGGATTCATGCTTCCTACCAGCATAAATTTTGCAGGAAATATGGCTGATCCCTGGGCACGGGATATAGTAATTTTCCCATCCTCCAGTGGCTGTCTCAAGACTTCAAGAACGTCCCTCCTGAATTCCGGCAGCTCATCCAGGTACAAGACCCCATTATGTGCAAGACTTATCTCTCCAGGTTTAGGTATTCTACCGCCTCCTACCAGTGCAACATTGGATATGGTATGGTGTGGTGTACGAAATGGCCTTGTATTTATTAAACCTTCAGTTGCATCCAATAGAGCTGCCGCACTATAAATCTTAGTTGTTTCAATGGCTTCTTCATAGGTTAAATCCGGCAAAACAGACGGCAATCTTCTGGCCAGCATGGTTTTTCCGGTACCCGGGCTGCCGATCATAAGCAGATTATGACCTCCTGCAGCAGCAATCTTTAATGCCCGTTTGGCACCTTCCTGGCCTTTAACATCAGCATAATCTTCATGTATGGGTTTTGGGAAAATCATTCTTGAATCTTTAGATGGTTTATAGGGATAAAACGGAGTCTCACCGTTCAATGCAGATACAAGTTCTGTGAGGTGATCAAATACATAGACGCTCATACCCTCCACATGATAAGCTTCCGGTGCATTGTCTTTAGGAAGTATGACTTGATGCTCGGTGTCAGACACGGATAACAACATAGGCAGAACTCCGCTGACCGGACGAATGCTTCCGTCTAAAGAAAGCTCGCCTAAAATTAGAGGTTGAAAACCGGGACTAAACTTTACCTGTCCCGTAGCCATCAAAATACCTACGGCAATAGCCAAATCATATGCCGAACCTTCCTTCTTAGTATCCCCGGGAGCCATATTAATAGTAATTCGTTTGATCGGAAAACTATAACCGCTGTTTTTTATGGCAGCACGAACCCGTTCCCTGGATTCCTTTACAGCGGTATCTGCCAAACCAACAATATCAAATGCCGGCAGTCCGCTGGAAATATCCGCTTCAATATCAATGACGTATCCGTCAATTCCAAAAAGGCCGGCGCTCTTGACCTTGGCCAGCATTAAAGAAGCCCCCTCTCCTTATATAGTGGATAGGATATTTGTTAAAAAGCTTTTTCGATGAATGGGCGATATACCATATTCTTGTATTGCATTGATGTGCTCTTTTGTACCATAGCCTTTGTGTTTGTCGAACCCATACATCGGGTACAGTCTTGCAAAGCCTTCCATCATTCTGTCCCTGGTTACCTTGGCTACGATAGAAGCTGCAGCAATGGACTGGGACCTGGAATCCCCTTTGGTTATGGAGTATTGCGGTAAAGACATGTCCTTCAGGCGTATTGCATCCAGCAAAAGAAAATCAGGTTGATGTCTGCATGCTTTTACAGCTTGTATCATAGATTCTATGGTAGCATTATATATATTAATTTTGTCTATTATATTATTTTCAATTATTCCAATGCCGATGGCAACAGCCTCTTTGCTGATTTGGCCAAACAAATCTTCTCGTTTTGCTGCGGTTAGCTTCTTGGAGTCGTCTATTGTTTCTATTATGAGTTCTTTCGGTAGAATAACACAGGCAGAGACAACCGGCCCAGCCAGCGGCCCGCGTCCCGCTTCGTCAACTCCTCCCAGGTATGTAAAACCCTGTGCCCAGAGTTTTCTTTCAAATTTCAATAGTTCTTCTGCTTTTTTTTGCTTTTTTCTTAGAGCTTCCTGTCTGCGATAATACTTCTTAAGCAGTTCTTGAATACCAACTCGGCTGTCCAGCTTCATAGCTGTAAGCAATTGCTCTGATATCACCTCTTCATCTTGGAGAAGAGCTCTTACTTCAGATATGGTTCGATTATTTATGTTCAAAAAAAATGCCCCCTCACCTGCTTATCCTGTTATTTATTCGATATTTCAACCGGTTCTCCTTCTTTGGAAAATCGCATTTAATCGGAGTTATTTAACTGCTTTAATTCCAATTATTTAGCAGGAAGGAGGAAGCTCCAGAGTAGTGCGGCCAATAGCTCCTGACTGATACTCGTTTAGTATCTGTTTGGCAGCCCGATGCATATCAGGAATCCCTCCTGGCTGCAGCCAACCCCTTTTAACTGCTATGTCTTCCAGCAATGCATGTCCTTTCTTATCAAGGTTTTCCAGTTGAAATCGTTCTTTAAGAAGTATTGGATATTCTTCCGCCAATTCTTCCAAAAAGCAGAATACGACTTCTTCCGGTTGTATAATTTCCTCTTTTATGGAACCGGTATAGGCAAGATGTAAGCCAATTTCTTGTTCTCCAAGCTTCGGCCACAATAAACCCGGTGTATCCAATAACTCGAAAAAAGGAGTCACCTTGACCCATTGCTTAACCCTGGTCACTCCTGGACGATCTCCGGTTTTGGCTTTAGAGGCATAGGAAATACTGTTAATCAGAGTTGATTTACCTACATTAGGAATACCGACAACCATAGCACGTATTGTTTTGTTGATCCCTTTTCGCTCTTTTATTTGCTTTTGCTTTTCATCTGCCAATGAGAATAAAACCTTTTTCACATTTTGTATGTCCTTATTGTTTAGTGCATTTATCGCAAGGACAGGAATGCCCAGTTTGCGATAATACTCTTTCCATAGGCCTGTTTTGGCAGGGTCTGCATAATCTGTTTTATTCAATACAACTACCCGGATCTTATTTTGATAAAGGGCCTGAAAATCCGGGTTGGAACTGCTGATTGGAATCCTTGCATCGAGCATTTCGATAACCATATCCACCAAATTCATATCCTCTCTGATCAAACGCTTTGCCTTGGCCATATGGCCTGGATACCAGTTTATTTTCAAAGCATGATCACCATCCTTCTAACGAATTGCTGACAAATTGTCCAGCGGCCAGATGCGCCAAACAGCCTTTCCTACAAGATTTTTCATGGAAATAAAACCTACATGAGAATCCCGGCTGTCCTTGCTGTCATTTCGGTTATCACCCAATGCAAAGAAACTATCTTCAGGTACAATCACTTCTGCAAAATCATTATATGAAGGGGCTGCAATATAAGGTTCGTATAAGGGCTCATTATTCAAATAAACAATTCCATTCTCAATTTTTATTCTGTCTCCGGGCAATCCGATCAACCGCTTAACATAGTTGGATCTATTATCTTCCGGAGTTCTGAAAATAATTACGTCTCCATGCTGGGGCTCTCCGATTAAATAAATGATTTTATTTACAAAAACACGGTCTCTGTCATAAAGTGTAGGCACCATAGAATTTCCATCTACCAATATAATTTCAAACAGAAAACCGCGAATCAGCAATGCCAGCACCACAGCTATAATTATGGTCTGTGCCCATTCCTTTACTTCATTCAGTGAATCCTTTCGATTACCCTGTCTTGTGCAGGGATTACAGTTTCTTCTACCCTTATTTTGTTTCATACTATACCAGACCTTCCTGTTATGCAAGCTCCGCCCGGAAAATATTCCATTGTATCGTGGGGCCTTTTGGTACCATTGATAAAATAATATGGAACTGTCGCCAGTCCCATATATTTGTTATTATCTGTTTATTTGCTTTTCTTTAACCTTTGCAGCTTTTCCTACTCTGTCACGCAGATAATAAAGCTTTGCCCTGCGCACTTTTCCTTTTCTAACTACTTCAATGTGATCAATTCTTGGAGAATGTAGAGGGAATGTTCTCTCAACTCCTACTCCATAAGAAACCCTTCGAACCGTAAAGGTTTCACTGATTCCGCCCCCGTTTCTTTGGATAACTGTTCCTTCAAAGGCCTGCAGCCTTTCTCGGGAGCCCTCTACAACCTTAACAAATACTCTGACGGTATCTCCAATGGAAAATTCAGGCAAATCCTTCCTTAACTGTTCTTGTTCCAAGGTTTTAATAATATTCATCGGTTCATAACCTCCTTTTCGCAAGCGTTCATAACCCATATCGGGAAAGCGAAACGCCTGTAATCATAAATAAAATTATAACATATGGATATTTCTCCGCGCAATAGGCTGTCAGTTTGAATCCTCCAGCTCTTTCAACATCCTGTAATCTTCTTCTGTCAATGCAGCCCTGCTTAGCAGATCCGGCCGCTTTTTCATGGTATTCTTCAGGCTTTGTTGTCTGCGCCAGTTCCCAATCTTCTTGTGATCGCCGGATAACAATACCTGAGGCACTTCATCGTTGTTAAAAACGGCTGGCCTGGTATATTGAGGGTATTCCAGCAGACCGGCAGTATGGGACTCCTCCAGAATGGATTCGCAGCTGCCCAGCACACCGGGTATCAAGCGGGTAACACAGTCAATCAATGCCATTGCGGGAACCTCGCCGCCTGTCAGTACATAATCACCTATGGATACTTCCATATCCACATATCTGTCAATAACTCGTTGGTCGATTCCCTCATAGTGTCCGCACAGAAGTATCAGCCCAGGCTCCTTGGAAAGCTGTTGTGCTAATTTCTGGTTCAATACCTTGCCCTGGGGAGAAAGGTATATAACCTTCGGCATACTCTCCGCTTCTTCATCCTGGTAATCAGAAAGAACATGCCTGATGCAATCGGACAAAGGTTGGGGCATTAATACCATGCCGGCACCACCGCCATAAGGGTAATCATCAGCCTGCTTGTGTTTGTTAGCGGCAAAATCCCGTATATTGTGTATTCTGATGGAAACAAGATTCTTTTCTACAGCCCGTCCCAGAATGCTGGATGTCAGAAAGCCTTCAAACATCTCGGGAAACAATGTTAATATTTCAATTTTCATTGGGCAGCAGTCCTTCCATATCGGTCAGATCCACCCTAACCAACCTGTTGGCTATATCCACCCGTGTGATCACCTTCTTCAGAGCAGGAATCAACACTTCACCCAGGGGACCGCCTTTAACTATATATACATCGTTGCTTCCAGTTTCCAGTACATCGGTAATTTTGCCAAGCACATCACCAGACAAAGTTTCCACGCGGCAGCCCAGCAGATCTGCGATAAAAAAAGTATCTTTCGGCAGTTTGCGAGCCATATGCCTGGGAATCCAGAGGTATTGGCTGCGAAGAGGCATCACCGATTCAACGGTTTCATACCCCTTGAATTTCAAAAAAACAAAGCCTTTTACATAGCGCCGGGATACAATGTGCAACTCTTTGTATTCCCCATTTTTCAGGTAAACAGTCTGCAAGCTGTCGTATCGCCTTAGATCATCAGTCAATGGCTTGACTTTGATTTCTCCTTTTAAGCCTTGGGGCTTTAGGACAACGCCAACGGATAAATATTCCAGCATTGTCTTCCCACCTTAGATTATCTCCACAGTTACTCTTTTATCTTCTTTCAGTGATGCTGCTTTAACAACGGTACGAATGGCTTTTGCAATTCGTCCTTGCTTGCCGATAACCTTTCCCATGTCATCAGGTGCTACCCTGAGTTCAATAATTATAGCATCATCTTCTTCCACCCGCTGTACATCCACTTGCTCAGGATTGTCCACCAGGGATCTAGCAATAAAACTTACCAATTCAACCATGGATCTGCCCCCTTATAATACACCGTTCTTTTTCAGAAGAGCTCTGACGGTATCAGTAGGCTGTGCCCCTTTGCTAAGCCAGTCCTTAGCTCTGTCAACATCAATTTTCACTTCGGAAGGATTGGTACCAGGGTTGTAATAGCCAATTTCTTCCAGGAACCTCCCGTCTCTGGGATAGCGTGAATCTGCTACAACCAGCCGATAAAAAGGATTTTTCTTTGCACCCATTCTCTTCAATCTGATTTTTACCATATTTTCACCTCGCAGTATCAATAGATTATCTATATGCAAACTGAATAAAAATCAGTTGCTTGCTGTATTCCATGTTTACTTACATAAAGGGTAATTTGAATTTCCCCTTTCTGCCTTTGCCTTTGGTCATATCTGTCATTTGCTTCATCATGCGCTTCAGTTCTTCATAGGATTTCAACAGCTGATTCACGTCCTGAATGCGGGTACCGCTGCCTGCTGCAATTCTTTTTCTTCGGCTTGCATTAATGATGGACGGATTGGTTCGCTCTTTTGGCGTCATGGACTGAATAATAGCCTGGGTTCTTGGTATTTGCTTTTCATCCAGCTGTATTCCGCTCAGTTTTTTAGAATTCATCCCCGGTATCATAGACAGTATATCCTGCATGGAGCCCATATTTTTTACCTGTTCCAGCTGCTCCAAATAATCATCCAGGGTAAAAGTCTGGGTACGGAGTTTTTTCTCCATCTCCTGGGCCTTTTTTAAATCAAGATTTGCCTGGGCTTTTTCAATGATGGTGAGTACATCACCCATTCCCAGAATTCGATTAGCCATCCGGTCGGGGTGAAAAACCTCCAAATCGTCCAACTTCTCGCCTATGCCTGCAAACTTGATAGGCTTGCCTGTAACGGCTTTTGCAGAAAGTGCCGCACCACCTCGTGTATCCCCGTCCAACTTGGTGAGAATCAAACCGTCAATGCCCAGCTGTTCATTAAAGGACTTAGCTGCATTTACAGCATCCTGCCCTGTCATGGCATCAACTATCAGCAAAATTTCATGAGGCTTAATCTCTGCTTTAATGGTTTTCAGCTCGTTCATTAGTTCCTCATCGATATGCAACCGGCCGGCTGTATCCATCAGTACTATATCATTATGATGTTCTATAGCGTAATTCAGGGCTTCCCGGGCAATTTGAACAGGATCACTTTGCCCCCTCTCGAATACCGGAGTATTCACCTTCTCTCCAACTACCTGAAGCTGCTTGATGGCAGCAGGGCGGTAAATGTCGCAGGCTACTAATAAAGGATTCTTCCCCTGCTTCCTGAAATAATTGGCCAATTTCCCGGCATGGGTTGTTTTACCCGCTCCCTGTAAACCCACCAGCATTAAAACGGTAGGCGGCTTGGATGCCATCACAACCTTGCTATGGGAGCCTCCCATTAATGCCGTAAGCTCTTCATTCACTATCTTAATTACTTGCTGACCGGGAGTGAGACTTTCCATGATTTCAGAACCCACTGCCCTCTCGGTAATCTTTTTTATCAAATTTTTAACAACGATAAAATTGACATCTGCCTCCAACAAAGCCAATTTTACCTCTCTCATGGCTTCCTTTACATCTTTTTCATTCAGTTTGCCCTTGCCTGTCAGCTTTTTGAAAGCAGACTGCAATTTTTCCGTCAAACCTTCAAATGCCAATCTGTCAACCTCCCAAACAGGTATTAATGAGCTTGTCAAGCTTATCCAGGCATACTTCCAGTTCATTGGCCGGCTGCCCTGTAAGTTTATTTTTCTGATCTGTGGAAAAATTCTTCGTATACATATCTTCCCGGCAACAATACTCAAGAATGCTTCGAAGTTCTTCCAACCCGGATTGGATTCCGGACAGTCGTTTCAAAAAACCTAGTTTCTCATCTGCCTTCCTCAGAGAGTTTTCTGCACGCCTGATCAGGTCATGGACGCCCTGCTTGCTGATGTCGATATTTTCCGCAATTTCCTGCAGAGATAAATCATAATTATAATATTGATCCATGACATCTTTCTGCTTTTGAGTAAGCAGCCCTCCGTAAATATCTAAAAGCAAAGCCATTTCCTCAAACTTCTCCATAGATTCCCACCAGGCTCACAATCATTACAAAACAAGCGTCAAGTATTTCTGCTTTACAGTAATCTATTATAATGCATAAAAAAAAACCCGTCAAGTATTTTTCATTGACGGGGACCTATATATTGAATAACATGTCAGCTGTCAAACAAGGCATCTGCAAACTCTCCTGCGTTAAATGGCTGCAAATCGTCAACCTGTTCTCCCACGCCAACAAAATAAATGGGAATTCCCAACTGAGCCTTAACTGCCAGCACTACACCACCTTTAGCCGTTCCATCCAATTTGGTTAGAGCGATACCTGTAACCCCCACTGTTTCTTTGAATAAAAATGCCTGTGTAATAGCATTTTGACCTGTGGCAGCATCTATAACAAGTAAAACCTCTTTATGCGCTTCGGGAAATTCACGTTCAATAACGCGATTGATTTTTCTCAGCTCATTCATCAGGTTCTTTTTGTTGTGTAACCTGCCAGCCGTGTCACAGAGCAGGATATCAGTATTTCTGGATTTGGCTGACTGAATGGCATCAAATACAACTGCGGCGGGATCGGCACCTTCACCATGAAGGACAATAGGCACTTCCGCCCGTTTACTCCAGATCTCCAGCTGCTCGCCTGCAGCAGCGCGGAAAGTATCTGCCGCAGCTATCAACACCTTTTTGCCTTCTTTTTTGTATCTGCCGGCAAGCTTACCAATGGTAGTGGTCTTGCCAACCCCATTAACTCCAACTACCAATATAACGGTCGGACTGGGTAAAGTTAGGTTATGTACGCCATCTTCCAATATAGAAACAGCTTTTTCCTTCAGCAAGCCTTTAATTCTCGAAACATCCCCTATTTTTTCATTTTTCACTCGCTGTCGGATATCTCTCATTATATCCTCTGTTGTCTGTGTACCAACATCAGCTATTATCAGGGCTTCTTCCAACTCCTCAAAAAATTCATCATCTATTTCGCTATAGTATTTCACCAGTTCATCAACCCGGCTTGTTATATTACTTCGGGTTTTGGACAAGCCTTCCTTCAATCTGGAAAAAAAGCCTTTCCTATCTTTTTGCTGCATTACCATTCATCTGCCTCCTGTAAAGATTACACATCTCTCTTCTGACATAACAGTATATATTTCATTTATGCAGGTCTAAACCCGACCTTTAGTTCTTCAGCTTACCATCTCATCAAATTTAACGGATATTATTCTGGATACACCTTTTTCTTCCATGGCTATACCGTATAAAACGTCACTTACTTCCATAGTGCCTTTCCGGTGGGTAATGATGACAAATTGGGTATCATTGGAAAACTCCTTAATATATCTTCCAAACTGGTAAACATTACTGTCATCAAGGGCTGCATCAATCTCGTCCAATACACAAAAAGGAGTGGGCTTATGTCTGAGAATGGCAAAGAGGATAGCTATAGCCGTCATTGCCCTTTCCCCACCTGATAACAACGACAGATTCTGCAGTTTCTTTCCCGGAGGCTGAGCTATAATTTCAATGCCGCAATTCAGTACATCATCAGGGTTTTCCAGCACCAGCTGCGCCTGACCGCCGTCAAAGAGTTTTTTGAAGCTGATACCAAAATAGTCATTAATGACGTTAAACTCCTCCTGAAATTGTTTTTTCATAGTTGTGGTAATTTCACCTATAACATTTCTCAGATTATTTCCGGCTGTAATCAGGTCATTTTTCTGGTCTGTCATGAATTTATATCGCTCGCTGACTCTCTTATATTCATCTATGGCGCCGACATTGACATCACCGAGTTCGCCGATCTCCTTCTTTAACATTTGAATTTGCTGGTTAACCTCTGTAAGAGTCAGGTTTTCATCTCTATAACTTATTGCGGTATTCCAGGTAACTTCATAGTCCTCCCAAATATTGTTTTGATAGTTTTCCAATTCTACTTCATATCTGGAATTCTGAACCTCCAGTCGATGCTTTTTGTCGGTGATTTCTTCAATTATCCTGTTCCATTCCTTGATTTCCTGTTCCAATTCATGAAGCTTTTGTCCTTCCTGCATTCGCTTCTTTTCTATTTTTTCAATTTTGGAAGTCAGCTGGATTGTTTTTTCTTCTATCCGAGCTATTTCTCCTTTTTGTCGTTCCATATCTTTTTGGATTGATTTTACTTCTTCATTTTTATTCAAAAGCTGTTTTTCCCTGGTTTCTATGCCCTTAAAGTGTCTGACCGCATCTTCCTGCATTCTACCGGTCCGCTCTTTCAGGCTGCGTATTTCCTGCTGCATGGCGGCTAGCTGTATCCGGATATCGGTTTGTTCCTTGCTGCATGCTTCCCGCTCTTCCAGTTTTTCCTTCAAATAAGCCTCAAATTCCTTTGTTTCCTGATTGATGTCAGCATTTCTGTCTTCCAGTTCCCTCAATTCCCGATTGGTTTCAGATATGGAAACTTTCAGCTCTTCCAGGTTATGATGAATCTGCCTATTCTCATTCTCCAATGCGGACATTTCCTTTTCAACATCAGCTTGCTGCATGGATACTCTATTGAGGCTTTCCTCTTCAGTGGAGAGCTGCATTTCCAATTTGCGCAGAGCCTCCAGCGTGTTTTCCAGGCTGGCCTTGTTATTTCTATAATAGGTTATCTGTTCCTGATATCGGGTTTCCATTTCTGCCAAAATACTGTTTCGAGCAGAAATCTCCCTGCGTAAATCCAAAATTTCCCTATTGCGCCCCAGAATACTGATTCCTTTGATTGCATTGCTGCCACCGGTCATTGAGCCTCCTGGATTTACTATGTCTCCCTTTAGGGTAACTATGCGAAAGGAATAAGAAAAACGTCTTGCCATCAGAATTGCTGCATCCAAATCCTCAGCTATTACCACCCGGCCCAATAGTTGATTCAGAATACCCTGGTATTTAGCCTCACATGTAACCAGCTCAGATGCAATACCCAGACAACCTTTTTCATTCAGAACTTTTCGTTCTTTTGGATTCAGCTTCCTGCCCCGTATAGAGGAGACAGGTAAGAAAGTAGTGCGCCCATAATTGTTTTCTTTGAGAAAATTAATAAGGTATTTGGCATCTTCCTCATCTTCGGTAACAATATATTGCAAACTGGCCCCTAAAACGGTTTCTATCGCCGTTTCAAACTCCCTGGGAACTTGAATTAGTGATGCGACAATGCCGCATACCTTATGAGAAATTTCAGGATTGGAACGGCAGGCAGTCAGGATTTCCTTAACTGTTTTATTGAAGCCTTCATAGCCTTTCTTCATATCCTCCAGCAGCTTCAATCGGGAGTTTTTTCCTTCCAGCAGCCGCTTTTCCCTGTTTAACCGCTCTTCCTGTGTGTGCAGTGCCTCTTTTCCGGCCCTGACGGTATTTTCAAGAAGGGTTATTCTTGCCCTGTGATCCTCCAGATTTTTCTTAGTTGACATAATTTTATTATGTAAACTTGTCCGTTCTTGTAAAAGGACACCCTGTTCTTTATTCTTATTTTCAAACTGCTCCTCTATCTTTTCCAACCGACTTTTCAGGCTGCTCTCAATGGTATAGTAACGGGTCAACTGATTTTTGCAATCCGATATGCGATTCAGTACCTGGATGATACCTCCCTTGGTTTCATCTATGTGCTTTTGGTAATCTGCAATCGCCTGATTCAGCCCATTCAGTCTGTCGGTGAGTGCTTCCGCTTTTGAACGTAATTCTTCAAACGCTTCTCTTTTTCCATTTATGATACCGCTCAAAGCATCCAACTGCGCCTTTGCATTATCCAAATCCTGCTGCTTTCGCTGGATTTCCTCTGTAAGTCTTATGTTTTCCCGTTCATGCTGTCGAATGCGCTCCAGATTCAGGTTCTGTTCTCCTTTTAATTTCTCAGAAGTATTCAGCAGGTTATAACGCTCCTTTTTTGCTGTATCCACTTCTTGCTGCAAGGTGCTCAGGCTTTGGGATAATACTTCTTTTTCTGATTCCATTTCTGTCAAGCGCATTTTTCTAAAGCAGTATTCTTCATTCAGCTGTATAATCTGCGCCTCCAGCTCTGCTATCCTTTGTTTATGCCGGGTGTATTGGTAGAGAAATTGGTTGATTTCATAAAACTTTAATTTTTCCTTAAGTTTCAGATATTTCTTTGCGGTTTTGGATTGCTCTGCCAAAGGCTGCAATTGCTGTTCCAACTCAGTAAGAATATCTTCTGCCCGCATTAAATTATTCCTGGTCTTCTCCAATTTTTTCTCTGCTTCATCTCGGCGGGCTTTATATTTGACAATGCCTGCAGCCTCTTCAAATATATTTCTTCTATCTTCCGAACGGGTACTTAAAATCTCGTCGATTCTCCCTTGTCCGATAATAGAGTAACCTTCTTTTCCTACCCCGGTATCCATAAACAATTCTACAATATCCTTCAGTCGACAGGCACTTCGATTGATGAAGTATTCGCTTTCCCCTGAACGAAACATTCTTCGGGTAACGGTTACTTCGGAAAACTCGACCGGAAGCTCACCGTCGCTATTATCTAAAGTCAGGGATACTTCTGCAAAACCGAGGGACTTTCTAACCTGTGTACCTGAAAAGATAACGTCCTCCATCTTACTGCCCCGTAAAGATTTTGCACTCTGTTCACCCAGAACCCAACGCACTGCATCGGCTATATTGCTTTTTCCGCATCCATTCGGACCTACGACGGCGGTAATACCCTTGTCGAATCTCATGGAAATTCGGTCTGCAAAGGATTTGAACCCGTAAATCTCCAGCTTTTTTAATAACAAACTAATAACACCTCATCTTATTAATCAGTAGTGAATCCATCCTTCTGGCAGTGTGCTTGTCTCTGACTCGGTTTAAGTTTTATCTAAGTTTATTGAGTGCATAGCGAGCCGCCTGCTGCTCTGCTTCCTTTTTGCTTCTGCCCTGACCCCTGCCTATGGCCATACCCCCATGGCATACTTCTGCAGTAAACCATTTTTCATGATCAGGTCCCTCTTCCCTGATAATCCGATAGGAAATCTCAAGGGAAGAATGACTCTGCAGCAGCTCCTGCAGCTGGGTCTTATAGTCCTGATGTCCTTCCCCGGATAACTGAGACATAATGGTAGGCACCAGAAGCTTTAAAACAAAGGTTTTTGCTGCATTTAGTCCGCCATCCAGGTACATGGCTCCAATCACTGCTTCCATGGCATCAGCTAATACCGAAGACCTGTCCCGTCCACCAATATTATCTTCTCCTTTTCCCAGGCGAAGAAAAGAACCAAGACCTAACGCTCTGGCTTTCTGTGCCAGTGAAAACTCTGAAACTACACCCGCCCGGATTTTACTTAACTCACCTTCTGTAAGATCAGTAAAAGTTCGGTACAGGTAGTCGCTGATAATCAAACCCAATACGGAGTCACCCAAAAATTCAAGGCGTTCATTAAATGTGATCTCATCCTTGGTTTCATTCGCATAAGAACTGTGAGTCAACGCTGTTACAATGAGTTGAATATCTTTGAATTTATAATCTAATATCTCAAATAAATCATTTAGCTGTGCAAGTAGCCTCATATTTTCTTCCACTTTCCTTGGCATCGCATTTATACTAGAGTAATTATATACGTTATTCCTTGTTTTATCAATTACAATAAACTACGCATTCAGCGCTGTAAAAATGATTCGTATAAAAAAGGACGAACCTATTCTTAAAAAAGCAGGTAACGTCCAAAATTTTTGATTTCCACAATACTGTTATACAGTTACTTCAGTTACCGTTACTTAAAAATTTCTAATTGAAGAACTTTTTTATGACAATGCATGCATTCTGACCTCCAAAACCAAAGGAGTTGGACATGGCAACTTCGACTTTCCCGCTGCGACCCTTATTGGGTACATAATCCAAATCACATTCCGGATCCGGGGTTTCATAGTTGATAGTAGCAGGCAGGTATTGGTCCTCAATGGATTTTACCAATACAATAGCTTCAATACCCCCTGCTGCACCCAGCAGATGTCCGGTCATGGATTTGGTCGAGCTAACCGCTAATTTGTTTGCATGGTCTGCGAATACAGATTTTATGGCAGTGGTTTCAAACTTGTCATTATAGGGTGTTGAGGTGCCGTGGGCGTTGATATAGTCCACTTCCCCGGCGGCAATTCCGCTGTCAGCCAATGCATCCTTCATTGCACGGGCGCCGCCCTCGCCTTCCGGAGCCGGTGCAGTAATGTGATAAGCATCTGCAGTCAGACCATAGCCTGCAATTTCTGCCAGAATATTGGCATCCCGCCGTACCGCATGCTCATAACTTTCCAATATAAGTATACCTGCGCCTTCTCCCATAACAAATCCGTCCCGATTCAGGTCAAAAGGTCTGCAGGCCTTTTGAGGATCAGGACAGGTAGAAAGAGCTCTCATAGAACTAAACCCTGCCAGCGCCAGGGGTGTAATCGGAGCCTCGCTGCCGCCGGTAATAATAATATCGGCATATCCACCCCGTATTGTTCGAAAAGCCTCACCGATGGCATTAGTAGCAGAAGCACATGCGGTTACAATGGTTGTGTTCACACCTTTGGCACCAAAGGCAATGGAAATCTGCCCGGCAGCCATGTTAGCGATCATCATGGGTACAAAGAAGGGACTGACCCGGCCAGGACCCTTGGTATACAGAATATTAGCCTGGTTTTCCAAGGTCTCGATTCCGCCTATGCCGGTTCCCAGAATAACCCCGAAGCGTTCTGTATTTAACCTGCTCATATCCAGTTGAGCTTGTTTTAAAGCCATTATGGTAGCTGCCATAGCATATTGCGTATAACGATCCATTCGCCTGGCTTCCTTTTTATCCATAAAATCCTGGGGATCAAATTTATCCACCTGTGCTGCTATTTTGACATCAAAACCTTCCGTGTTAAAACGGCTTATCTTGTTAATGCCGCTTCTTCCTTTTTTAATATTTTCCCAAAATAAATCTATACTGTTACCGAGAGGTGTTACAGCACCTATCCCGGTTATAACTACTCTTTTTTTCATCAATTAATAAACCTCCTGACTATTTTAGGAGTAGAGAACTCAATAATATTAATTATTTGAGGGAATTTCATAACTACAATTTTTATGATGAAACAAAGGAGTATATCCTCAGACGCTGAAAGAAAAATTGATACCGCACTTTCCGAGAGAATATTTAATTGCTTTCAGCACGTATCATCTTAAA
>DUOI01000141.1 GCA_012838915.1 Clostridiales bacterium
CAAATCCTAGAATATTAATTCTAAATGAACCTACACGTGGTATAGATGTAGGAGCTAAAGCTGAAATATACAAAATTATGGATGATTTATGCAGAAGCGGCATAGGAATTATCATGATTTCTTCAGAGATGCAAGAAGTCATGGCCATGTCCGATAGAATACTCGTCATGTGTGAAGGAAGGATAACAGGTGAAGCAGCTGCGGAAGAGGCAACCCAAGAAAATTTAATGAGACTTGCTGTTGGAGGTATATAATATGAGTCTAGTAAAAAGTTTTACCAGTTCAACAAGAAACCTGCAAAAAAAAGTGGGTAGTGAGTTTACTATATTGCTGGCTTATATACTCATTATTGTGGTTTTTTCTATTTTGTCACGTCACTTTTTTTCAACGGATAACTTTTTGAACATCGGAATTTATTCTGCTGTAACAGGTATTACAGCCACTACTACAACACTGGCATTAGTAGCCGGATGTATAGATATTTCTGTCGGCGGCACTATGGCATTGACCGGCATGGTTGTTTCTATCTTGCTAAAAGCAGGGTATTCTGCATTTGCTTCTGTACTCATCGCACTGGTTTTAGGGGTAATATGCGGTTCAATCAACGGTTTTGCAGTTTCTAAGGGTAAGATTAATCCTATGATTACAACCCTTGCCACAATGTCTATATTTAGGGGCATTGCTTACTTACTAAATGATGGCATATCCATAGTTGTAACGAACGAACAATTTAAATGGCTTGGTCGCGGTTATGTTGGATTTATACCCTTTCTGGTACTTGTAATGTTACTTTGTTATATAATAACATGGTACTTAGCAAAGTATACAGCATTTGGCAGAAAAGTATATGCCACAGGTTCTAATGCGAGAGCAAGTTATCTTTCCGGGATTAATACAGATAGAGTTGTCTTTATAGTATACCTCTTAAACGGTATGTTAGCCGGTATATCGGGGATCCTGATGGCTGCCCAAACAGGTGCCGGACTTCCGACAGCCGGCACAGGCTATGAGATGACGATTATTTCTGCCTGTATTTTGGGAGGTACATCCCTTAGTGGCGGTAAAGGAAGCTTATGGGGGTCGCTTATAGGTGTGCTAATGCTCACTACTATTTCCAATGGCCTTACCATGCTCGGCATACAGACGTTCTGGCAGCAGATAATCAAAGGATGTATACTCTTGGCAGCTGTATTTATTGACGTTCTTCGTTCAGGGGCGTACAAAAAAGCATAATATTATCTTTATAATAATAATTGAGGAGGAATAAAAATGACCAGACCAATTATTCCAGATAGCGAGTTCAAGGAGCGTGCCGGAAAAGTCCAGGAGTTGATGAAACAAAAAGGAATTGACATGCTGCTTACCTACGGTAATGAAGCAGAGCCTCAGTTTGTGCGCTATTTCTGTAATTATTGGCCGTCCTTTGAAACAGCCGGTGTGTTGTTTGCCCAGGAAGGAGATCCGTTATTGCTTATAGGGCCTGAGAGTATGACTTATGCGTCAGATCGCAGCCGTATCAAGGATATTCGCAGGCTGTCAGCCTTCAGGGAATCATCCAATCCAGAATATCCGGGACATAAACTTGATACATTTAACAGTGTGATTGATGAACTATTGAAGGGTAAGATATTAAAGAACTTTGCTGTAGCCGGCTACAATCTTATAGGGAAAGTAACATTCGATGCATTGGTAGAAGGTTTGAAATCATTTGGAGATGTATCAATTATAAGCGGGGACGACTTGGTAATGCAGTTAAGGATGTACAAATCAGAAAATGAGATTGCTTGTTTGCGATATGCAGGTGAAATTACCCGAAAGACTTTTGATTATGTTTTAGAGAATATTCGTCCCGGCATGACAGAAACTCAGGTTCGCGGACTTGCATGCGGCAAGCTTTTCGAGCTGGGTGCAGAAAGCGAATCTTATCCAATATGGGTTCTTGCGGGAGTAGGCGGAAATCAGGCAATCAGCAGGGCAAGGCATAAAGTAATCGGGGAGAATGAACTGGTTCATCTTCAAATTGGTGCAAGGTATGAAGGATACGCATCAACTATTGGACGACCTGTTATTTTAGGTAAGCCGGAGCAGTGGATGATAGATGCGATTAAGGCAGGTTATGAAGCACATGAAGCAATAATAGGACAATTGTATGACGGGAACAATGCGGGCAATGTTGCTGACGCATATTATGAAACAATGCGCAATAACGGCCATATTGACTGGTTGCTTTATGGGCCGTGCCATGCCACGGGTCTGATGGAAGGGGAGCCTCCGTGGATTGAGGAAGGTTCTGACTACATCCTGCGCAATAACATGACATATGCGGTAGATATTTTTATGGGTAATAAACAAGGTTATGGGTTCAGGATAGAAGACAGTGTACGTGTAGGTATTGGTAAAGCGGAAAACATGACTAATTATCCGTGTGAGATATTCAGGCTGTAAATTTGTCAGCCGGTGATATTGATAAGTATGCTGTAAAGGAATGAAAGTTGGGAGTGATACCATGCATGGTAAGAATAATTGGTATATCGTAGACGGTTACAGACCTCCTGTGAATCCGGGTGAAGCTACGGATTATGAGGGCCATGAAAGCATAATGATACTTAATTGCAATGATCAGGATGCCAATATACTTATAGATGTATATTTTTCTGATCGTCCCCCTGTTGAGAATATTCCATTTGTTGCGCCTGCCAAACGTATAACTGCATTTAGAAGTAATGATCCTAAGGTGTTTGGTGACCTTCACCTGGATGTAGGCGTGCAGTATTCTCTGCATATACGCAGCGATATAGAAGTAATAGTTCAGTACGGGAGGTTGGATGTAAATCAGCCTAATATGGCATATCTTGCAACTTTGGGCTATGGACAATAGCACCAGAACAATAAATGAGTGAGGTGTGTGCAATGGATGAAATCAGAATTCCCAAGGAAGAATTTAAAGAAAGAATAAGTAAAATACGGGAGCATATGAAGAAAATCGGGTTGGACGCTATACTGGTCTATGGTGATGAGTATCGCAAAGAATCGCTCCGCTATGTATCCAACTATTGGCCGATATTTGAACGGGGAGCCATGCTGATGGGGATTGATACCGAGCCTATTGTTCTCTGTGCTCCTGAAGGCGAGAAAGTAGCGGAAGAGATGAGCGTTTGGCCGGATATTCGATTGGTTCCGGATTTTCTCTGTGTTACTGTAGCAGACGAGATAGATTATCCGCTTGCCAATTATACCAGTTTTAAGTCTTTGTCTCAGGAATTGAACCAGGCAAAAAAAATATCAAAGCTTGGTGTTGTGGGAATGGATGCAATGCCGGCGGCGTTATTGAACACAATCAGTGAGTCATTTGCCTGCGATATAGTTGATGCTAATTCTATATTGTTTGAATTACGCAAAGTAAAAAGTGCAAATGAAATTGCTTGCCTTAGAGAAGCAGCCCGAATTGCTGATCTTGCGTTTAAAGCAATGATGGAAGCTGATCTCATAGGGAAAACTGAGCGTTATGCTGCGGGTATAGCCGAAGGGGAAGCAAGAAAGCACGGCGCAGAAGCGGTTATATTTACAGTATTTGGTTCGGGAAAAAGATCTGATACAATCGTAGGGCGTCCAA
>DUOI01000142.1 GCA_012838915.1 Clostridiales bacterium
GAATTCTGTAGGCTCTGCCTTGCGCTCTCGGCCTGAATCTTTTCAGAGTCGGCCCCTGATTTGCATAAACTTCAGCAACATACAGGCTGTCAGGATCCATACCCAGGTTGTTTTCCGCATTGGCTACAGCAGACTTCAGGAGCTTAGCAACCGGCTCCGATGCTGCCTTGGGGGTATGCTCCAGTATGGAAAGCGCTTCTCCAACCTTTTTTCCCCGAATCAAATCTATTACAATTCTAACCTTGCTGGAAGAGATCCGAATATAACGGGCGGTGGCATGAGGGCGTTTTTCACTGTTTTCCCGGCGGGCTCTTGCCTTTTCCTTAATCCTTGTTGCCACTTTTATTCCTCCTTCGACTATTTCAATGCAGTAGACCTTTCGGTATGTCCGCTGTGACCTCTGAAGGTCCTGGTAGGTGCAAATTCTCCCAGCTTATGTCCTACCATATCCTCAGTTATATAAATTGGAACATGCTTTCTGCCATCATGCACAGCAATGGTGTGACCTACCATTTCAGGGAAAATGGTCGATGCTCTGGACCAAGTCTTCAACACTGCTTTTTTGCCCTGCTCATTCATTTCCTGTATCTTTCTCAAAAGGTCCTTATTAACAAATGGCCCTTTCTTAACCGATCGGCTCATCCAGTGTGCCTCCTTTCGATTCTTAAACAGTTCCTGCTGCGCAAATTAACTCTTTCTGCGCTTGATAATATACTTGTCTGATTGGTTTTTCTTCTTTCTTGTCTTGTATCCCAAGGTAGGTTTACCCCAGGGAGTAACCGGAGCAGGCCTTCCTATGGGTGCACGTCCTTCACCGCCGCCATGCGGGTGATCTACCGGGTTCATAACCGAACCGCGTACGCTGGGACGGAATCCCATGTGTCTTTTTCTTCCTGCCTTACCAATGGTAATGTTTTCATGATCAACATTACCGACCTGGCCGATGGTAGCTCTGCATTCTGCACGAACCAGACGAACCTCACCGGAGGGAAGCCTTACTTGAGCAAAGCCGCCTTCCTTGGCCATGAGCTGGGCGGAATTTCCTGCGGAACGAACTAATTGTCCGCCTTTGCCGGCTCGCAACTCTATATTGTGGATAACGGTACCCACAGGTATATTTTTCAGAGGAAGGGCATTTCCTACCTTAATGTCGGCATCCGGCCCGGATACAACGGTATCTCCGACCTTGAGTCCGTTGGGGCTGATAATATACCTTTTTTCACCATCTGCATAGTGCAATAATGCAATGTTGGCGCTGCGGTTCGGATCATATTCGATTGCTGCAACCTTGGCAGGTACTCCGTCCTTGTTGCGCTTGAAATCTATAATGCGGTATTTTCTCTTTGCTCCGCCGCCCCGATGACGAACGGTAATTCGTCCCTGCACATTTCTGCCCGCTTTGCCTTTAAGAGATACCAAAAGAGACTTTTCCGGAGCCTTTTTGGTGATTTCTTCAAAGGCAGAAACCGACATGTGCCTTCTGGCGGGGGAGGTAGGATTGTATTTTTTTATCGCCATTTTTAGTAACCTCCTTATTGTGCCATTCCTTCGAAGAACTCAATCTCCTTACTGTCGGCTGTCAGCTTGACATAGGCTTTTTTGAAGGATGGCCTTCTACCGGTATGAACGCCCATTCTCTTCATCTTGCCCTCCCGGCGAATGGTGTTCACGCTCTCTACCTTAACACCGAAGATGGCTTCCACAGCCTGTTTGATCTCGGTTTTGTTTGCATTCCTGTCTACTATAAAGGTATATTTCTTTTCCTGTATGGAATCATAGCTTTTTTCACTGAGTACCGGCTTTATAATGATATCATGAGGATCTTTCATTACGCGTACACCTCCTCGACAAGGCGCGCTGCATCCTGTGTTATTATAAAATGATTGTATTTCAGGATGTCCAGTACATTCAAAGTATTGACAAAGGCCAGTTTCACATTGGGAAGGTTGCGTGCGGCTCTTTCCAAAGTTTCATCCTTGCCTGGAATTACCAGCAGTACTTTGTCATCTGCCTTCAGGTTTTTTAATACCTTTACCATTTCCCTGGTTTTGGCTTCCGGCAGTTCCAGGGAATCCATTACAATAATATTATCCTCCTGTACCTTTGAGCTAAGAGCACTCTTCATGGCAAGCCTTTTGATTTTCTTAGGAATAGTGTAGCTGTAATCCCTGGGCTTGGGAGCAAATACAACGCCGCCCTTTATCCAAATGGGGGAGCGTGTGCTGCCGTGACGGGCCCGGCCGGTGCCCTTTTGCCTCCAGGGCTTGGCTCCGCCTCCTCTGACCTCTGCACGGGTCAGTGCAGACTGGGTGCCCTGCCTTTTGTTGGCCAGCTGCATTTTGGTTACCTGGTATAGTGCATCCTTGTTGACTTCAATGCCGAAAACTTCGTCCTTCAATTCAATTTCGCCAACTGAAGCGCCTTCCATATTATATAAAGCTACTTTAGGCATAGCCTGTCCTCCTTTCCGTATAACTTACGACTAATTCTTCACGGTCTCCTTGATGGTAAGCAGGGTTCCCCTGCTGCCGGGCAGTGCGCCCTTTATCAAAAGCAGGTTGCGCTCAGCATCAACTTTCACCACTTCGAGATTGGCAACAGTAACCCTTTCATTGCCCATGCGCCCTGGCAGCTTCTTCGATTTAAATACCCGTCCGGGTGATGAACCTGCCCCCATAGAGCCGGGACGACGATGGTACCTGGATCCATGGGACATGGGGCCTCTATGCTGATTCCATCTCTTGATGGTGCCGGCAAATCCTTTGCCCTTGGAAATACCGCTGACATCAACCTTATCGCCGGCCTGGAAAATATCAGCCTTAATCTCGCTTCCCACGCTGTATTCCTGCGTATTGTCCAGCTTGAATTCTCTTATATAACGTTTATATGATACATTGCCTTTTTCAAAATGTCCCTTCAGGGGTTTGTTAACCAGCTTGGCTCTGATGTCGTCAAAGCCTACCTGAAGAGCATTATAACCGTCTTTTTCCTCAGTCTTAACCTGAGTAACAACACAGGGACCGGCCTCCACTACGGTAACTGGTACCATCAGACCGTCTTCTGTGAAAACCTGGGTCATACCCAGCTTTTTACCCAGAATGGCTTTTCGCATTTTGTAAAACCTCCGTTCTTCTACAATCGTGGTCGAAATCCTATAGTTTGATTTCGATATCGACACCTGCAGGCAGATCCAGCCTCATCAGAGAGTCCACCGTTTTGGAGGTGGGGCTCAGGATGTCGATTAACCTTTTGTGGGTCCTCATCTCGAATTGCTCACGGCTGTCCTTGTATTTATGAGGAGCTCTTAAAATCGTGATGATTTCCTTATCGGTAGGCAGGGGTATGGGTCCGGAAACCAATGCCCCGGTCTTTTTGGCGGTCTCCACGATTTTTTCCGCAGATTGATCGATCAGAGTATGATCATAAGCCTTTAACTTGATTCTGATTTTTTGGTTAGCCAAAGAATTTCCCTCCTTTTTTACAGTCAGACGTTTCAACGTCTTAAATAAGACAGAAGGGGCAATGTTTTACCTTGTTTACACTTAACCACGTGTGCCATAAGCCGCTGAAAAAATAAAGGGCACAACAAGCAAGCAAGGTATTTCGCCCGATTCATGCGGACTGGTCCGTAAAAATTACCCGGCGCGGCACCGGCAACCTTTTACTTCATCCCTGGTGTCCTAATAATAACACAACCATTTTATTGTACAATATAGATATGCTAAAAGCAAGCATTTTTTTGAAACACACTATCCTTCAGCATAAGCCGAAGGATAGTGATTTATCAGTTTTTCAATTTACTCAATAATGGAGGTAACAACCCCTGCTCCGACGGTTCTGCCGCCTTCACGGATAGCAAAGCGCAGACCTTCCTCAATAGCAATGGGAGTAATGAGCTTGATGGTCATCCGGATATTGTCGCCGGGCATTA
>DUOI01000143.1 GCA_012838915.1 Clostridiales bacterium
AATAAAATCAACAAACCGCAGCTTCATCCCGGAATATCGGATAACGGCAGCCATGTCGAGAAATGCAGCTATCCCGTAACAGATTACCGTGCCTATTGCCGCACCCCTGACATGGATATTGGGTTTCCCTACCAATATATAGGTAACTGCCACCTTGAAAAGCGCACCGATGGCAAGGTTGCGCACGGGGATTGCCATCTTGTTCAATCCCTGAAGTATAGCGGTCAGAGTTTGCACTAAGGTCAGAAAGATGACTCCTATGGACAGGATTGCCAAAATATTACCGGTAGCCGTGATTTCCGCCTCCGGCAGTCTGGGGTACAAGAGAGAGCAGATAGGCCGGGCCAATACCCCCATGCCGGCAGCTGCCGGCAGGCCAAGCAGCAGGGTCAGCCGGATGCCTGTTTCGGTTTTCTGACCAATGCTTTTATAGTCCTTGCTTGCATAGGACTCAGAAATTGCCGGTACCAGGCTCATAGCCATGGCAATGGTCAGTACGGCTGGAAAATTGATCAAGGGATTGGCACCGCCGGTCAACAGTCCATATAAGGATTTGGCCTGCTCTTCCCCAAATCCAATCTGAACCAGTCGATTCACCACGATTAAGGAATCCGCCACATTGACCAATGGCATAATGGATGCACCGATTGTGATGGGAAAGGAAATGAAAATCAACCGGGATAGTATGGAACGATTGCTCATTCGATAGCGATGTCTGGACGAATGCCTTATATTATGCATCACTTCCCTCTTTTTTCGACGGTACATCCCCATAACCAGAGCAAGGGCGGCGCCCTCACTCAGGGTAACGCCTACTACGGCTGCGGCTGCGCCGTATTCCGGCCCCCTTGATATGTACATGGAGGCAAACCAAAGGCCCAGAATCAGCTTTCCCAGCTGCTCCACTATTTGTGACAATGCAGTGGGTGTCATATACTGCATCCCCTGAAAATATCCCCGGAAAGAAGAAAGCAGAGTAACAAAAATCAATGACGGAGAAATGGCAAGGATGGAATAAAAAGCTTCCTCTGCTCCCATAATTCTGGCTGTCAGCTTGCTGCCCGCTGCAAAGATAATAAAGGCAATCCCGCCGCTAATGAGCATCAGCCGGACAGAAAGCTGAAACACCCTGTGGGCATCCCGGTGATTCCCCAAAGCTATATTTTCCGCCACCATTTTGGAAATCGCCGTCGGAATGCCGGCAGTGGAAATAATCAGCAGAAAGGAGTAGATAGGGTATGCCATTTGATAGTAGCTCATCCCGGTGGAACCAATGATATTCATCATCGGAATCCGGAAAAGGGCACCGATAAACTTGGAAATCAAACCTGCTGCAGCCAGAATTGCTGCTCCTTTTACAAAAGACTTTCTGGACATGCTTACCTCCTGTATATTGCTTCGTAAGCAGCTGCACTCAATAAAAAACTCACTATGAATGAATATTATACCATCTGCCTCAAAATAACAACCATATATGGGCAATAATTTCTCTGATAAATGTAAAACATGAGAAAAATGGAGCCTGCTCCGTCGGACAGGGCGTAAATAAAAGGCATTGACTATTGTTCAATGCCTTTTTTCAGCCTGTTAATTCTTATAAACTCTCTATTATTGCTCCATTTGCTTGCCTAAAAACCCGGCAGCGGTTTCAGCTATTTTCATTTCCATTTCACCCATACTGACATTGGGCTCTTTGGATAACAGAATCACAGCCCCGATGGCATCACCCTCTGCCACAATTGGGGCAATAACCTGAGATGAATACTTTGCCTGATCCTCCTCATGATCAACTATGCCGTAAATCTTTCCCTCTTCGCCGCGGTTGGCTACTACGGTTTTTTTCATTTCAATAACATGTTCCAGGTCGCTGCTTATGGCTTTATCCAAAAATTCCTTTTTGGCACCGCCTGCAACTGCAACAATAGCATCCTTGTCTGCTACGCATGAAATATGCCCCACGGTCTGATGCAGCGATTCCACATATTCCTTTGCAAAATCGCCCAGCTCCCCGATGGGAGAATACTTTTTAAGTATGACTTCTCCTTCCCGGTCAGTAAAGATTTCCAGGGGATCTCCTTCTCTAATCCGCAGTGTTCGGCGAATTTCCTTGGGAATTACAACCCGCCCCAAATCGTCTATTCGTCTGACAATCCCAGTTGCTTTCACATAAATCCCTCCTTGAATCTGCATTACTTACAAAACCATCCTTGCACAGTTATTATTTTACTGTAATTTTGCTTTTATGCATGTGTCCGGAAAGACAGTGTGAAAGATTGGACCGGTTAAGATTGCTACAGCCTGTTCTCAAATTTTTTAACTTCCGCTTCCTCCAGCCATTGTTTGATTAATTCATTGATCTTATCACTCTTTTTGCGATTCAACAATTCAGTTCGGATATCTTCTTTGACATCCTCCAGGGAAGCAATTTTGTCTTCCTTGGCTTCATAGACCTTTATGATATGGTAACCGTAATCGGTGGCAACCAGATCGGATATTTCTCCTTCCTGCAATTGGAAGGAAGCCTCCACAAACTCCTCCATCATGCCTTCATCCCGTAGCATGAAATATCCATCCTTATAGTCCTCCAATTCCATGCCCGGATCTTCTCCATACTGATCAATTAAGCCTTCAAAATCTTCACCGGATTTCGCCTTGTCCAACACCTTCTGGGCATTGTCTCTGATAACCTCAAGCTTTTCCTCTCGCAGTGCATCAGCTTCCTCTGCCTTGTTTTCCTGGCGCAGGCTGCTAATAGCCTGGGTATCTTCATCAGCTATTTTTATGAGGATATGCTTTACCAGCCTGCTGGCCGGCTCCGTTACAATTTCCACCTTGGAATACTGGGCTGCCAGGGACGGACTGTTCTTTTGGAATTCCAATTCCTCCTGGTAGTACTCATCTATTTCCTCATCCTCTATTTGCAAATCAGCGGTCAACTCACTGAAATAATCCTGAATGGCAATGTATTTACCTAAAAGCTCCAGGTATTCCTCTTCTGTCTGACCGGATTCTTTAATGTACTCCTCCATCATCTCCCGGGCCTGCTGTTCATAATCCTCTTCAGATTCTGCATCCTCTTGTGCCATTCCCTTCAGAAATTCACCGTATTCCCGGATTGCCTGCTCATAATCCTGTTCTGCCCGATTCAGAATTTCCTCATTGATTACATGTCCGGCAGCCTCCGCCTTTTGCCAAACCAACTCTTCTTCGATGAGGCCGTCCAAAATTCTCAACAGGATTTCCTTATCGTACTCCTCAGTATCACCGTAGCTGGCATGATATTGATCGAGAACCTCTCCTTTTAAAATCTCTATGCCGTTAACCTTGGCTACTACTAATTTTCGATCCTTCTCTTCATTCACCCGTACCAAATTGCAGCCAGACAGTGCAACAGCCAATACGATGACAAGTACCGAAAACAGTATTCCCCTCCTATTGTTCAATCCAACCTCATCCTTTCTGTATGAATACGTACTGTATTGTGTCTGTAAATACCACAGCAATTCTATTCATTATACCTTCATCTCACTTTGTTGTAAATCTTTTATTTTTCGGAGCACATCCACACTGGCATTTATTGCCTCCAATCCCGTACCTTCCTTTATCTGAATAATTATAACCGGGGGATTGGATCCCAGCAGCCTTAATATTTTTCGATTCTCATTTATAATAATCATCAAAACCCTGGGGGTAAGGGTATGGCTGTCCCGTAGCTTCATTTTAACTTCCCTTCCCCTATGGATAATTTCAGTAAATCCCAACTGTCTGGCCAATGCCCGTATATAGGCAATCTGTATCAAGTTCCGGGCAGGCTCAGGAATATCCCCAAAGCGGTCAACCATTTCATCCTCAACATCATATTTATCGGCAAGCCCTTCTATGGCTGCAATTCTTTTATACATCTGCAGCTTGTGGCTCTCATTGGAGATATAATTGCTGTCAATGAAGGCATCCACTTTAATATCTACAACAGTGTCATCGGGTTTTACAATTTCTTCCCCTTTCATTTCCCGTACTGCCTCCGACAACATCTTGCAGTACAAATCATACCCGACCGCCGCCATCTGACCGTGCTGCTCGGCTCCAAGCAAATTACCGGTACCCCTGATTTCCATATCCCGCATGGCAATTTTGAAGCCGGAACCAAATTCCGTGAATTCCTTTATGGCCTGCAATCTCTTTTCTGCAGTTTCATTCAATATTTTATCACGCTTGTAAGTAAAGTAGGCATAGGCCAGCCGATTGGATCGCCCCACCCTTCCCCGCAGCTGGTAAAGCTGGGACAAGCCGAAATAATCGGCATCGTATACAATTAAGGTATTTACGCTGGGAATATCCAGCCCGTTTTCGATAATGGTGGAGCAGAGCAGCAAATCGTATTCATGGTCGTAGAAGGAAACCATAATTCGTTCAAGGGCAGTTTCTCCCATTTGCCCGTGGGCAACTGCAATCCGGATTTCCGGAACCAGCTGCCGAAGTCTTTCTGCCATTTTTTCCATCAGCTTCACATGGTTGTATACAAAATATACCTGACCTCCCCGCTGTACCTCCCGGATGATGGCGTCCCGAACCAAAGATTCATTGTATTCCACCACATAGGTTTGAACAGGGTATCGTTCCTCGGGAGGTGTCTCTATTACACTGATATCCCTGATACCAACCAGGGACATGTGCAGGGTGCGTGGTATGGGGGTTGCTGTAAGGGTGAGCACATCTATGTTTTTCTTCATCTGTTTGATGGTTTCCTTATGGCCTACCCCGAATCTTTGTTCTTCATCTATGATCAGCAGTCCTAAATCCCGGAACTTCACATCCTTGCTCAGCAGCCGGTGGGTGCCGATGATTACATCCACATTACCCTCTTTTAGGGCTTTGATTATTTCCTTCTGCTCTTTTTGAGTGCGGAACCGGCTGAGTACCTGAACGGTAAAGGGATAGTCTCCGAAACGGCTGACAAATGTATGATAGTGCTGTTGAGCCAATATGGTAGTTGGTGTCAGAACCGCCACTTGTTTTCCGTCCATTATCGCCTTGAATGCAGCCCGGATGGCAACTTCAGTTTTTCCGTAGCCCACATCTCCGCAAAGCAGGCGATCCATGACTTTATTGGATTCCATGTCTGCCTTGATCTCGGCAAGTGACTGCAATTGGTCCGGTGTTTCCTCGTAGGAGAAGCTGTCTTCAAACTGCCGCTGCCATTCACTGTCTTTTGAAAAGGCATAGCCTGTTGCTGCTTCCCTGGCAGCATACAGCTTTAACAGGTCAAATGCCAGCTCTTTCACCGATTCTCTGACCCGATTCCTGGCCTTCTGCCACTCGCTTCCGCCAAGCCTGGACAGCCGCGGAGGCTTATCATCCATACCCATATAGGGCTGGATCAAATCCATTTGATCGGTGGGAATATATAATCTATCCGTACCTGCATATCGGATGAGCAGATAATCCCTTTCCTGGCCGTGTACAGTCAGCTTTTTTATTCCCAGATACTTCCCTATCCCATGGTTCTCATGCACTACCAGGCTTCCAACCTTCAAATCGGTAAAGGGATCCAGCTTCTTGCTCTTTCTTTTAACTTTAGTTTTGCGCTTTTGCCTTCCGTACAGATCCCTATCACTGATAAGCACAAAGCGCCCTTCCATGTATTCGAAACCCTTGCTCAGACTTCCGGGTACTATCGCTGTCTGTCCGGGCAAAACCTCTCCATTTGACCAAATGATGGCTTCCAGTCCATGTTCCAGCAGTGCATCCGCCAGAGCTTTTGCCCTGGTACGGCTGCCTGATAAAAGAAAAATGAAATAGCTGCGCTCCTTCCAATAACGAATATCTTCAGCCAAAAGCTCCCACTTTCCATGATAGGCGGGCATTGTACGAACTGCAAGGGTATAGATTCGTCTGGGTTCAATATCCGGGCTGCTTCTGGGCAGGGTCATCAATGCCATTACCCTGTAGTCCTTGATGTCGCCCAGCAGGGCATCATAACTGCCCAGGAGACCTGCCTGTTCGGGCAGTATCTCTCCCTTCATTAACAAACCCCGAAAATATTCGGCAAACTCTTCTGCTGTCTGATTGCTGTGTTCCCGTATACGAACCGGTTCATCCAAAACAATGATCGCTTCCCTGCCTGCATAGTCCAGCAGGCTTCCCGGCTTGTGGTAAAAAAACGGAAAAAAGTTCATCAGCCGATCATCAATGATACCGTGATTCATTTGTTCCAGCAGGCTGTCCATTCGATTTTGAAGTTGCACCCTGTCAAAGTTGTGCGCCTTCTCCATCTTATTCATCAATCGGTGAAAGCTTTTCGTCATTTCTGCTTTTCCTTTGTCCAGCTGTTCAGCAGTAAGGATCAAGTCCCGTGCAGGAGGGATCCGGACAAGTTCAAGCCTGTCCTCCGAGCGCTGGCTCATCAGGTCAAAGCTGCGGACGGAATCAACAAATTCATCAAAAAAATCTATTCGATAAGGTTTCTCGCCGGTTAATGGATAAATATCAAAAATGCCCCCGCGTACGCTGAACTGCCCCGGGCCTTCTATGGCATCAGTTCTCTCATATCCCAACCGGACAGCTTTTGCTGTAAGATCGGACAGGGATAGCTCCTCCCCTTCCGTTATTTCCAGCATGCAAGCGGAGAAAACATCAAAGGGAAGATTGGGCTGCAGAAGGGCATCCACCGTAGCAATGACAATCAGCTTTTCACCCGCTGCCAGCCGCTCCAGCACCGAAAGCCGCCTGCCCGTAACTTCGCGGCTGAGGGCGGCGGCATGATACAGCATGATTTCCCTGGACGGAAACAATACCAGGTTATCCGGACAGAAAAGCTTCATATCGTCAAATATGCGGTTAGCCTGCATTTCATCATAGGTAACGATGATGCAGGTGTTGTCCCAGGGATATAAAATGCTTGCCGTTAAATGACACTTCTGGGTATCGGTTACGCCTATTAATGAGGTGATGCCCTTCATGCGCACCGATTCCCTTATCTTCTGAAATTGAGGCCACCTTTCCATGGGTTTGAACCAAATCGGTTCCATTCAATCAACAACCTTCTTTTTCTTATTCCCTGCTCTCATAACAACAAAGTTCCAGGCACAGTGAATGGCAATGGCACTTGGCACTGTCAGAATTATCCGTCCTGTCTGATGAAGCATCAATTCAGTTACAGCTCCAAAAATACAATGGCTGATGATGCTGCTGAATGCCGCCCATCTGCCGGTATTTCTGCTGCTGTTTGCAAAATCATACAAGGCCTCTCCCAGGCCGAAGAAAAAATGAACATGAAAAACAGGCCTATTCCAATAATAGGCCGGCAAAGTCTTAAGCAGCTCTTCAAAAACAGGCGCCCCCAATATGGCAGCATGTTCCCGCAGCAGCCTGAGCATGCACTTATTAACTAGGAATGACAGCCCCAGAGCCATCAAGGCAATAAGCAAAACCAAGTAAGCCTCTCCTATCCGTTATATTTGCTCATAGCCTGCTCCACTCCCAGGGAAAGAATACATTCCACTCCTTTTACCGCACGGCTGCAGGCTTGCTTTACAGCTTCCACTTCCTCTTCCCGAAAGCGGCTCAATACATAATCCGCCAGGTCCCAGCCTTCCGGCGGCCGGCCGATGCCGACTCTTACCCGGGGGAATTCCTGGCTTTGCAGCAGATAAATAATGGAACGCATACCGTTATGGGTACCTGCACTGCCCGATGGGCGAATACGGATCACCCCGGAATCCAGGTCAACATCATCATATATAACAATAATACGCTCTATGTCGGTTTTATACCATTGTTTCAAAGCAAGCAGGCTTTCACCGCTTTGATTCATAAAGGTCTGGGGTTTTGCAAGCACCACCTTTTGATCCCCAATGAAACCTTCTCCTACTATAGCCTTGTGCTTAATCCGATTCAGACTAATCCCGTGTGCCTGCGCCAGAAGATCCAGCACATAAAAACCGATATTATGCCTGCTGCCATGGTATCTGTCTCCCGGATTTCCCAGCCCCGCTACGATATACATGGCGTTTCCTGTCCTTTCCGTCAGTCGATAATCAATCAGTCAAACAAAATACTGACCGGCAAACCTTCGTAGATGCGTTCAATTGCCTCTCCGAACAGGGGGGCTACCGAGAGAACGCGAATCTTGTCTATTTGTTTTTCAGGAGGAAGGGGAATGCTGTTGGTAACCAGCAATTCTTTTACCGGTGAGTCTATGATCCGCTCTATTGCGGGGCCGGACAGCACCGCATGCGCTGCACAGGCATAGACTTCCCTTGCTCCTCCCCGCTCCACCAGAGCATTGGCACCCTGTTGGATGGTACCGGCGGTATCAATCAAGTCGTCAATGAGAATAGCACGTTTGCCCTTCACGTCTCCAATGATATTCATAACCATGGCTACATTCGCCCTGGGCCTTCTTTTATCAATGATGGCCAAAGAAGCATTAAGCTTATTGGCAAAGTTTCTGGCACGGGTAACACTGCCCAGATCGGGAGACACCACCACTGTGTCTTCCCCTGAAAAGCCCTTATCAATATAGTACCTGGCAAGCAGGGGCATGCTGAACAGGTTGTCCACCGGAATATTAAAAAAACCCTGTATTTGGCCGGCGTGCAGATCCATGGTCAATACCCTGTGAGCACCGGCGGTGGTAAGAAGATCGGCAACCAACTTGGCTGTAATGGGGTCCCGGGCTTTTATTTTGCGATCCTGCCGTGCATATCCATAATAGGGTATAACGGCAGTAATCTGTGCTGCAGATGCTCTTTTGAAAGCATCGATCATAATAAGCAATTCCATAAGATGGGTATTGACAGGTGAACATGTGGACTGGACCACAAAGACATCCGAGCCTCTGACGGTTTCATAGATATTCATTGAAATCTCGCCGTCGCTGAATTTTGTTACCTCGGCACTACCCATAGGAACCCCTACATATTTGGCTATTTCCCTTGCGAGCTCAACATTGGAATTTGCGGAAAAAATCTTTATGCTTTTACCATGGGCAATCATTTGCTTTCCTCCGTTTTACTCTGTTCCTTCTGTTCTTGCTCTGCCCTTTTATCCACCCATCCTTCCTTGTTTATCTGCCTGGCCCTGGCAATGGCCAGGGCCTTTGCAGGAACCCTTTCAGTTATGGTAGAACCGGCGGCAATATAGGAATGGTGTTCCACTTCTACCGGGGCAACCAGATTGACATTGCATCCAATGAAAGCATGATCGCCTATAATGACTTTCTGCTTCCTCCTGCCGTCGTAATTGACGCAAACCACACCGCAGCCCACATTGATTGCTTCGCCCAACTGTGCATCTCCGATATAGGTCAGGTGGGATATTTTAGTTCCATGGCCGATTACGGATTTTTTTATCTCCACAAAATCGCCTATGCGAACCTGACGCCCAATCTCACTGCCCGGGCGTATATAGGCATAGGGCCCAACGGTGGTTTCATCGCCTATACTGCTTTCCAGGATAACTGAAGACTGCATGGATACCCTCTCTCCTACCCACGCATTGTGCAGCCTGTTATTCGGATAGAGTGTGCATCCCCGACCGATAAAGGTGCTACCTTCCAGAACATTGCCCGGATAAATAACGGTGTCCTGTCCGATACGGACATCGGGGCCTATATAGGTCTGAGCAGGGTCAATTAATGTGACTCCGTTCCTCATATGCTCATAATTGATTCGGAGTCGCATTCTGCTTTCTGCCTCTGCCAGAGTGATGCGATCGATTACCGCTATTGCCTCCTGTGGATCAGGGGGCTGAAAGATTTCCTTTGCTGCCGCCTCTGCAACCGGCAGATTCCATAAGTTCAATGCATGCATAGGAATGGCTTCCAGCTTGTCCCTGTACTTCGTCAGGACAACAGAAAGCCATTTAACGCGAAAACAAAATACTATATTTGAGGAATCAGGCGGCATGGACTGATTTCCGGTCAGTGCAACCGCATCTAACCGGCGGCTGTCGGTAAACTCAACCATATCCCGCAGGGTGGAAACCGTAACAAGGGGCAGATTGCCCGGAAAAAGAATCAGATACTCTGAATCACTGCATAAACCCGCTGCGGAATGTAAATAAGTAAAAGCTGAGCTTTGCTCATCCGGCAGCTCCAAAACCGTACCGATCCCATTTAATTGTTCCCTTATGCTCTCGCTGCATTTTCCCGCCGTAATCACAACCGGCATATCGGTAATATGACCGGCGGTTTCCACTACATAACCCAGCATGCTGCGCCCGCATACGCAGTGCTGTACCAAAGGGATATCTGAATGCATTGCATAAGATTGACAGCATAGGACCGGTGTGACAACAGATACTGACTTTGCCATCTAGTTTGCTCCTTAAATGGAAAAATAGGTTACCGTATACATTATATCATTATCCAATTGTTTTATCAAAAATGAGCTTCTTAAAAACAAAGATTATTATATGAATTTTCTACCCTATGCCGGATCAAATGTCAAAAATCAAATAATGAAAAAGCTTTAAAGGAGAGTTACCTCTCCTTTAAAGCTCATTCATCACCCATGTCATTGTATTTTTCCAGTACGAGGTTTTGTAATATTTCCCTCGTCTCAGAATTGATTGGGTGGGCGATATCCCGGTATTCCCCGTCAGGGGTTTTTCGGCTGGGCATGGCTATAAATAACCCGCTTTGACCTTCTATTACCTTGATGTCATGTACTACAAATGCATTATCAAAGGTAACGGAAGCCACTGCCCTCATTTTGCCCTCACTCCCAATTTTTCGGATGCGGACATCAGTAATGGTCACCCCAGCTCACCACCTTCCAGCAAATAGCAACCGAAATACATAATTGTTCTATTTTTCTTATTCGCCAAAAAAATGGATACTCCTTCTGTATTATAGAAAATTTTCCACTTATTTTACAGTAATCCAGGTGGAAGGTGACAGCTTAATCTGTTTATCCGTTTCATTTACCTGTTCCAATACCATTAATGAGGCATAATCCTTAACCATCTTGTCTTGTGGTTCCCGGGTAGCTATTACCACTCCGATTCCCGCAACATCCACATTGAATTCCTCTAAAAGCTGAACCATTCCCCGGGCAGTACCCCCGCCTTTCATAAAATCATCGATTATGAGGGCACGGCTGCCTTCCTTTATTCCTCGCTTGGGCAAGGACATGGTCTGAATTCGGCGGGAGGAAGCGGCAACATAGTTGATGCTGACTGAAGGCCCTTCGGTTATCTGACCATTTCGCTTTGCTGCCACAACCGGACAACCCAGGGCAAAGGCGGTCATTACAGCTACCGGAATTCCCTTGGTTTCCACAGTAATGATAAAATCCGGCCTGGTATTGAGAAATCTGGCTGCCAGTATTTCACCTATACGGCAAAGCTGCTGAGGAGCATACAGAATATCGCTCATATAAAGGTAGCCGCCCGGCAGGATCCTGCTGGTATCGCACAGGATATTGCATAAGTTACCAACGTACTCTTCCGTACTCTCCTTTTCAGCCAGCGGTATAAATCGAACGCCGCCTCCTGCACCTGCTATGGATTCCAGATCTCCCAGGCCGAATGTCAGCAGGGTATCCCGGATTATGGCAATATCTTCACAAACTGTGGACTTGGCCGAATGAAAAAGTTCGCTGAAATAATGCAATGTATAAATTTGATTGGGATGGCTGCATAAAATGCGGGTCATTGCGGCAATCCGCTCATTCCTCTTGATTTTCAGCTGAATCAACCCCCTGTTCCTAGATGCGTTTCCTTATTTTATTATACCATAACCCGGCACAAGTCCGAACATTTTTTCAAAAATATATATAAATATTTGACTAAATTTTATCAATTATAAGACAAAAAAACAGCTTTCGCTGTTTTTTATTCCGAAGTTAGCTCCTTAACTTCGGTAAACCCCTTCATTTAATTGCTTTTCTTCAATAATCGGGTTATTTACTCTCCGTTCTCGAGTATACCCCAACAATTGACAGAGAGCCTCTTGTTATTGGATTGACGGGGCAGAAAGGGCAAACATGATTTCCCCTTCAGCTGCTACTTCTCCCTCCACAGAAGCTTTGACCGCTGCCTTTCCCATAACGTTTTTTACCCGCAGAACCCGAACCTCCAGGTCCAATTTATCACCGGGTATAACCTGTTTGCGAAACCGTACACTGTCAATTCCGGTAAAGAGTGCCAGCTTCCCTTGATTCTTTTCCTCGCCAAGGATAACAGTTGCACCCAGTTGAGCCAAAGCTTCCAGTATTAACACCCCCGGCATAACCGGATAGCCGGGAAAATGGCCCTGAAAAAAAGGTTCGTTGGCGGTTACATTCTTGTACCCCCTGGCATATTCTCCCGGAATCAGCTCCGTGACCCGGTCTATCAGCAAAAATGGGTATCGGTGGGGTATGCGCTTGATAATTTCATTGATGTCCAAAGTCATGGCTTATCTCCTATATGGGTTCAGTACGTTACCGGTACGCCTTTACGATGTTCAAACACTGCTGTTTTGGAATACAAATCAAGGGCTTCCAGAACCTTCCCCGTGCCCAACGCTACACATGAGAGGGCATCCTCGGCTAAATATACGGCTATTCCGGTGCGTTCCTGCAGCAGCTTGTCGAAAGCATAGAGCAACGCTCCGCCGCCGGTAAGACAAATACCCTGTTCACTGATATCCGATGCCAGCTCCGGCGGAGTTCGTTCCAATACCGAATGAATACAGTCCACAATAGCTTGAATCGGTTCTTCCAAAGCTTCAATCATTTCATCGGAGGAAACCGTAAATGTTTTTGGCAGCCCTGAAACCAAATTTCGACCGGTGATATCCATGAAAACCTGTTCTTTTCTTGGGTAGGCAGAGCCAATGTTGATCTTCATATTCTCGGCAGTTCTGTCTCCAATCAGCAGGTTATATTTCTTACGCATATATTTTATGATAGCTTCATCAAAATCATTCCCCGCTATCCTTATGGTTTCGGAAAGAACAGCGCCTCCAAGGGAGATGACTGCCACATCGGTTGTGCCGCCGCCGACATCCACCACCATATTGCCGCAGGCTTTGGAAATATCCAGACCGGCTCCTATGGCAGCCGCTATTGGTTCTTCAATGAGAAAGATTCTGCCTGCACCGGCCTCGGCTGCCGCATCCAGAACGGCACGCTTCTCCACCTCAGTAACGCCGCTGGGAACACAAATCACAACCCGCGGTTTGCCGAAAAGCCGTCTTCCTGCAGCTTTATGTAAAAAATATTTAAGCATTTTTTCCGTTATTTCGTAATCGGATATGACACCTCCTGACAGGGGGCGAACAGCAATGATGTTGCCGGGAGTTCTGCCCAGCATAGAGCGGGCTTCTTCACCAACAGCCAGCATCTGACCGGTATCTCTGTCTATGGATATAACCGAAGGTTCCTTCAGAACAATCCCTTTTCCCTTCATGTACACCAGTACACTGGCAGTTCCCAAGTCAATACCGATATCTCTGAATCCCAACAAGAAAATCTCACCTTTCCCTCTGTGTAACAACAGCCCAAATTTAGCAGCTCTTTGATACTTTGCGGCAACTTTTGACAAATTAATTTTACTATTCTATCTTTTTTTAAAAATTCCTCTTTTTTATTAAAGAAAACATGGTTTAACTGTCTGATTCAGTCAAACCATGTTATTATTGTGTTTTTTGTCATTCACTGACTATATTTTTTTATTCTATTAAGGAGGTTTTATTCCGATAATGCGGACGATTTATATTTAATGCGGGTTGCTCTGCCGCCTCTTATGTGTCTTTCCGCTTTATTTTTATTGAGTACTTTTTTTACCTCTTCTGCAATGTTGGGGTTTATTTTCGGAAGGCGCTCCGACACATCTTTATGTACTGTACTTTTACTCACTTTGAACACTTTTGCAGCTTCCCGCACGGTAGCCTTCGATTCGATAATGTAGTTTGCAATTTCTATTGCCCTTTCTTCAATATAATCCTTCAAAATCGATTCCCCCCTAACAATTCCAGTTCCGGAATCTCTGCCGGCTTTTGCGTTGCAGCCTGTCTTTCCGGTTCTGCTGCTTTATATATTTAAATGCTTATGCTGAAAGAGAAAAATATAGAATGAAAACAGCAAAATTATAGCTGTGGCAACAAAAAGGGGACATAAAGAAGGGCGTAAAAAAAAGGACGTCAATTAATACGCCCTTATTACCTATCATCATTTTTTTTTTCCTTTTTCCTGCTATGCTAAGACTTTGAAAGCTCTATTCAGTTTTCAGGTAATTCATCGGGTCCTGACGTTTACCATTGAGAAGTACTTCAAAATGCAAATGGGGATCATCCAGTATTTCGAATGCTGCAGTTCTGCCAATGCCGCTTATAACTTGGCCCTTCCGTATCTGTTGACCAACCCTGATCATATCGTCGGTGGACAGGCCTGTATAAACTGTTTTCAGGTCATTGTCATGAGCCAGAATAATTACAATTCCTTTCAGCGGATCTTCTATTATTCTGTCTACCACACCGTCCAGCGCCGCTCTCACTTCTCCGCCCAGCGGGCCTGCAATATCAATACCTGTGTGAGTGGTCCACTCCTTCAGGGTCGGGGAGTATACCAGCT
>DUOI01000144.1 GCA_012838915.1 Clostridiales bacterium
AAAAGATTACCGGGGTGTATGCCCCCTTCTGGCTTTTCGACTGCAGGACAGAGGGTACGGTACAAGGCCAGGGAACCCGGGTCAGTCATTGGAGACAGGGAAACTACCGCTATACCCGAACCCAATATTACCGGGTTGTCCGCAGCGGGACTGCTGACTATAAGAAGGTGCCGGTGGACGCATCCAAAAAGCTGGACGATGCATTAATGCAAATGATTGAACCCTACCATTACAAGGATATAACTGATTTCTCCATGCAATATATGTCGGGATTCATGGCGGAAAAATACGATGTGGAATCCGAAGAAGCCAAGTCGGTGGCAGCAAGCCGGGTAAAGCAATTTACGGAAAATCGTCTGAAGGAAACCATAACCGGGTATACCTCCTACCATGATACCAGTTGTGATATTACCTTGGTGGAATCGGAAGAAAACTACGCCCTTTTACCGGTTTACCTGCTGGTAAACAAATATAAAGGAAAAGATCACCTTTTTATAGTTAACGGACAGACGGGTAAGGTGGTAGGGGAAACCCCCATCAGCAGATGGAAACAATTGGGGTTTGCCGGGCTGCTGTTTGCTGCCTCCTGGCTGCTTGTAGTATTTGGGGGTGCTTTATTTGGTTAAAAAATATTGTTTTTCAATAGGGTATCTATGTCTCTTCATAGGTATTATGTTCGCCCTTTTAATCAGTCCTGCAATTGCCTTTGCCTATAGTTCGGACAATATCAATGATGAGCTGGATTATTTAAGTGAAGGTGAGATTTCTGAAATCCAGTCTGAGTTGGAGCGTGTTGTGGATGCCCATGGCTTGGATATAGCCATAGTAATTACCGATCAAACTGATGGTAAATCCTCCATGGACTTTGCAGATGATTATTATGACAGCCACGGATTCGGCATAGGAGGCGATGCCTCCGGCCTGCTGCTGCTGATCAATATGGATATCCGAGAGGTATGGATTTCCACTGCGGGAAAGGCAATTGATATTTTTACCGACAGCCGGATTGACAGCGTGCTGGACGCAGTAACACCCCATCTTTCAGACGAAGATTATTACAGTGCATGTATGGAATTCATCCATCAGGCAGAAAAGTATGCTAAGTCAGGTGTGCCCCGGGGGCAATACAGGCAGGATGAAGACGGATATTCTTCGGATATGCCCCAGGGGCACGGCTCCAATACTTATTTGGGCAGGGCAGCCCGCCTGGCGGCAGCTCCCCTGGTTTATGTCATAGCACTTGTGATTGCCCTCATCGGGACTTTAATAGCCTCCAGCGGAAGCAAAGGCAAGGTTACCGTATCAAACCGTACCTATGAGGAAGGCGGTTCCTTCCAATTAACACAGCAGAGGGATGACTTTATAAATCAAACGGTAACCAAGGTCCGGGTCTCCAGTCAAAGCTCCAGTGGAAGCAAAAGCAGCACCCACAGGAGCAGCAGCGGCAGAAGCCATGGAGGCGGCGGACGCCGGTTCTAGGTGCGAAAAAACCCTTCAGGTATCTTTTGCCTGAAGGGTTTTTTATTAATGTAAACGCCGGCCTCACTTCGGTGCAGGCGAAGGCACGCAGTATAAGAGCCGCAGCTATCCCATCTCAGCCCAGCTTTGCAAGGGCAGCTATGGCTGAGCCGGTCAGATTGGAATTATCAGCCTTTACAAATTCATAATGTACATTTAATTCATCAACCAGGTATATCTTCAGGTAATGCTCCAGCTTTTGCCTGAAATTTTTCAGCTTGTAAAAGGTGGATCCATCCGCTGTAATACATACCGGCCGGGTAGGATCCTTTCCTTTTCCTGTTTTCAGAACAACTGCAATCAGATTAATTGCAATCAGTTTGGCAGACCGCTCCACCAGGCAGTCGAACAGATGGTACAAGGTAATGCGATCTTTTTGACCAGTCTGATTGCATAGTTCAGCCAGTGCATTGCCACCAAAGGGGTTAAGCAGGAAATTGCTTAAGTCAATGGTGTTCAACTTCCCTGTATCCGGGCAGCACTTCTGAAAAGCTTCTGAAAACAAACCTTCCTCAATGGCATGCTTCAGAACCATTCCTGCCAGAGCACCCAAATAAGCGCCGGAAACCTTTTTCTCCAGCAGGTAATCTCCGGGGTTATTTGTCTGCAGGTCAAACACCTCATCTATTTTCCCGAAAGGAGCCCGCCGGTAGGCACCGGATTCCATATTGATCAGCATATTCTCATATTGTTTTCCGTATTCCTTCAGCTTGCCCAGGTTTTTACCTTTTTCGATATAGCATGTGTTGGTGCCGGTTCCTAATATGAAACCGATAAAGCTTTCATATTGTCTGTCGGCATAGGCGGCTTTACCGCCCAGCAGGGTGGAAACCGTATCGTTCAGCAGCACAATTTTCTTTTCCTCAGTATATCCCGCCTTCTTTAAGGCCTGCAGGATTTCAGCGCCGACCTGCCGGCCTTTCATGCCCTGTATCTTAATCTCCTTGCTGAACCGGGTCAGGATGCCATCGCCACTGGGCAGCATTTCAATAGCATAGGAAAAGCAAAACCCGATTTTGTTGCTCCTGTGAATAATGGGCTCCAGGTACCTTACAACGGATTGCAAGAATTCTTCACGGGTGACCTCTTCCCTTACGCCGGGCATGGGATGATTGGCAAAATCCCGGATAACCGGCTTTTTATTGTCGTCAAAATAAACCACGGCTACACGGAAATTGGTGCCGCCTGCATCCATTACGATAACCGGCTCATTGGAGGGTATCTCATCATTCATTGGAATATAGGTAGGCAGCATTTCCAGGCAGCCCGGCTTCCCGTCCAGCCCCTTCTGCATATCTTCCAGAAAGATCTGATACTCTTTTTTTATGTCTATTGATTCATAATCCATTTTGTTTCTTTTCAGAAAATCCTTAACCCGCCGTTTGATATCGTCCACTTCTGCACTCCTTTGCGGTACTATAGTAATACTTATCAGCTCTACAACCCGGCAGCCTTTTACTCCGAAAAAGGTTATTAATTATCCTTTTCAATTATTTTCTTACTTGCTGATTTATTGTTTTCTAAAGGTATCTATTAAGGCATGAACCCGATTGACCAATTTATCGCGAAATAATGTGCCCAGCAGAAACAGTATTACAGCCGAAACAAAAATTGCAATCGCTGCGGTATAGTTGCGGTTCTCGAACACATCACCTATAATGGTGGAGGCAATAAGCGCAGGCAGCCTTCCCAACACCGATATTACAATGAATCGAAGAGGCTTGACCGGTGTCAGCCCTGCAATATAGGTCAGTACATCCTTGGGCATACCCGGGATAAGAAACAGGATAAAGGCAAAAATAAGAAACTTTTTACCATTATCCCGGATGAAATATTTTTCTATCGCGTCCCCGGGGATAATTCTTTTTACAAATTCATAACCCAAAAGTCTGGAGATGTAAAAAACAATGGTTGAACCGATAAATACACCTATAACCAGGTAGACGGTAGCCCAGAATGTTCCAAAGAGATATCCCCCTGCAATTTGCACAACCTCCCCCGGAATAGCGGCTACTACAACCTGCAGTATTTGAAACAAAATAAAAATAAATACCCCCAGAACACCTTTGGATTCCACCATATCCTTAAGTTTGTCCCAATTGCGGAACAAGTCCACAAATTGAGAGGAGTATTGGATGGTTAAATAGATGAGCAGCCCGATAAACAGGACAATCCCTGCAATTCGGATCTGCACCTGATACCTTCTTATTACTTTCAACAGCCTGCTCATAACATTTCCTAACCCGCTGCCGCCCATGCTTATTTTACCCGGTCCAGAACATCTGAAACCGCCTGCCTCACATCCGGGACGGGCACCAGCTTCTTGATCTTTTTATCCCTGGAGACAATCTCCACCTGTCCATTGGCCACATTCCGCTTGCTGAGGATAATTCTTACCGGAGCACCCAATAAATCGGCATCGGCAAATTGTACCCCTGCAGCCGCTCCCCTGTCATCCAGAAGCACTTCCCATTCCTTGCTCAATTCATTGTAAAGGCGATGCCCCAGGTCATTAACCTCCTCCTGGGACTGGTTCAGCATGCAGATATGAATCAGCCAGGGAGCCACAGCCTTCGGCCATATAGGGCCATATTCGTCGTGGTTATCTTCTATAACACAGGCAAGCAGACGCCCTACTCCGATTCCGTAGCAGCCCATGATGGGAGTTTGCAGCTTACCGTCTTCGTCCATGTAATGCATGTTCATGCTCTCTGAATACTTGGTTCCCAGCTGGAATATGTTCCCAATCTCAATTCCCCTGCTGACCTTCAGCCGGCCGCCGCAATGAACACAGGCATCCCCTTCACTGACCTTTGCCACATCAAAGAATTTATCAACCTTAAGGTCTCTGTCCACACTGACGCCTGTAATATGATAATCAACCTTATTGGCTCCGCAGACAAGGTTTTTTTCACCTTCCAGGGATTTATCGAATATTACCTGTACATTCCTTGCATTCAAATTATAGGCGCCGATGAATCCGAAACAAAGGTCAACACCTTCATAGTCGTTTAATGGGAATACTTCAGTGCCCAGCACTTTTCTCAGCTTAACCTCATTGACCTGCAGGTCCCCGCGAAGAAACACCACCACCGGCATTTCGTTGTCCTTACGGAAGAACACCGTAGCTTTCATGGTGCGGGATTCATCAATATTCAGAAACTCAGCAAGCTTCTCTATATCCTTGATATCGGGAGTATGTACTTCCTTAATTTCCTGTTCCTGTACTGACTGCTTTTTGATTTCAGAAACCGCCACTTCCATGTTGGATTTATAATCGCATTTCTCACAATATACAAGGGTATCCTCCCCGCCATCAGACAGGTACATGAATTCATGAGCTACCCGGCCTCCCATCATGCCGGTGTCCGACTGGATTGCGATGACATTATTTAATCCAACCCGACGGTATATGCGAAGATAGGCATCATATACCCTTTGATAATAAGCCTCCAGATCCTCCTGGGAGGTGTGGAAAGAGTAGGCATCCTTCATTGTGAACTCCCTGACCCGTATCAGGCCGCCGCGGGCCCTGGGCTCATCGCGAAACTTGGTCTGGATCTGGTAAATCATAAAGGGATATTTCAGGTAGGTATTTGCCACATTACGAGCCATGTGAACGGCTGCCTCTTCATGGGTCATGCCCAGAACCATGCCCCGTCCGCCCCGATCCCTGAATCGAAGCAGTTCACTGCCTACGGATTCATATCTACCGGATTCCTGCCACAGTTCTGCCGGCAGGACGACAGGAAATAATACCTCCTGGCCCTCAATTGCATCCATTTCTTCCCGGATTATCTGTTCTATTTTCCTGGCTGCCTTTGCGGCTGGCGGAAGCAATGAAAAAATGCCATTGGAAACCTGCCTGATATAGCCGCCTCTCAGCATGAATATATGGCTGACCATGAAGGCATCAACAGGCTTCTCCTTGAACCTTTCACCCACCAGCTTGCTTAACAACATATCCTTTGTTCCCCTTTCCAACATGTCAACTGTATTTTTTTAACATGATAATACTGTAAAAAATTGTTAATTAATAATGCAGCAGAATCAAATATCATTCCAATCCGGCAATCGTCTTTATAATCAGCAGCAAAACGATATGTACCGGATAAAAGCCATATTGCACAAGCCTGTTCAACTGATAATCATTCCTTCTCACTGCCGGAATCAAAAAGGAAGAGATTACCGAAAAAAGCTGAATTTCATGAAACCGGTAAACCAGGATTCCTCCCAATGTTAGAATGCCCTGATACAGAGGTAAATTTCTGTCATCCCGGTAAAAATAAAAAATCAATATGGTCAAAACCCCGTAAATTCCATACTCGAAATCCAAAAAATGAACCAGGGCCAATAAACCGGCCATGCCGAATATCCTTGCCAAAAGGTTTTTGGCTTGTAATAGCTTCAATGCAACCAGCCCGGCCAATAACGTAAAACAGACATTCCAATTGTTGTTCTGAAACAACCGGCTGTAAGGCAGCTGGGTGATGAGGCC
>DUOI01000145.1 GCA_012838915.1 Clostridiales bacterium
ATATAACATATAGATGTGTTTCATATGATTGATCAGTGTAATTTATTATATAACAATATTGTTTACGCTCGTAACCCCCAATAATATACAAAAAGTGAACAAAACTGAACAAATCAAAGCAGCTCCCGCACCAACTCCGCTGCACCAATGATACCAATGTTCTCCTTCAGCTTGGCGAATCGAAACTCCACCGGCTGGGAAATGTGATTGTAGCGGTCAAATTCCCTACGTACCCGATCAAAGAGCAGGGAACCGAAATTTACCATTCCACCTCCAAATACGAACAAATTAACATTCAGCATCTGGTAAATGTTAAATATGCATATGGCAATGTAATGCGCCATCTGATCAAGAATTTCCAGCGCAAGGGTATCTCCCTCCCGGCAGCCGCGGCAAAGCTCCACACAATTTAGGTCCGAATTAAGATTCATAATTGTGTTCCTGCCCTTAGCCTTCTGACGGATATGATGGGGAATATAGCGGCCGGAGGCCCAGGACATAAAGCAGCCCTGATTACGGCAGCCGCACAGCAGACCTTCATCCGGTGTAATTATCATGTGCCCGCTTTCTCCGGCCCAGCCATAGCTGCCACGGAACAGCTGACCATTTAACACAAGGCCGCTGCCAATACCGGTGCTGACAGCAATATAAATCATATTACGACTGCCCTGTCCGGCACCAAAACGGTACTCTGCCAATGCAGCCACATTGCTGTCATTATCCAAAATAATCGGAACCCGGAGCCGCTGGGTCAGATAATCGCGCATAGGAAAATCCCTAATGTTTACCATGGCAGAGGTCATACACACATAGCCCTGGTCAAATAAAATAAATGACGGCATGCATATGCCAATACCCTGCAGTTCCTCTATTGTCATGTTGTTCTGCTTCAAAAGCTTTCTGACATTTTCAATAACCAAATCAGAAAAAGTGGGACCGTCAGCTTCGATGGGAGTAAGATGCTGAAATCGATCAAGTAAGTTGTTTTGTTCATCAAACAGACCGTAGGCAACCTTGGTGCCGCCGGCATCAATGCCAATACGATAGTTCTTCACAGCAACTGACCTTTTCATGTTTTTTTCTATCAGATTTATCCATTGTAATGACACAAGTATAGTCGAATATTACGAATATGTCAATAATTAATTTCGAATGAAATCAAAAAAGTTTGTGTCGGAATATTTTAACTGTGATTTATTTAAAATAGACAAATAATGCATGAAATGAATTGCAGAATATACAAAAAGGAATAACAATGAACACTCGCCGGCTTAGTCAGCTTTGTATACACGTATCCCTTCCTGCCGCAGAATTTCTTCCGTTTCGGGTAAAATCTGCTTATCAGTCACCACTGCAGCTATGCCCTTATCGATTGCAAGCGGTACAACGCTGTCTTTGAAGAATTTTTCGCTTTCTGTCACTACAATCACCTGTTTGGCCTGCTCTGCCATATCACGCACTGCCTGTACGCGAAGATGGTCATTGGCTGTAAAACCTATTTTGGGAACATAGCCATCTGCCCCTACAAACAGCTTATTCACACGAAACTGTGCTGCACAGATGCGTACAATAGGCCCCACCAATACCTGCGCGTCATTTTGAAAATCGCCGCCCAGCAGGATAACCCGGGCACCTTCCACCCGGCGTATGTAGCTTGCAATAAAGGCGCTGTTGGTAATAATGGTGGAACTTGGCTTTGTTTTAGCAATTTCTTCCGCCAGCAAAGCACAGCAGCTGCCGTTTTCAATCATGACGGTTTCCCCTACGGATACTAAACTTGCAGCCTTTTCGGCAATCCGGCGCTTTTCCTCATAATGATAGGCCAGGCGGTTTCCTACATCTTCACTGCCGCCGAATATAGCCCAGCCATGTTCACGGCGAATAACTCCCTTCCGTGCCATGCTGTCCAGGTCTTTGCGGACAGTTACCTGTGAAACACCCAAATGCTCAGCCAGGGCAGAAACCTCCATCTTTCCGTGTTGTGACAAAAGCTCCAGTATCAACGCTTCTCTTTTTTTCATTGATGCTCCTTCTTTCAAATACTATTGTAAAAATAATATAACATAAATGTACTTTTCAACCATCTTCAGATTAATAAAATGGGATGAGCTTGCGTACAATGATATGCAGATTGTCTTATCGGAATGTGCAATCCAGACCGCAGTCCAGAAATACTCTTTGATAGTCTGTCAGATCTTCAGGATGCAGCTGCTTAACTCCTGTCATTTCATAGGATACTCCCATCTGCTTGTACTTATTTTCTCCAAGCTGATGGAAAGGGAGCAAATGCACTTCCTGTATGCCCAAATCATGCAGCATTTGTGCCATATGCCGGGCGGTTGGTAAATCGTTGTTAAACCCGGGAATAACCGGTATCCGGGCGATAACCGGTATCTTTGAATCCACAGCCTGGCGCAGATTCTTCAGAATGACATCATTATATACCCCTGTGTGGGCATGGTGAATTTCCCTGTCATAATGCTTGAAATCGTACAGGAGCAGGTCCACATAATCCAGGAAAGTGCGGAACTTGTGCGGTGCAATATAGCCGGTGGTTTCAACTGCCACATGAATGCCTTCGCTGCGGGCAGCTTTGCATAAATCCACAGCGAATTCCATTTGCTGCAGCACCTCACCCCCGGACAGGGTCATGCCGCCGCCGGACCGGTCATAAAAGGGCTTGTCCTTACGTACCTGGGCCATTACCTCTTCCACGGTGTAGTCCCTGCCGCAGTATGCTTCATCTGCAATAGCATCTGCAATGTGTGCATAGCGGTTTTGGGATTCTGGGTTGGAACACCAGCGGCAGCGGAGGGGGCAGCCTTTAAAAAAAACCGTGGTTCGAATTCCAGGACCATCGTTTATGCTGAACTTCTGTATATTGAATATTCTTCCCGTACGTTCCATTGTTTTTCAATTCCAATCATTTTTAATAACTTCATTATAGTCACTCAACCCGATGATTGCAAATATACAGTTGTATTAGTTTACTTTTAACTGCATGGATATTTACCCGGCTCAAGTATGAAACATTCAAAAATCCGGCAATTGATGAAAAGTCTGGTTTCCTGTTATATAATAAAGCTGATGAAGCAAAAATAGAATCACAAGCAGAAAGGTAAGGTGACGGAATCATGTTATTAGATGATTACTATAATATCATTCAAAACAGCCGCCCCAAGCTGAAGTTTTGTGAGCACTTTGATGATACCAGCCCGGCATGGAATTTTTCCCGGCACAACCATCCTTATATTGAGTTGATGTATTTTTTTGAAGGTAAGGGAAATCTGGAAGTGTCAGGGACCCGGATGTCCGTCTCCCTGTTTGATACTGTGGTCTATCCGGCCCATTGGGAGCATCAGGAGGAAGTGGTCAGTGAAAAAAAGAGGGAGATTATCTGCTTGTGGATAGATTTGCCTGAGCTTGAACTAAAGGAATCCATTCAACTGAAAGACCGGGATAATACCCTAAGCCAGATATTCAGGCTCATTTATCTGGAAGCCAAGCGTGAGGAACCGGAACCCTTGCTGCTGGAATATGAGATGAAGCTGCTCTTGACTCTTATTCTTCGCAACAATAGTGAAAATAAAGATCATAAAGATGAGTTAGCAAATGCATTGCAGTATATCCATACGCACTTTACCCGGAAGATTTCTCTGGAACAACTGGCAGACCTGGAACATATCAGTAAATCCTACCTTTCCAGGCGCTTCAAGAAGCACACCGGGATGACAGTTATCACTTATATAAATCATCTGCGCATACGGACAGCCAAGCAGCTTTTAATCAGCACTTCACTGAGTGTAAAGGAGATAGCCTATCAGGCAGGATTTGAATCGGCCAAGTATTTTATCCGTACTTTCAAGGCTCTTGCCGGAGAGTCACCCTCAAGTTTTCGCAATCGCTACAAGGAAACCGCCAAGAAATAAGCAACTATGCAAATTTCTTTTATTCTGCCCATATAGTCATATAGTTATGATACAACACATATTATCTGCAATTCTTTTATTTAGAAATTAATTTTCTTTCGTTCGTAAATATAAATTGACACTTTTGAAATCATTTGCTATATTGATATTAGATAAATATAACCAGCGTATATGACTTTATAGGGGGTAAATCCATGAAGCAAATAAATCGATTTGGTTCGCTGACACCACGCATGAAGAATTTTCGTGAGGAGCTGCTGGAAACCAAACCTCATGTCTGTGCTGAGAGGGCCGTATTAACCACTGAAAGCTACAAGTTACACGCAGATAAGCCGGTCACTTTGAAGCGAGCCTATATGCTGGAAAATATACTTGCCAACATGTCTATATTTATAGAGCCATATACATTGCTCGCCGGCAATCAGGCCTCATCCAACCGCTATGCACCTATTTTCCCGGAGTATGCAATGGACTGGGTCATTCAGGAATTGGATGAATTTGATAAGCGTGACGGCGACGTTTTCTATATCAGCGAGGAAACCAAAAAGCAGCTGCGGGACATATATCCTTTCTGGAAGCATAACACCCTGCTTGACAAGGGCCTGGCCGCCATGCCGCCGGAAAGCCGTATATTCTATGATCTGGGCATTATCAAAGCAGAGGGGAACCTCACCTCCGGCGACGCCCACATTGCCGTTGCCTATGAAGATGTTCTGAGTAAGGGCTTAAAGAGTTATGAGGCACATACTCTGGAATGCATGAGCAAGCTGGATTTATCCGATTACAAAAATCTGAAAAAATATTATTTCTATCAGAGTATTCTGATTGTGATTAAAGCAGTGAAGAACTTTGCCGCCCGGTATGCTGACCTGGCGGAGGCACAGGCAAAAAAAGCTGATCCGCAGCGGACATCTGAACTGCTGGAAATGGCACGTATTTTGCGAAAAGTACCTTATGAGCCTGCAGAAACATTATGGGAAGCCGTTCAGTCCTTATGGCTGGTGCATCTGGTGCTACAGATTGAATCCAATGGTCATTCCCTGTCCTATGGCCGAATGGACCAGTATCTCTATCCCTATTATTCAGACGATCTGGCTGCAGGCCGCATTACTAAGGATTCTGCCTGCGAACTGATGACAAACCTGTGGCTGAAAACTTATACAATCAACAAGATTCGTCCCTGGAGTCACACCCAATTCAGCGCCGGTTCTCCGCTCTATCAGAATGTCACAATAGGCGGCCAGACAACGGATAAAAGGGACGCTGTCAATCCTATGTCCTATCTGATTCTGCGCAGCGTAGCCCAGACCCATCTGCCGCAGCCCAATCTGACCGTGCGATACCACGCCGGTTTACCGGATGACTTCATGAATGAAGCTATTGAAGTAGTAAAACTGGGTTTCGGAATGCCTGCCTTCAATAACGATGAGATTATCATTCCCTCCTTCATTGCATGGGGCGTAAAGGAAGAGGATGCCTATAACTACAGCGCCATCGGCTGCGTAGAAACGGCAGTGCCCGGCAAGTGGGGCTACCGCTGTACCGGAATGAGTTTTTTAAATTTCCCCAAGTCCCTTCTCATAGCCATGAATGACGGTGTTGATCCAAAAAGCGGCATTAAGCTTGTACAAGGCACAGGTCATTTCAAAGACATGAAAAGCTATGATGAATTAGAGCACGCGTGGGATGTTATTATCCGGGATTTCACCCGGCATAGTGCTATCATTGAAAACGTATGTGATATGGTACTGGAAGAGAATGTACCCGATGTTCTATGCTCGGCTTTAGTTGAAGACTGCATCGGACGGGGTCTGACTCTTAAAGAAGGCGGTGCCGTTTATGACTTCATAAGCGGCCTGCAGGTGGGTATCGCCAATCTTGCCGACTCTCTTGCTGCAATAAAGAAACTGGTCTTTGAAGAACGGCAGCTGACACCGGGGCAGCTTTGGGATGCACTGCAAAACAATTTTGACGGAGAAGAAGGGGAACGCATTCGCCGAATGCTCGTGGAAGATGCCCCCAAATACGGCAATGACGACGACTATGTAGATCAACTTGTGGTAGATGCTTATAATGTATATATCGACGAAGTTAAAAAATATCCAAATACCCGATTTGGCAGGGGACCAATCGGCGGCATCCGATATGCAGGTACCTCCTCAATTTCTGCCAACGTAGGGCAGGGCTTGGGCACTCTGGCCACTCCGGACGGTCGTCATGCAGGTGAGCCATTGGCTGAGGGCTGCTCTCCCAGCCACGCTATGGATCGCAACGGCCCCACAGCTGTATTTAAGAGCGTTTCCAAACTGCCCACCCATGAGATTACCGGCGGTGTCCTTTTGAATCAAAAGGTTTCCCCCGCCCTGCTTTCCAAAGAGGAAAACAAACAGAAGCTCATTCTCTTAATTCGCACCTTCTTTGATGTGCTTCATGGATACCATGTACAATACAATGTCGTCTCCCACGAGACTTTAATCGATGCCCAGATACATCCCGAAAAGCATCGGGATCTGATTGTCCGCGTAGCCGGATATAGTGCATTCTTCAATGTGCTTTCCCGTCAAACCCAGGACGACATTATTGCCCGAACAGAACAAACCTTATAATCGATAAATCAGCAGAAGCCATCAAGCGGGGTGAAGAAACAGCTGAAATCAGACCAAACCTGTTTTTCTGTAAACCTTAGCAAGTGTTCGTCCTGCAATTCGGCTGGCATTCTCTGCTCCTTTTCTCATGACATCCAGTAAATAATCCTTGGAGGCCATTAATTCGCGGTAACGCTCTTGAATCGGCCTTAAGGTTTCCGCCACCGCTTCCCCGACTGCAATTTTAAAATCGCCATAGCCCCTGCCCTCAAAATCATTCTGTATTTGCTCCAGGGTTTTGCCTGTAACGCTGGAGTAAATTGACATAAGGTTGCTGATGCCGGGCTTATTCTCCGCATCAAAGCGTATAACAGCCTCCGAATCGGTTACCGCCCGCTTGAACTTTCGTACAATTGTTTCAGGGGGATCCAACAGTGAAATATATGAATTTTTATTCTCATCGGATTTGGACATTTTACCGGTTGGATCCTGCAGGCTCATTATCCGAGCCCCTACCTTGGGTATATAGGGCTCCGGCACCTTGAATACATCTCCGTAAATCCCGTTAAATCGGGCTGCAATATCCCTGGCGATTTCCAGATGCTGCTTCTGGTCATCCCCCACGGGAACCAAATCAGTCTGATACAGCAGAATATCAGCAGCCATCAGTACCGGATAGGTAAATAATCCGGCATTGATATTATCCTCTTGCTTGGAGGCCTTTTCCTTAAACTGCGTCATCCTGCTCAGCTCACCCATATATGTAAAGCAGCTGAGAACCCAGCATAATTCAGCATGAGCGCTGACATGGGACTGCATAAACAGGATATTTTTTTCCGGATTGATTCCACAGGCGATATATTGGGCCAATAACGACATTCTTCTCTCCCTTAAATCCTTTGCTTCGTTTCGGACGGTGAGAGAATGCAGATCTACCACACTGTAAATGCAATCATATTCGTCCTGAAGTGCAACCCAATTCCTCATGGCACCCAAATAATTGCCCAGAGTAAGAAACCCCGTTGGCTGCATACCGCTGAATATTCTTTTCTTTTCGGTCACGCTGTCACATCCTTAAACAATTTCATTCTTTTTCATATTGTAGCACTTTACCAATGTGCAATTCAAGTAAGTAAAATAACAACCGGAATCATAAAATCTTGAAGTGTCATAATATTAACACATGAACATGTTATATAACAGTAGTTCGTCAAATTGTTATCATGGAACAACTGTTATATAACTGTTATATATTGGTGTTTTGCGGTGTTTTGACAAATTTTTATGTGTTTCCATCCTAAACCATTCAGAAAATGGTTAGATTGTTGTCAATTATAATGTGAAAGTTATAACATTTTGTCCTTCATTTATCGAAAAATTTATTTTTTATTTTGGAATAAAGGGTTTTCAATCGAAATTCGTTGTGGTATAATACGGTTACACTAAAACGTTATGGTTTCAGTACTTTTGACTTGGAGGTATCTGATATGTGTAAATACAACTTTGAATGTAAACTCTGTGGTTATCGTATTGATGTAAACGCCGTATATGAAAATATGCAGGATGTCGTTTTGAATATTTCATCTGACTGCCCTAATTTGAATCCTGTTACAAAGACACCCATTACCTTGGATGCCATGTATGAGCTGATGGTCCCCAAAGAAAAATCCGGTTTCATGAAATTGCTGAAAGATAATCATCACCATGCTGAAGGCTGCACAGTATACGAGGATGTGATGGATGCAATCGGCTTAAGCTTGGGTCGCTATTTTGAAATTGCATGATTTGAATAAAGGTTCATCCCAAAAAGAATGAGCCGGCTTACAGCCGGTTTTTTGTTTGAAGAGTTTTTTAAAGAATGATGAACTGGAGCAGAAGAATCAAGAGTAATCCGGGAATCCCCAAAAACCCTACTGTAAGGGCAGTAACGGGATTAATAGCTACTGTAACTCCTATCAGTCCTCCGGCCAAATTAAGAAGCCACAATGCAATGCCTCCCAAAATTGCATTTATAAAAAATCGCAAAATTAGTTTCAAAGGCACCAACAGCAGCCATCCGATTAGATATAAGAGTACCAGGCCCAGGGCATAGGCAAGTATAATATCAAGAGAAATGTCCAAACCCATCCAACCACACCTTCATATTATATTTAAGAGCAGATTGGCGTGTATCTTAACTATCCCTATTAATACATATGCAGGATTTGTCCCTTTATGACTGGGCGGCTTCCTTATTTTCAAAGAGCACCCGTTTGTTCTCCAGCCCTTCCTTCTTAGCCAGATTCAACAGATACATATACTTTCTTCTGGCTGTTTCCAATTTATAAATTGCATAATCAACCAATTCCGGTTCACTTACATTTTCAAAATAGGTTTGTGCAGCTTGCCATTCCTGCCGTGCGGCATGAACGGAATCCACCAATTTCTGCTTGTCTTCCGTATGTTCTTCCTCTGTTTTTTTACCACCAAAGAAAGCCAGCAGATAATTTTTCATTTCTTTCACTCCCGCTGTAAGAAAATTATCTATATTATTACCATATTATTCTTGCCGTAAACTCGTTATACACAAGGAGTGAAAAATGGCCTGTCTTATAGAAAAATAAATAAAAGTGTTGACAAATATAGAATATTTCTGTACTATTGTATTAGTTACTTAATACAATAGTACAAGGAAGTGATGCAATGGCATGGGAACTGAAAACAGATCGTCCCATCTATGCCCAGTTGATTGAACAGCTGGAGCTTCGCATTTGCTCCGGTATCTATCCCCCCGGAGCCAGAATGCCCTCTGTTCGGGATCTTGCTCAGGAAGCATCGGTCAACCCCAATACCATGCAAAGGGCATTAGCCAGCCTGGAGGAAGACGGACTGCTCTACTCCCATCGTACCAGCGGTAGGTTTGTGACGAAGGATGTCGAAATGATTCGTAAAACCAGAAATAAATTGGCTCAGGAACAGGTGCATGAATTCTTGAAAAAGATGGGGGAGCTGGGCTTTGAATACAGTGAAATTCTGTCCATTATTACTGATTTAGCAGAGGAGTTGATAAAATGAATAATTTGTTGGAATGCAGAAATCTGTCCAAATACTTTGGCCCTGTCAGGGCACTTGATAATATCTCCCTCAGCATCGGCCGAGGTCGTATTGTAGGTCTGTTGGGACCCAATGCCAGCGGCAAGAGTACATTTATGAAAATCTGCAATGATTTGTTAACCCCAACCAAGGGTGAAATTAGAATTGCAGGTTTCAGTCCCGGTGTGGAAAGCAAGAAGATTGTATCCTATCTGCCTGAGAGAAACTATCTTAATGATTGGATGAAGGTATCGGACATTATCGCATTTTTCCATGACTTCTATACAGATTTCAATAAGGATAAAGCCTATGATATGCTGAAAAAGCTGAATATCCATGCAGGGGACCGATTAAAGACCATGTCCAAGGGAACAAAGGAAAAGGTACAATTGATTCTGGTTATGAGCCGGGATGCACAGCTTTATTTGTTGGATGAACCTATCGGCGGTGTTGATCCTGCGGCCAGAGATTATATTCTGGATACCATTATTGGAAATTACAATGAAAATGCAACTGTAATTATTTCTACCCACCTGATATCCGATATAGAGAAAGTACTGGATGACATCATCTTTCTCAAAGAAGGGCAGATATTATTGCATAAAACCGTGGATGAAATTCGTGAAGAAACCGGAAAATCCGTTGATTCACTGTTCAGGGAGGTATTCAAATGTTAGCAAGGCTAATGAAATATGAAATTAAATCTGCTGCCCGACTTTTTGTTCCCCTGTATGCCGTTCTGCTGATCTTTGCCCTTCTCAACCGCTTTTTAAATCCTTTCGAGGTATTGGAAGCAGCAGAAAACTTCAGTATACAAATCTTTATAAGGAGCTTGAGCATAGGTGCATACTTCTTTCTTATCATAGCAGTGTTTGTTGTAACATTGGTAATAATTATACAAAGGTTTTATAAAAACCTCCTAGGAGACGAAGGCTACCTGATGTTTACACTGCCTGTTAAGCCATGGCAGCATATTACCAGTAAATTGCTGACAGCCATTATATGGTGTGTTTTAAGTGCAATTGTTATAGTTGGTTCCTTCTTTATATTATTCGAATCAGGACATATTGAATTACTGACCTTTATGAAGGATTCCATAAAACATACCTTCGGAACAACCGGGTTTGTTGTGCTTCCCCTGCTAATTATTGCCCAGCTGACATCAGGAATTATGATGATGTATAACGCCATGAGCCTGGGGCAGTTATTCCGGAAAAATAGGTTGCTGGCTTCCTTTGGCATGTACTGCCTATTATATTCTATTCAACAAGTAATTTATGTAATATGTCTGCTGCTTCTTGCAGATACCTCCTTTTTCTCGCTGATCCGTACAGGTGCCCCTACTCCAAAGGATATAAATTTGTTTTTAGGGTCGATAGCTATCGGCGGAGTAATCTTAGCAGCTGCACATTTCGTTGTAGTTAACCGTGTATTGAATAGAAAATTGAATCTTGAATAACTTTTAACAACCGGAATATTAAAACCTATAGCCAGGAAGAAGGGGATGAATGCACATGCATCATCTCCTCTTTACTTATTACCGATAGTCTGAACTGCATATCCTTTTGCGTCAATACAGCAGTAAACTTCACTCCGGCGGTTTTCCCGCCTTCAAAGTCACCACTACAATCTCCGGCCTGTTAAATATTCTTACCGGAATTATGCTGTTTCCAAGGCCCCTGCTGACAAACATTGTGGAATTATTCTTAGTATGACTGCCGCTTGTGTATTCAGGGAACAGCCCCTGGTCAGGAGCAACGACCCCTCCTATGAAGGGAATGCGAAATTGTCCTCCATGGGCATGCCCGGCAAAGATTAAATCCATTTTGTTTTCAGCATAGAGGTCAAACAGCTCCGGCCTATGAGAAAGGAGAATCTTAAAACTATCATAATCAGACCATTTTCTTAATTGATCTTCCATGGCAGACGTATTTGTACCTTCGAAATAATGAGAAGTAAAAAAATCGGGATCGCTCAAGCCTAATAGGAGAATGGAGCTGTCCCCGCACGGGAGCTCGCTCTCTGTATTATCCAGAACAGAAACACCTGCTTGTTCCAGGTTTTCTCTGATTAAATCAAACTTGCCTGACCAGGCTTCATGGTTTCCTGATACATAATATACCGGAGCTATTTCAAGGGCACCTTCGATAAACTCCATTGCAATATCCAAACTGTAATTTCGCCTGTCTATCAGGTCTCCTGTAATGACAATGAGATCCGGAGAGGTGGACGCCAGCTTATTGAGCAGTATAGATTGTTTGCTGCCAAACCTTCTATTATGCAAATCTGATATATGGGCGATTGTAAATTCATTGAACTCTTCCTGGATTTCTGGGTTATAAAATTCCAAACTTGTAATTGTTATGCTGTTGTTTTGCCAGATGACAAAAGCAAGCATTACTAATAAAACAATTAATATAGTAATTCTTTTTCTTCTGATTTTCATATGATTACCTCAATGTAAAGTCATCTTAAAGCTAGTACTATTCATTTAGTGACGCTAAAATATTATTGTGTGTCAGGGTAATAAATCTGTTCACTTATAACCCTTTAATTACTTCTTCATCCAATATTTTCTTCCACTTTTTCCAGTCAGGCATTAATGATGTTAAGAATGTATAGAATTCGTTATCGTGATATTTAAATTTGAAATGTATCAGCTCATGAAGAACAACGTAATCTATACAATGTTTTGGTGTTTTGATAAGCTCTGAGTTTAATACTATAAGCCCGGCATCCCTATGGCAGGACCCCCATCTGGACTTCATTTCCCTGATTTTTATCTCCGGTTTCGGGATATTATATTTTCTGACTGTTTCATATATCCTGTCCAAAGATTTATTAAAGTGAAAAACTGCCCTTTCATTTAACCATTGCTTATAAAGTTTTTCCTTCCCCTTTATATCATCCGGATCTTTAACATACAAATATATGAATCCCCTGAAATATTTAACGGTTTCTGTTCCTGCTTTTCTCACCTTCAGGCGGTATTGTCTGCCAAGATACCTAAATGATTCACCACTTACGTATTCCCTTTTTATTTTTCTATTAGGTTGAAATTCCTTGAAATACTTTAGATTCTTGCAAATCCATGCGCCCTTTTGTTTAACAAAGTCTTCGATAACTTCTAACGGTACATTTTTATTTGCTGAAACCCAGATACTCATATCCGGCCTTATACGCAGATTAATGTTTTTTACATTTTTTCTTTTCAATTCAAAAGTTATCTGTTTTTCCCCATAGATTACTGTATGTTTTGCCATCATATCACCTGTTAATATCTTTTCAGAGCTACAGCTCTTACTTCCTTCAGTATCCTGTCGATTAGATCAATACCAATATGTATGTTATTGGTTTCAGCAAAATCAAACAGTAAATCTTCAACTTCCTGGTCTATCCTGTTATGAACATCCGTGTTTTCATACCAATCTACCTTGGTATATTTTGATACAATCTCCTCAATGAGTATGGACAACTCAGCCAACTGCTCCCTGCTTATTTTTTTCATGTTATTCTCCGTCTGATATTCTGCACCTGTCTCCTCATTAAGCACATCAGCAGTTACCCCATAAAAGGCCTGTGCATCAGGCTGGTTCTTAATACTGTCAGGATACTCTATGCCCGAATCGCCTTTTTGATAATCTTCCTTAATTTCATTCATCCTGTCAAAGTATTCTTTTTCACTGATTCTTTTATCCTTATATGCCTGCAGGGCTTCTTCAATTCTTTCTGAAAACTTCTTATAGTACAGAGGATTTTCATCCCATCTTGTGTTTATACTTCTTGTCATCCTTGTCCTGATGGCATCGGCCCTTGCCCTGGGCGAACCCAGCCGACCGAGCTCGTCCTCAAACCCCTTCTTATCCAGTATATCCACAGGGTTGGTTATTCTTATCACATCTTCAGCTGCAATATAGTTATCCATAAGCTTCTGCATTTTCGATTCATATTCCTTATGGTCAATGGTATCTGAATATATTATCTTTACGCTTCTTCTCAATTCCTGATAAAACCTGAAATCTCTCTTGTACTTGTTTATTTCCTCCGGGCTCAGGGAATTGTAAACTCTTTCGGATTCAAGAGCCAGCTTCAGATGCCTGCCGAAATTGCTGAGTGTTTCGTAGAACTTCTTTCTCAATTCCTCATCTTCCAGCAGTATTTCGTATTCCCTTGTATCCGCTTTGTTTTGTACCGGAATAAATAAATTGATTAAATCAGTATAATACTGCCTCAGTGAACCCACAATGCTGATAATATCATACAATGCACCCTTCAAATCTTTAGGATCAAAATTCTCAAGGCCTGCACCCGAGTACATCTCCATGGCTTCGTCCAATTTTTCAAGTAGTCCCCTGTAATCTATAATCAGCCCGTAGTCTTTTCCTTCATAAAGCCTGTTTACCCTGGCTATTGCCTGCAGCAAGGTGTGCTCCTTCATCGGTTTATCTATATACATAACGGTAGCCCTGGGAGCATCAAAGCCGGTTAACAGCTTGTCCACGACTATCAGTAAATCCAATTCATCACCGTTAACAAACTCATCCTTTATTGCCTCTTCGTAGCTTTCCTCTTCACCGTACCTTTCCATCATCCTGTCCCAGAATTTTCTTACCATATCCCGGGATTCTTCATCCACTTCATCAAAACCCTCTCTTTGGTCCGGTGGAGATATGACAACAGCTGCATTTAAGTCTCCTGCTTCTTCAAAATGTTTTAAATACCTTATTGCTTCCCTTTTGCTGTTGGTGGCCAGCATCGCTTTAAACTGCGAACCTTCGGTTTTGTAATTCTCCACGAAATGTCTGTTAATATCATAGGCTATAAAAGCAAGCCTTTGATCTGATGATGCTATTCTTTCAAATTGACTCCATTTTTTCATAACTTCTTCTTTTTGCTTTTTATTCAAGTCCTTTGTTATCATTTCAAGCCTTTTATCGATGGCTTTCCTGTTAACAGACTGCTCAACCATCTTTCCTTCATACAAAAGAGGAACTATCGTTTTGTCTTTGACTCCATCTGCTATGGTATAGGCGTGAATAAGCTCACCAAATTTTATCATTGTGTTTTTTTCCTTTTTCATAAGGGGAGTGCCTGTAAATCCCAAATAGCAGGCATTTGGAAATATCTGCTTCATTTTTATATGGAGCTCTCCATATTGAGTGCGGTGGGATTCATCCACCAAAACAAATACCTCTTTGGATAAAACCGGTTTTTGTCGTTTTGCAGCAGTGTCAAATTTGTGTACAAGGGTGGTTACTATATCAGCCTTGTTATCATTAATAAGATCAACAAGATGCTTTCCGGATGTAGCTCTGCTGGCTTTCAGCCTGGTATGATTGAATGTTTGATTAATCTGTTTATCAAGATTTATCCTGTCGGTTACTACAATAACCTTTGGGTTGAATTCCCTAAGCTCTGATAAAATATACTTGGAGAACATTACCATTGTAAGGGATTTCCCGCTGCCCTGAGTATGCCAAATTACTCCTGATTTTCTGTTTCCGTTTTCATCCCTTTCAGCTACCACCCGGGCAATTTCCTTAACTGCAAAGAACTGCTGATATCTGGCTATTTTCTTCACGTTTTTATCGAATAATACAAAGTATCTTATTATTTCCAATAACCTTTCAGGATGAAACAGGGATATTATGTTTTTATCCTGATTGGTGGGCAGCCTGTCAAATATAGTTTTACTTAAGTTAGCCTGAAGCCAGTCTTCATATTCTTCTTTCCATACAGCCCAAAACCTTCTGGGAGTATAACAGGTTGCATATTTAGTCTCATTCTTGTTGGCAGCCATTAATATTTGACTATATTTGAATAAATGTGGAGCGTAATTTTTCCCCTGGTTCCGAATCATCTGCTCTATACCCTGCCTGACATGTATGGAAGCCCTTTTGCATTCAATAACTCCAAAGGGAATGCCGTTTACAAACAGTACAATATCAGGCCTTACATTGCCTTCCCCGTCTTCCCTTTGCACCGTAAACTCTTCTGTTACGTGAAAGACATTATTGTATACATTATCCCAGTCAATATATCTTAAAGAAAAAGACTTCCTGGAGCCATCAGGCAGGCTTTCTTCATAGCTTCTGCCAAGCATCAGGGTATCATATATTTTTTCATTTGTCCTAACCAGCCCGTCAGTCAAAGGTTCATCCAGGTCTTTAATGGCTTGTTCAATGTTTTTTACACTGAATTTATAAGTCTGTCCTTTGTATTCATATCCATTCAGGTCAATAAGTTTTTCCTTTAAAATATCAGTAAGAAGTACATTATACAGATTCCCTCTCATTCTTTCCGCTTCATCCGGGGGAATGTGTATATAACCCAGGTTTTTTAATACTTCTATTGCAGGTTTTTGGCTGATATTTTCTTCGTCAATAAGATATGCTCCTGACACTGTTTCACCCCCCTAACATTTTACCCTGATGATGCCGGTTAACAGCAGCTGCATAAGGCCTTTTTTCTGGAGTTTCAGTTGTTCCAGTACCTTCTCCAATAATTCGATTTCTTTGTCCGCTGTGGAGAGAACTTGGGCGATAGCTTTTTGCTCTTGAAGGGTGGGCAGTGTAATATTAAGCTTCATAACTTCATTTTTTGATAAATTAAACCTTGTAGAACCTTGAGACAATTTGAAAATTTCATCTCTAAATGCTTCACCCCTGAATAAGAATCTCGCAAACTCCGGGATTAGGGTTTCAAAATTATGCAGCCTATATCCAAAACAAAAACTATTTAAATACAACTCTCCCACCGTATCTAGCAACACTGAGCTCATACCTACTTCATCAGGTGTTTCAGATGAAGTGGTAAAAAATACATCCCCATACTGTACTGCGTTTTGATTCTCGTTTTCAGAAATCTTTACATATTCTACATCCTGAATATCTACCTTAGAATTATTAAAAATGTTTTTATATGTAATAAATGGCTTGCCCTCACCAAATTCTTTAGCTGTTTTACCGCTTAATCCATTAAAAGTTTGACCAATATCCCCTAACTTAACCACTTCCCACTCTCCGTCAAACCCGGGTAATCTTACTTCACCTGTTAAAAGCCACTGCATTAATCCTTTTATCTGTTCTTTCTTTTCTTCTATTAGTTGTTTTCTTAATTGTATAGCTTTGTCCCATGTTGAAAGGATTTGGGCAATTTTTTGTTGTTCAGGAAGGGGAGGTAATTTCATCATAATTCTGCTCATATTTTTATGCCCTACATGAGGCTGTCCCCCGGAATTAAATAAGGATAATAACTGTTTCCAATAAAGCCAACTATTAAGAAAAAACCAATAAAAATCATTATAGACTTCATCAGTCGAGATGAATATTTTGAACATATTATTACTAAGAATACCATTTTTCCCTCTAAACGCTCTACCACCTGAATTACCTGTATTGGCTACACATATATCGCTTTCTTGAATAATATAATGCTCTTCACCTTTTTTTACATATGTTATATTGGAATCTGAAATGAAATCACTTATATACAAATATCTAACATATCCATCATTTGGTGTCTTCAACTGTTTATTGCTGGGTATTTGGTATCCCTGCTTAAATTCAGATATTTCGCCTAGTCTCTTCGCTTCCCAATCCACAGGAATAATCCCCGCCTTTGCCTTCTTATACCCTTCAGGTACTTCTCCTCTATTTATCAATTCAATTCTTTCTTTTATTTCAGCCTTCAATAAACCCACTCCCTGTAAAAGTTATTTATAATCCCAGTTCCTTTAAATACTTTGCCATCTGATCTTCAACTTCTTTTAATTCATCTTTAATACTATCAATATTCCTAGCAACCTCTTCCATGTCCACCGGCTCTTCTTCTTCAAAGTTATCCACATATCTGGGGATGTTCAGGTTGTAGTCATTTTCCTTTATTTCATCGTATGAAGCCACATAAGCATATTTATCCACCGTTTCATAGTTTTCATAGGTTCTAACTATCTTTTGGATATCCTGTTCCCTAAGTTTGTTTTGATTTTTGTCCTTTTCATAGTTCTCTTCTCCTGAAGCATCTATGAATAATACATCCCTTCTGCTTCTATTCTTCTTAAATACCATAATGCATGCCGGAATGCCTGTACCATAAAACAGAGCCTCCGGGAGGCCTATTACAGCATCAAGTAAGTTCAAATCTATTATCTGCTTTCTGATTCTCCCTTCACCGGCTCCTCTGAACAATACGCCGTGAGGAAGTATTACCGCCATTCTTCCGTCTTCAGCCAAGGAATATAACATATGCTGTACAAAGGCATAATCCCCTTTGGAGGCCGGAGGTACTCCCCATTCAAATCTTCCATAAGGATCCAGGCTGGCCTCCATTTTGAATTTTTCATCGTTGTCTCCGGCAAACCCCATAGCCCACTTGTCCAATGAAAAGGGAGGATTAGCTACTATTACCTGGAACTTCATCAAATTACCGTTCTCTATATGTAAGGGATTGGATAAAGTATCCCCCCACTCAATTTTGGCATCGTCTATGCCATGCAAAAACATATTCATCATACATAGGGAATGGGTTTGTCCGTTTCTCTCCTGTCCATATATTGCCACTTTCCTACCAGGAGCTTGATTTGCTACTCTGATAAGCAGTGAGCCGGAGCCGCAGGTCGGGTCGTAGATTCTATCGTTTTCTTTTGGCTTCACCAGCCTCGCAAGAAGTTCAGATACCATTGACGGTGTGAAAAATTCCCCGCCTTTTTTTCCTGCATCTGAGGCAAACCTTTCAATCATGAACTGATAGGAATTTCCAATAATATCTTCACCATTAATTTGAGAAGGCCTTAAGTCCAGTTTAGCAAAATCCTCAAGCAAAGTTCTGAGCATTGCATTTCTGTCTCTTGTCTGACCTAATACAGCTTCACTGTTAAAATCTATATTCCTGAATACATTTCTCAATTTGCCCGGGTTATCTTCTTCCAGCTTTTCCAATGCCTTGTTGATTTCTGCTCCTACCTCCGGCGCATTTCTTTTGCTGTAAAGATAATCAAAAGTAGCCTTTTCACTGACAATGAATCTTTCCCTTGACATAGCCCTTTGGATTCTTATTTCATTTCCATTATATCTTTTTGTATACTCTTCCAGCCTTTCTTTATATGTATCACTTAAATACTTGATAAAGAGCATTACAAGGATATAATCCTTATAAATGCTTGAGTCAATTTTACCCCTGAAAGTATCCGCTGCTTCCCATAATACCTGATTAATCTGCGTTTGTGTTGTATTTTTTCCCATGATGCTTAATCCTCTCCATTCATGTTGATTAATTTATCCGTTATGCCCTTATAAAGCATTTCTTTTTCTCTGATTAACCTTTTTAACAGGCTTTTTTCCTTTAAGTATAGATCCCGGATTCTTGCAATTCTTTTTTGGTCTTCGACCGGAATTTCTTTTATGTTTATTGAAGAGAGAATGGTATTATTTGTGCTCGATATGCTTGTACCCGTTTGCTTTTTGATAAGTTCTCTCTTTACTTTATCAGAATTCAGATACCATGTGATATACTCCGGAATGTAATCCGGCGTTTGAAGCCTTATTATAGAAAAATACGAAGGAACCAGCAAGCCGGCTGTTTTTTCATCAATGCATATCGTTGTAAACGGAGTGCTTAATTTTATAAGAATATCACCGTCTTTCGTAAAATACTCTTTACTTAATGCATCATTGCTTTCAAAGGTTTCAAAGGGCCCTTTATTAAATTCCCCGTCATCTTCTATGTTTTTTAAAGTTATTAATTTATATATCTTTTGTATTTCATATTCTATAGTTGCCTTTTTTCTCGTCAGAATCAGGCCGGTTCTGATAACGGCAATTTCACCCAGCTTCATCTTACACCTCATTGTGTTAAATTTCAAATGTTTCGTTGCATTCTATTTTGTTAAATATAATATATAACATGCATTAGTGTAAGTCAATATCATTTTTAAAATAAAAAAGCATAGTTCCAAGGCAATCATTTGCCTCTTCCCTATGTTTCTTTAATATTTTATTTACTTCATATAAAGCATTTGTAAAATAAATGAATTCCGCTGGATTTGGATATAAGTAATATACACTTATAATCTATTTCCCGCGCCGTCTGTGGCATGACCTGTTCTTTTTCTCACAAATTGTTCTTTTTGAACCACAGGAAGGACATATATATCTGTCCTTATCGTAATTCGTACTATATTCTTCTCCGCAGTCCAAACACTTAAACTTACATGAGCCTAAAGTATAATTGCCCCCTCTTATGTGTATTGCATTGCCCTGGGTCAGTGCCAGGGCAACCTTATTTCTTGCGCTGTCTATGATATTTTGAAAAGTCTGCCTTGAGACCTGCATTCTCTCAGCACATTCCTGTTGGTTCAGCCCTTCAATATCCTTTAACCTCATGGCTTCCAATTCTTCAACCTTGAGGGTGGTTTCTTCAACCTCGCACTTTCTTTTGCCTAATGGTATGAAATAATTATCTTCAGGAAAGAACTCAACCCTTCTGCATTTTACAGGCCTTGCCATTAAATTACCTCCCTGCACCTTATACAAAGTCGCCGGATAATCTTTCAATTTATATTATATCATTACTTTTATAAGACTGGAAATATAGATGCAGGGGCACTTATCTTTATTCATGGCAGGCATCTTTGTGCTGATGATCACTGCATATACTACCTGTTGATTTTAGCTCATCATTTAAATATTGCTTAACAACATCGTCGCAATTGCCCTCAGCCCCCACAACCACCTTAATATTGCTTTCAGCAAACAACTGCTGGGCTGATGCGCCCATGCCGCCTGAGATTATAACATCCGTTCCTGCTTCTTTCAAAAATTCAGGCAGAAATCCCGGCCTGTGGCCCGGGTTTTGTGTGAAGCTTTTGTTTACTATCTTATCTTCCCCAACTTCATAAAATGTAAAGCCTTCACAATGCCCGAAATGCGGGCTTACCTGTTTTCCTTCGCTTGCAACTGCTATTTTCATTGATATACCGCTCCTTTTAATTACTGCTTTTATAGTTTTATAGATTTGCTGATGTTATTCCACATCTGTCTTATGGCATGGTTTGCCTTGCTGTTCTCATAATGGACAATGGGCTTAAGTTCATTTATTGACTTCATAACCAAGTCGTCATAGGGTATCCTGCCTGCCAGGCAGAAGTCATTCTCTCTGCAGTAATTTTCAATTTCCACTGCCTTGTTTTCGTTAATATCATACTTATTGATGCAGACAAAGGTGAGAACTCCAAAATGCCTGCATAATTCCATCACTCTTTTTAAATCCTCCAGCCCGGACTGGGTAGGTTCTGTTACAATCAATACCGCATCGCTGCCGGTAATTGAGGATATTACCGGGCAGCCTATTCCCGGAGAGCCGTCTGAAATTATGAGAGTGTTTTCATCCGCATACCTCTTCGCATTTTTTCGGAGCCTGGTTATAAGTATTCCTGAACCCTCGCTGCCTATTTCCATCCGGGCCCTTGAAATAATGCCTTTTTTGCTGGTTTGAGTGATAAAAACATCAGCGGTTTTTACTTCCTTCAGGCTGACGGCTTCCCGGGGGCAGACCAGGGTGCAGGCACCGCAGCCCTCACATTTAAATGCATTAACTGTACCGCCCTTAATTGCATCAAACCTGCACACCCTTTCACATTCGCCGCAGTTCGTGCACAGCCTTCTATCAACAACCGCTGTCTTCTCACCGAAAAAGGGCTCCTTTTCTATATCTTTTCCGCCGTAAAAAAGATACAAATTGGGTGCATCCACATCGCAGTCCGCTTTTACCGCCTCTTCAGCAAGCTCAGACAGGGCCAGGGCTATTGTGGTTTTACCGGTACCGCCTTTTCCGCTTATTACTGTCAGTTCCAAGGAAACACCTCCCTGAGCCCTTCTGCAATTCCCTCAAATACTTCCCTGTATTCAGGCAGTTCAATAATCATTTTCCCGGAAGAATACAGCTCTGCAGCTTCCCTTTGGCAGGGTACGATTCCCAAAATTCTTATATTTTCCCCTTCGCAGTACCTTTGAATCCTGCTGCCGCCTTCATTATATTTATTGATAATAACTCCAAAGGGGAGACCGAAATATCTTACCAGTTCCACTGCCATTTTTAAATCGTGAAGCCCCAGGGAAGAAGGTTCTGTTACCAGAATTGCACCATCCGCATATTGCAGGGCGGTTAACACATTGCAGGAGGTTCCGGGGGGACAATCTAAAAGGTTTACCCCTGGAGGAAGGTTTCCCAGCAATTGCTTGATGACAGGTACTGCCATGGGTTCCCCCACATTCAAGATTCCCCTTTTGCAGCTTATATTCCCGGATTGACCTTCCTCAATTATCCCTGTTACTCTTTTTTCGAAGGTTACAGCCCCCTGCCTGCAGACTATCCCGCAGGCATGGCAGCTGTGACAGAGCTTCTCAAAGAGGGTTACGTCCTTTTTTGTTTTTACCAGGGCATTAAACTGGCAGACCCTGGCACATTCCCCGCACAGGGTACATCTGCTGCTGTCTATAACCGGATAATCCACCTTAACCTCTTCACTTTTTATTTGGGAGGGATTTAAGAAAATGAAACCATTGGGCTCTTCCACATCACAATCGATGTAGCCGGCCCCTGTAACAAGAGCAAGGTTAACTGATACGGTGGTTTTTCCGGTGCCCCCCTTGCCGCTCAATATGGCTAAGTTCAAGTTACCTTCCTCCCCTGAACCCCCTGCCTGTTCCCATGCCCATTCCTGAACGGGCAGGTCCGGCCTCGGTTAACTCATCCAACTTTCCCTCTTCCAATAGTTGTACAGCCTTTTCTACCTCAATACTTCCCGACCGATATACCTTGATACCGGAGTTTTTGAAAAGCATAAAGGCATTGGGACCCATATTCCCGGTAATGACGGCATCCACATCTTCATTGAGAATTTCCTGGGCTGCTGCCGTTCCTGCTCCGGCTGCTGACACCTGAGCCCTGTTCTCAATTACCTTCTCCAGCCCTCTTTCTGTGTCATAGATTATAAAATAGCTGCACCTTCCAAATCTTACATCCAGCATACTGTTTAAGTCTTTACCCATCGAAGAAATTGCTATTTTCATTAATACACCTCCTTTTATAATTGGCATTTGCCATTTACATTGTACATTCATATTATGTTATTGTCAAATGCCAATTATTCATAAGTAAAAAATAACCTTAAAGCAAATGATACTATACTCCACACTTGCTGTAAGGTTATGTTACTAAATACAATTTAACTCTTTATAGACGACCCAATAAATGAGCTAAAGAATCCATTTTCTCTTTATATTTCTCTGGCACAAGTAGAACAATAAAGCAGCAAAAATGAGCATTACGAAAATATTAAATATGGTATTAAACATGAAATTACCTGTAAACATGCTGTTCAGTATATCCGTTCCATAGGTCAGAGGCAGGCAGAATGATATTGGCCTTAAAACGGCCGGCAGCTTATCAACCGGTATAAAGAGACCGCATAAAAACAGCATCGGGAATCTGAAAAAGTTTGAAAAGGTCTGGGCTTCAAATACTTCTCTGGCTGAAACTGCAATCAGCAGGCCCAGCAAAGCAGAAGTTACTGCTGTCAGAATAACAGCTATGACCGTTATGCTCCAGTCTATTCCGCTTAAATCTATAAAGAAGGCTGCAAAGAAAACAGGTACAAATGCATTTAGTATTCCAAATAAAACCGCCCCCAGAATTTTGGCAAATACCAAAGTATTGATACTTATTGGTGCCAGCAGTAATCTGTCAAATGAACGGCCTTTTCTTTCAAACGTGATTGTAACAGCCAGCATTGAAGTGGTTCCAAACAATACGCTTACCGCCATCAAACCCGGCAGCAATTCTGAAATTCCCGTATTGCCCGGTGAACGGATAAGCTGCATCAGGGTCCAGGAAAGCGGAAATATCATACCCCAGCTAATATTGGGCGGTTTTAAATAATAGTTTTCAATATCTTTTCTCAGGATGTTCCAGAATGCAATTATGGTTTTCATACTATTTCCCCGCCTTTCCCTTTTCATTTTTAAGCTTTGAGGCTTCAATGCCTGTTATTTTAACAAATACATCCTCCAATGAGGGCTTGACTTCCTTTGCTTCGTATACGGATATTCCCCGGCTGTCCAATAGCTGAAGGAGGGGAGATAAGGCTATGCGTTCTTTGGATACTATCAGGCAGGAATTATCATCCGGGATTTCTACCCTGCAATCTGTGAAACTGTTTTCCAGTTCTCCCTTCATGTCTTTCATGCTGCAGTCAGAACGCAGCTTAATTTTATGCTCACCTTCCAGATTCTCCATCAGTTCAGTTACCGTACCCATCTTCACAATCCTGCCGTTTACAATAAAGGCAATCCTGTCACAGATTCGTTCAGCCTCTTCAATATAGTGGGTGGTAATAAAAATGGTTTTGCCCTGATTTTTCAAGTCCAGTATTAGCTCCCTTATCTGCCTTGCACTTTCAACATCTATGCCCGTTGTAGGCTCATCCAAAAAAAGTATCTTGGGATTATGTATGATGCCGGCGGCTATTGTAAGCTTTCGTTTCATTCCCTTGGAATATGCTTTGAAAGGGCGCTTGCCTGCTTCAGTCAGATTAAACTGTTCCAGCAGTTCCCCGGCTCTTTTTTCCCGTTCTGCTTTGTGCATCCCGTATAACGAGGCACAAAAGCAAAGGTTGCCGAAGCCATCCATTTCATAGTATAAATTGTTTTCATCAGGAACAACCCCTATCATTCTTTGAACTTTCTTAATGTCCTTTATCGCATCAATTCCGTCAATCATAATACGGCCGCCGGAAGGCCTGGATAACCCAACCATCATATTGATGGTAGAAGTTTTCCCTGCCCCGTTGGGACCCAGGAATCCAAAAACTTCACCCTGTTCAACGCTGAAATTGATTCCATTGACTGCCTGAAATTCACCGTATTTCTTTATAAGATTTGTTACACTGATAATTTCCATAGTATTTACTCACCTTTCATCACAGAAGAAAGTTCTTTTATTTCAGCTGAAAGCTCATGCAGGGTATCCCGATTCACATCATAATGCATAAAATAGCCTTTTTTTACTCCTGTAAGCAGACCTGCCTTCTTTAGAACCTTAATATGCTGCGATGTTGCCGACTCAGATATTCCAAGCTTTTTTGACAATGCCCTTACGCAATAATTATGTTTCAGGAGCAATGTAAGAATTTCAAATCTCATCTCATCTCCCATAGCCCTTAGAATCTTTATTGTATCCATGATTACCCTCCATTGATCCAATTAAGCTAGTACTTAATCAGAATATACATATTTTTTAACTTAGTCAATACTTAATTAAAAAACAGGCACTAATAATAACATCGGTTGCACTTCCCTTGCCTGTGCTGGTATACTGAATATTGTGGTTGTTATTGTGGTTATCACCATTGAATTGACAGCCTTATCTCAGGTTCTGCAGCATAGATCAACTTTTGGGATATGCTGAAATTACACATAATACTCTGATACGAAAGGAAACTATTTACGGGGCGGTGTAATAATTATGTCATCTAATCTGAAGAAAAGTGCGGCAAAAGTACAGGCTGTCCTTAATGAATTCGGCTGTAAACTCAATGTAGTGGAGTTTTCAGAATCCACCCGCACTGCACAGGAGGCAGCAGATGCCATAGGCTGTACGGTCGGCCAGATTGCAAAATCATTAATATTTAAGGGCAGAACTTCTCAAAAACCCATATTAATTATTACAAGCGGCGCTAACCGGGTTAATGAAAAAACAATCAAGGAATACACAGGCGAAAAATTGAAAAAAGCAGATGCAGAATTTGTTTTGGAACATACGGGTTTTTCAATAGGCGGCGTCCCGCCCGTAGGGCACACAAAACCGTTAACCACATTTATCGATGAAGACTTAATGCAGTATGAAGAAATATGGGCGGCAGCAGGAACTCCTAATGCTGTTTTTAAACTCACACCCAAAATTCTTGCAGAAATGACAAAGGGAAGGATTATTAAAGTTAAATAGAACTCATTATCACACCCACCCGTTTTAAGCCCTTAAACTCAAAATGCCGGGGATGTATCCGGATCTGCCTTTTAACGGCTTACTTCCAGCCTGGCCTTAATTTCTGCCTGTTCTTTATCAATCACCTTTTCAACAGTCAGGAATGTTAAAAGTATTATAAGAATAATTGCCGTAATAACTTCCAAGCCCAGGTAACTAAAAATAATGGCATTCCGGGTGGCAGGATTCTGTGCTGCAGCCACGGTTTTGCCGTTTATCAATGCCGGAGCCGCATATCCGGACCTGGCCAGCAATATGTTGAACAGACCGCTGGAAAGGCCGTAACCTATAGTAACAATAATAGTCTGGACAGAAGCTGACAGGCCGTCAACCCGGAAACCCGCCTTCCATTCCATATGGTCCAGTACATCGGCAAAAAGGGCCGGAAATATATAAGCTTTGGGCAAAGCTCCCATGCTTTTAATGAACTGGCCTATAAGCACCGCTGTCATATTGCGGGGATTGAGTAAACATATAATCCCGCCGATGGCATAGAGAACATAACCTGCCATGGTCACATTTCGCTTGCCAAATCTTTTTGCCAGCGGCCATACAATGAAAATGCCGATGCCCATGGGAAATCCGCCAATGACATTAATCCTGGTCTGGGTGATGCCGTCGTTATAACTGCCCAATACATAGTTACAATAGTAAACAAGTGATATATTTTTCAGGTTGGTTCCCAATGTGTGTATTAAATAGTAGAGGATAATAACAATCCAGTATTTATCAGTAAGCACTGCCTTAAGCTGTTTTTTTATGGGCACGGCACGCTGCTCTCTGCCTGCAGTCTCTTCCGTTACCCGCTCCTTGGTAAAATAATATTCTATCAATGTCAGTGGAAAGGCCAGAATAGATATAACTGACATTGCAGTAATCCACTTGTTTGGATCTACTCCCAGGGCCGGCAGCACCAGCATAGGAAAAATTAAAGCCACAATAACGCCGGTGACCGTAATAGCAGCTATATTGTTGAAAACAGACAATACGCCTCGCTGTGTAGTGTTCCTCGTAGACAAAGGGACCATCAGAGTATGACTCATGTTATAAATAGTATAAGCGAAGGAATAGAACAGGTTGTAACTCACTACTACCCAGATAACCTGTACTGTCTTACTGCTTCCCGGTACTGTGAACAGCAGAATGCCGGTTACAACCGTCAGCGGTGCACTGATCAGCAGCCAGGGCCTGGCCTTGCCCTGCTTTGAACGGGTGCGTTCAATAATCTGGCCCATAATAACATTGGTAACGGCATCGATAATCTTGCTGATAATTGGAAATACAGCCAAAAAAGCGCCGTTCCATATGCGGGTTAACTTTAGCACATCAGTATAATAAACATTCAGGTAGGATGCCAGCACAGCGTTGAGCAGCAGTGCACCTGACGGCCCGATAAGGTAACCCAGCCATTTTTCATTCTTTTGCACATCGATGCCGGTAATTCGAGAGTTGAAATATGCTTTGTTCACCGCCTTAATCTGCATATTCCGGTCCCCCCTATTGCTTTCAGCTTCAGTGCAGCTGAAAAAAGGGAACAAGAATTTTAATTCCTTATTCCCTTAAAGACTGTTGTGAAAACAAAAATAAACTCCTCTCAGAATGCAAATAAACTTCTGTTAATTATATTCTTCTGTATTTGCTTCCAAATTTCTCAACGATAAACTCCCTGAAGACATTAATATTATCTACATCTCTTTTCCTAACCAATGACGCCTGGTTAACTGTCAGGTAAAAGATAAAATAGTCCTTACTCTCCATCAGGGCAAAAAACTGATTGTACTTTAACTCGCCTGTTGACTTAAATTCCTTATTCTCAATAACAATTCTGTCATCAAAAAATTTCAAGGTATTAATGCTGTTAAAGGTACCTGTTTTATCAGACTTTACTCGTTGCGAATTTCTTATTTCAACTCTTAATATGACAATAATTATGGCCAGTGCAGACAATAAGACCCAGCATATAATGAGCTTTGTAAAATTAAGACTGCCGCCGTCCAAACTTACTGCTATGCTTCCGATCAAGGAAATTAAGCCCAGAAAAGGAATTACAACTTTATTTCTTCTGAAGGTTGCAATGTATAAAAACTTCCTGTAATCTTCCTTTGACATAGCTGTATTTATGATGATTTCAGGTTGCTCCATTCTTATCCCCCATATTGACTCATATTTATTTATTATGCACTTTTCTACTGATGTTCGACATTAAAAGGATAAATGAGCCGGTTCACTATTTAATTGCCCTTGTTGCATAAAAAGTGGGCACATTGAATTCATGAAGTCTGCCTGTACCATTTGTATCCTGATATATATCTGTAAGGATAAAGCCTGCCTGTAATTGCCCCCCGATTTGTTCTTCGATGGTATGTGAAAACTGAATGCCCCAGTCATTTTTTATTGAGTCCTCGTACAATTGTTCATCCTTCAATGGATTAAACGGCAGCTTGCGGATTACCATTTTTTCTTCATCATCAAAAGCATAATTAATGCCGTTATTAAATCCTGCCAAAAGAATTCCCCCTTTTTTCAACACCCTGTAACATTCTTTCCAAACGGGGAAAACTTCCTCGATATAGCAATTGGAAACCGGATGAAAAATCAAGTCGAAGGATTCATCTTCAAGAGGCAAGGGGTTTGTCATATCTGCCTTCACCAGTTTAATCTCATAGCTTTCTCTTTCCGCAACCTCTTTTTCTTTAAGCAATTGCTTTTCTGAATAATCCAGTACCGTACATTTTGCGCCCAATGCTGCAAATATAGGTATTTGCTGGCCTCCGCCAGATGCCAGGCCTAGTATTTCAGCATTCTTCATCTCGCAAAACCAATTTTTAGGCACAGGCTTTGTAGGTGTTAACAGCACGTACCAATCATTATTCTTTGCCTTTTCAAAAACCTCATGACTAATAGGTTGCCCCCATTCCCAGCCCTTCTCTACCCATTTGTCGATAAAGCCGGAATTTATTTCTGTATATTTTTTATCCATAAAAACCTCTGATTGTTAATTACTTTAATTCTACTTGTACGGTTTAATTTTCTTTTAATACATTTAAAGCTTATGATTTCCTTAAAATATATCTTATAAAATTCTTTAATATTTCTTTATCTTCCAATTGCTTTAGGGCTTTGTTATGTAAAATCAGTGAAAGTATCAGTAACCCGTTGAAAATATTTAAATATACATCTTTCAAGTCAAAGGTGAAAAATCCCTTTACCAATATATAGTCCAGGCTCCCGTCCCAAAATATCTTGTCAACCAGAGAACAAATTGCACCGGAAAACAAAAAGACAAACATGACATTGATTAGTTTATTGGTCCCTACCTGATCATTTAAGTACCTGTAAAATAAATATATCAGAATAACCATAATTAACCCTAAAGCGATGTGCACCCTTTTGCTTACACCCAACTGAAACATCGAATTAAACCAGGAATAATGCCTGTTGAACATGGGCTTAAAGTATAGAATAGGAGGCAGTATGGGAAATTGTCTTTCAAAAAAGTTATTATAAATTATTATTTTTATGATCTGCTCAATTGCTACTAGGACAAATATGCTTGCCCAGGTTTTTTTATCCAAGTTTTCTTCTCCCTCTGCTTCATAATATTCCACTAATGCTTAATATGACAGAACTTTATTTATTGAGAGAACTTTATTTGGGTTTGACAAGAGTTGGTTTCTACATCTCCCTGCGGCCTTCCAGGGCTTTGGATAATGTTACCTGATCGGCATACTCCAGGTCGCCGCCCACCGGTATGCCGTGGGCAATCCGGGTTACTTTAATCCCCATAGGTTTTAACAGCCTTGAAATATAGACGGCAGTGGCTTCCCCTTCCACGTCCGGATTGGTAGCCATGATCACTTCTTTAACCTGATCGCTGTTCACCCGTTGGACCAACTCCTTGATCCGGATATCATCCGGCCCGATTCCTTCCATGGGGGAAATGCTTCCGTGGAGGACATGATACACGCCTTTATAATCCTGCAGTTTTTCCATGGCAACAACGTCACGCGGATCCTTTACCACACAAATGAGGGACTGATCTCGGTTGTGGCTGCTGCATACAACACAGGGATCCCGATCGGTAAGATTACAGCAGACTGAACAGTAGCGGATTCCTTCTCTGGCCTTTATAATAGCCTTGGTTAAATCCATCACTCTGTCCTTTGGCAAATCAATGATATGAAAAGCCAGGCGCTGGGCGGTTTTCCCACCGATCCCCGGAAGCCTGGACAATTCATTAATTAAACGGGCAATTGATTCAATATAATAATTCATGGGGGCTCCCCACCGCTTTCCTTCGTTGTTCTACAATGAGCCCGGGATTAGAATAGTCCCGGAGGCATACCCATTCCGCCGGTTAATTTGCTCATCTCACCCTGTACCATTTCGTCCGCCTTGCGGATTGCTTCATTTACTGCAGCCAATATTAAATCCTGCAGCATTTCAATATCATCGGGGTCCACTACTTCAGGTTTAATGGTGATTTCCATAATTTCCTTCCTGCCATTGGCAATAACAGAAACAACACCGCCGCCAACAGAGGCTTCCACTGTTTTTTCCTCCAGCTCCTGCTGCATTTTTACCATTTGTTCCTGCATCTTTTTGGCTTGCTTCATCAAATTGTTAATGTTCCCCATTCCACCGGGAAATCCGCCTCTTGCCATATTTACTTCCTCCTCGAATAAGATTCCACCCAATGTGTTTTCATTATACCATATTCATGATTAGTTCAACCCTGTAAAACGAGTTTTCGATTAATCCTCATCCACAACTTCAACCAAACTGCCAAATGCTTCTCTGGCCTTTTCAACTATATAATCCTCGTCGGCTGTCTGCTCCTCTATCTCATCCTCCAGCATACATTCAAGTCTGACTTGCTGTCCGGATGTTTTTTTTATCATATCCTCAATAAAGGTACGGTTGTTTTCCTGCTCAATCAACAAAACATGAAATCCCATAGACGGCGGAAAAATCAGTTTAAACACACCGTTTTTACCCATGCGGGGCTTTGCATCCATCAGGGTAGCGTGAATGGACGGCCTTTCCTGCTCTATACCATCCATAATTTGAGGCCATTTTGATGCCGGATCCGGGCCCGTCTGAGCATCCCCGGCTTTTGTCGCAGTTGCCGCTGCCCCGACTGCCCCTTGTCGGCTTTCCGAAGGCTCTGTTCCAACAGGCTTTCGTTCCGCTTCTTTCAAACCTGAATCGGATTTCTCCAGGTAAGAATCTGACTTTTCGCTATACATATCCATTTCTGTTCCCTGTTTGACAGCCTTTTGTTGTTCAGCTCTTTTTTTCTGCTTAACAGGTTTATTCTCCTCCCTGGCATCATCATGTAGGATGCCGGGGGTTACCGGTGCAATCATTGCATCGGAAGCAGCCATCCCGCCGCTGCCTAATTTCTTTTCCAGGTATTCCACCCGGTCCAGAAGCGCCTCCAATGATGCTTCCTGCTCAGGCCGGCACAGCTTGACGGCTGCCAGTTCCAACAAAACCCGGGGCTGAGTACTGTATCTCATCTCGGATTCCAGGGGAGATAAAAGTTCTATAGTGCGAATCAGCCTGCCCTCACCGGCCTTTTCAGCCTGATTCTTCAGCTGTTTTAGAGTAGACTCAGCTACGTCCAGAAGACTTTCCGGATTGCTGCAGGACTTAACAATCAAGAGGTTTCTTATATAATGCAGCAGATCCCGCAGAAAGGCATTGAAATCCTTGCCGTCGTCTGAAAGACGGCCAATATTATGCAGCAAGCCCTGAAGATTGCCGGTCAATATGTCTTCTGCTACCTGGAATAAAAAATCCTGATCTGCTGTCCCAAGGATATTGAGAACGTCATCATTGGTGATATGGCCGCCGCAAAAGCTCATACACTGATCCAGAAGACTGAGAGCATCCCGCATTCCGCCTTCTGCCCAACGGGCTATGGTATGTAAACTTTCTTCATCTATGGTTACATTCATTTTATCACAAATAGCCTTCATCCTTGCTGTCAGCACTTTTTGCGGAATTCTCCTGAAATCAAAGCGCTGACATCGGGACAAAATGGTAGCGGGCAGCTTGTGAGGCTCAGTTGTAGCCAAAACAAAGACGACATGGGGAGGGGGTTCCTCCAATGTTTTCAGCAAAGCATTAAAAGCACCGATGGACAGCATATGGACCTCGTCTATGATATATACCTTATATCTCCCGATAGCAGGCGGAAAACGAACCTTGTCCCGCAGATCCCGTATCTCATCAACTCCGTTATTGGATGCCGCATCAATCTCCACTATATCCATATTGCTTTCCGAAGATAAACTGATGCAAGTCTGACATTCCCCGCATGGGCCATGCTCTGTTGGCGACGTGCAATTGATAGCCCGTGCAAATATCTTGGCGGTACTGGTCTTCCCTGTTCCACGGGAGCCGCAGAACAAATATGCATGTGCAATATGACCGCTGGCAAGCTGATTTTTGAGAGTGCGGACAATTGTGTTCTGCCCCACTACATCCTGAAAGGTATCCGGACGCCATTGCCGGTAAAGAGCTGTATAGATAACGGTTCACCTGCCTTCCACTGGGTCTTCTTTCTTTTGTCATACCATTATATCACAAAGAAATGCCTATTGTTAGTCAAAAATGGTACAGGCTGTGGCTGCTTAGCAGAAAGAATTCTTATACTACCTTTCGGATTTTACCCACTGCAAGAAGAGCAACAGGCATAATAAAACATAAAAATATATTAATTGGTAAGCCAATGTAATCTGAGAACTGCTCCAGCTCCAATCTGTTACTACCCAGATAAAAGGCAAAAATGAAAGCAAATAAAATAAGCGGACTTATAAAATGTTTTACTTCTGAAAGGGAAAAAAGAAATTTTATGATACTGACAGCCAGATAAAAAAAGAAGCTGATAACCGTGAAATCAATAAATACCCAGAATGCCAGGGCTACCGACTCAATCCGCTCTATTGTTTCCAGTAGTGATATGCTTTTTATGGATACAAAATAGGGCAGCGGAATTCGCTGTATTACAGTATGTCCATAAACACCAATGGTCTGTATCAATAGCATTAAACCTGTAATTGTAAGAAACAGGACTGCTTGCAGGCCAAACCTGCGGATGTGCTCCTTATCGTTTATTTTATCCCCAAGAAAGAACACCAGGGAAAAATATCCCCATATACCAAGCAGGGATTTAATTGTTCTGGTCAAAGGTATAATATCAAATTGTATTACCGGGAACAAATTAATAAGCTGCACATTCGGCAAGCTGAACAGGAATAATGATAGAAAAACTATAAAAAAAAGGTAAAAAAGAAATTCAACCGTCCTGGCCATATTCACTATCCCGCCTCTGACAGCATAAAAAACAGCAGTGAGCATGGTTATATAAAAAAAAGTGGGTGTGGTATTAGGCAGAAGGGATGATAATAATCTCTCCGCAAAATACCTTATGTATAGGCCCGTCAATATCATAAACCATACAAGATAAAAAGCCAGTATCGCCCTTCCCACAACATTCCCGAAAACCTTTATATAAAGTCCTGCAAGGCCGGCATCCTTTTGCTTTTTAAACAACGATTGCATTATGTAAACCAGACAGATTAATGGCAGCACTGAAAATAACGGGGCCAGCCATCCGGCCCGCCCTACCGTTTCCGAAGCATATTTTGGTATTATCCGTATAACCGCTGAGCCTTGAGCGGTAATAAAAAGAATGACAGCCTGACGCGTAGAAATCTTGTCTGTGGATGCCAGCATCCATATCACTACTTCCTGCCGATTATTGAAAGCAAAAGCTTTGAAAAGCTTGTACGTTCCGGGTCAATATAATAGAATATGCCAAACAGTCCAACAAGCAGCATAAATATAACATACACCACAATTTCCTTCTTCTGCTTCTTTGTTTTCATCTGAAGGATATCATAAACACCCAGCCCGGCCATGATTATAATAAAGTAAATCATATTATTTCATTCCTTTGATTCCACTTGGTTGATCCAATTCATAGCTTCTTCTTATCCGGGACTCAACCTCTACATGAATTTTCAAATATTGTAATATCTCATTCCACCGCTTCTCTATCTTGTGCCATTTCACTGGGTTTCTCAACCTGATCATGTCACAGATGTTAAGGCAATCCGATTCTGACTCCCTAACCACTTCCAACACCTTCCTCATTTCATTTTCCAAAATAGCAGATTGCTGGGCTTCCATGTACTCGATATTCTCCTCATATATGGATGGCACCTGGGATTGGATTTCCCCCAGATTGCTTACTACTTTAGTCCTCAGGGTTACTTCCTCGAGGATGTCACCTGTAAAATGAGGTATAGCCTCAGTATTGCTGAAAATGATCTCAAGGGAAACATCTTCCCCATTTAAGTCCTTTACAGTGACTATAGATGAGTCAATGTTATTGGTGATTAGATTAACTCCCCGTGATATATCTCTTCCAGTGTAGGTGACCAGCTTCAAATCTGCAGCAATCGCATATCCATCACTCTCGATGTCAGGAGCTTTTTGCCCCTTATCGCTTTCTCGGTCAACCAGCTGGATACAGGGAATACGGGCACTGCCAAAATGGATATCGAAAAACCTCATCAATTCCACCAGTTCCAGTTCTTCTGACGTGCCAAGCAGCTTGTAGCTCCGACCCAAACTTTCCAGCTTGTCTGCTATATAGAATTCCGACTGATTGAACTTAATCATTAAATCCTTGGCAGTTGTCCCCTTAACGATATAAACTTTGCCGTTTAATTGAAACTCATGGTCTCGGGAAATAAAATCAATGTATTTGGCAATATCATCACGTGCTGCTTCTTCCCCAATGAGAAAGTATTTGGTATGAGCCCAAAACAAGGTTTTGTCAGTATTGTTTTGAATGTTCCGTGCTGCATCAAAAAGCGTTTTCCCCTGAGCCGTGGTAATCAATGCCTTGCTGCCCGGGCTGATTTTCCCTTCTCCCCCGCCGCCATCCTGCTGGGTTTGCCCGCCCTCTGACTGATCCAATTTTCTGCTGGCTATAGTGATAATGTGATTACCGGGCACTTCAGTGGATTTGTCAAGGCCAAGCACCTCTGCCAACAGCAAATCATCAATCTCTCTCCGCTGAGGCAGTGTGGCTGTGCGGCATCCCGAAATACTCAACACAACAACTACAATCAATGAAATAACCAGGGTTTTCATTTAACCACCTGCTACCGACGCTTTTTGTTAATGGTTTTTAAGGTTTGAGGTCTTTTCATCATAAACGGCAGCGGCATCCGGAACAATGTATCATCAGCCATTTGCTTCACCTCACTGGGAGCGAAAGGAGTAAGATAGGGTACCCCAAAGGTTTCTATGGTGCTCAAATGATATACCAGCATGATAAAGGCCAGAGAAAGCCCATATAAACCGGCAATGGAAGCGCACAGCACTAATATCATGCGTAAAAGCCGGATTGCATTGTTCATATCCTGGTTGGGTATAATGAACCCGGCAATACCGGTAACCGCTATGATTATTACAACAACAGGAGAGATCAGCTTGGCCTGGACGGCTGCCTGCCCCACCACCAATGCCCCGATGATGGAAACAGCCTGACCGATGGCCCTCGGAAGCCGGATGCCGGCTTCCAGCAGCATTTCGAAAGCAATCAGCATTCCGATAATAGATGAAACGGTAGGAAAAGGAACCTCCGTTTTGCTTCTGATAATGGTGATAGCCAGTACTGTGGGTATCATCTCCTGGTGGAATGTGGTTACAGCAACATAGAATGCAGGCAGAAGAAGGGCAATAGAAGACGAGACATAACGAAGCAGCCGAATAACGGAACTGATTGTGAAATGGTAGGCATAATCCTCAGGTGCTTGAAAAAACAGGATAATTCCGGCCGGAGCAATATATGCAACGGGCATACCGTCAATAAGGATTCCCACCCTGCCCTCTATGATGTTGGCACAAAATTTATCTGCCCTTTCCGTGCTCAGTACCTGTGGAAAAGGGGAACCTCTTTTATCCACAATGTATTCTTCGATAAAGCCTGCAGCTATTACCGCATCTTCACTAATGCTGTCAAGACGCTCGATTACCTCCCTGACAATGTTTTCATTAGTCAGGTTTTCAATATATACCACTGCTATCGGTGTCCTGCTTTGTCGTCCCACCGTGGTTTCCCTTATCCTCAGATAAGGTGTACGAATTCTTCGACGTACCAAAGATGTATTAACTCGGAGGACCTCAACAAATGCATCCTTGGGTCCCTTTACTGCATTTTCGCCGGTGGGCTCAGTGATGCCTCTTTTTTCAAATCCCTTGGCATCAAAGGTAACGGCCCGTTTTTCCTTATCAAATATCAAGGCAACCGAACCATTCAGAATTTCGTTCAATACGTCTCCCAAACTGGTCTGTATTTTCCGGGAGGCATGATATACCGTTCCATGTTCAATCAATCCAATTAAATCATCGAATCCCTTTACCTCCCCAAGATCCTTTTCCTGAGTCAATGGCTTCAGGATATCATCACTGACCAATTTTACATCAACCATACCGTCCACAAAAACAACCGTCACCGGAAGATGCCGATTCCCGTTTATGTAGTGTTCCTGATATATGATATCGCTGCTGTCAGCTAAAATGGTTTTCACATTGGCTGTCGTGATAACTTTATTATTGCCTTCAAATTCATCCAGCAAGTATTCTGTATCAGGCCCGGCCGGTTTCTTCTTCGTCCAGAAATGCTTCACCTATAAACTCCCCCCTTCGTTACACTGGTTGTGTATGGTAGCATTTCACCGTTTTAGCAGTTTAATTCATATCATGCTCCGATTTGCTTACACAAAGAGAGATATCTGATTCAGCCAAAAAACAACGCAAGCCATGATAACATGGCTTGCGTTAAAAATTTAAGCTGTGCACCTGCCTCTGATCTGACCTCATAAGCGGTAACCGAGCAGTTAACTCCTACCAGGCTTCCCTGCGGCACACGCAGATGTCCACTTACTGCTGCTTCCTTCCGGACCTGACAGGGTTCATGGTTCCCCGTTGCACAGGACCCGGTACTCAACATCACTTACTCGGGCCAGAGCCCTACAAGCACCAAACCGCGGGCAGGAATTCAACCCCGCTATAGCGGATTGCGGGTTACAGGGCACCGCTACCTCCCCGTCTAGCACAGCAAACTTGATAACTTTTTTTATAAGACACCATTTTATTGTACTATGACATTAACAACTATACAAGCGCCTTTTCATTCCAAAATTGCCTTTTTCGGCTGCATATCGGCCTTGTTATTATACCACGGATATAACGAACTATCCATGAGAAAACTTACCTTAAATAAGCCTATAATCCATCTGGACAAAAAAACCTTAAGTGCTATTATAGGATAAGAAATAAGGAAGAAAGAGGCATGCTGTCTTATGGATAACAGGAACATCATAGTAATCGGCGGCGGCCCGGCAGGTATGATGGCCGCAGCTACAGCAGGCAGCCGCGGCCATCGTGTAACCCTGCTGGAGAAAAATCAAAAACTGGGCAGGAAGCTTTATCTGACAGGCAAGGGGCGCTGCAATATCACCAACAATGCAGATATGGAAGAATTTATTGCAAATGTGCCCACCAATGCCAAGTTCCTGTACAGCGCGTTTTACGCCTTTACAAATCAGGATTTGCTGGCCTTGCTCAACCGCCTGGGATTAAAAACCAAGGTAGAGCGGGGTAATCGGGTGTTTCCTGCCTCCGATAAATCTTCCGATGTTATTAAGGCTTTGGAAAAGCATCTGGAAAACAATAATGTACAGCGGCTGACCGGTGAAGCAGATGGCATTATAACTGAAAACAATAAAATTGCTGCAGTACGGTTGAAGGATGGCAATATGCTGCCCTGTCACAGCGTAATCGTAGCCACAGGAGGTTTGTCCTATCCGGCTACCGGGTCCACAGGCGACGGCTACCGTTTTGCCAAAGAATTGGGCCACACCATTATACCACCCAGGCCATCTCTTGTTCCGCTGGAAATTACGGAAGACTGGCCCAAGCAGGCCCAGGGACTGTCTCTCAGGAATATTTCCATAACCATTATAGACAAGCGTAATAAGAAAATTTATGAAGATTTCGGAGAGATGATTTTTACCCATTACGGTGTTTCCGGCCCGGTAATTCTTTCCGCCAGCTCCTATATGAGAAAAATGGAGCCGGGCAAATACCGAATCCAAATCGACCTTAAGCCTGCCTTAACAGACGAGCAATTGGATGCTCGTATTCAACGGGATTTTCTGAAATATGCCCGGAAACATTTTTCCAACAGCCTGGATGATCTGCTTCCTCAAAAGTTAATACCGATTATCGTACAATTGTCGCAAATTCCACCTGACAAGCCTGTTCACCAAATTACAAGAGAAGAACGTCATGCCCTTGTTTCATTGCTGAAAGGATTGCTGCTTACCGTAAAGGGGTATCGGCCGATACAGGAGGCTATCATTACTTCAGGCGGTGTTTCAGTGAAGGAAATTGACCCGGCTACCATGGAGTCCAGGCTGGTGCAAGGCCTGTTCTTTGCCGGAGAGGTTATCGATGTGGATGCCTATACCGGCGGCTTTAACCTGCAGATTGCCTTTTCTACAGGATATCAGGCGGGTCTGCATTGCTGACAATATTTAATTGGAATTTTGAATAAGTAAGGTAAAGACCGGTATCAACCCGGCCTTTTACCTCAACTTCCCTTTATTTTATTATACTTTTCCTTGGGTTGCAGCCCTGGTTTCCTTTCTGATATTTTTTGTGCCAGTTACCGACATTATGGCTGCTATTTTTCTTATTGTCATTCTTAGCGTTACTGTTCTTATTCCAGCCATTTCCTTTGTTCCAATTATCTTTCTTATTCCCGTTATTTCCATTATTGTTGTTCTTATTTTTCTTATTCCCGTTATTGCCGTTATTTCCATTATTGCTCTTATTATTTTTGTTCTTCTCAATAACTTTATTATTCTTGTTTTTCTCCTTGTTTTTATTGTTGTTACGTTTGCCATCGTCATCCAATGATTCGGCATCATCTTTATCATTTGATTTCTCTAAGGCATCATTATCTTTTCCATCAATGTTTTTGTTGTCATCGTCTCTGCCGTCATTGTTATTATAATCATCGTCTCTTTCATCAAGGTTTTTATCATCTTTATCTTCCTCGACGTCATCCTGGTCATCATCAATGTCAGGAAGTATCACGCCTGCTTTTACTTCCTTCCTGGCAACGGCGAAGGCAGCCTTGATATCACATTTTATGCCCTTGAATACTTCCTTGATTCCCTTGAGGGCTTCTCTTGGTTGCAGCTGCAATGCTTTTGCTGTTACGCCGATACCCTTTCCATTTTCCAGGAATATGTCCAATACCTCTTCAAAGCTCCTATCGGTCTGCTCCGCCAGGGAGGATACAGTCAGAAGCTGTCTGAGATTCAGTTCACCCAGGGCATATAGCCTTGCTGCATCCTCCCCTATTTTATTAATTAGAACCTGCACTGTAACTGATTTCTTCAGAGGCAATACTGAATTTTCAGGTTCTTCTGTTTCACTCTCGTCTTCACTGTCTTCCTCTGTATCGACATCATCATCGTCATTACCTTCCTCTGTTTCAGTTACCGCATCATCTTCCTCAGAGTCCGGTTCTTCACCATCTTTATCGCTTTCTTCGCCTTCTTCATCGCCTTCCAGATCAGTTACTTCGATGGTTACCTCCAAATCTTCCTTTGTTCCCAAAAGGTCTTCTTCTATTTCTTCTCGAATTTCTTCCGGCATTTCCTCCAGTATTGCATCAACAAGCTCTTGTCGTGTCAGGAGGCTGCATCTGAATTTACTCAAAATATCATCAATGTCTTTATTATTGAGGATGGCATCATCCAACACATCAATTTTCTTTTCCAGAGCAGCCTTATATGCCTTCATAGCAACCAAGCCATATTCATGCTTGTTTTCATTCACCATTTCCCTGGCTTCCGCCAGTCTTTCCCCCGATATATCATCCAGCAAGCAGGCTTTGTCCACTGCATCAAAGGTAAGTAACAGGCGCAGTTCCTTCATGAAATTATCAAGTCCGTACAACCAGCTGTCAGGTGTAATCCCTGCCTCCGGCACTGCGGTATCCTGCTCTGTCTTTTCATTCTGTGCTGCAAAGCCTGTTAAAGGCAGGGAGAGCAACATGAGTGTAATCAGTATTAATATAATTCCTTTTTTCATCTTCTTCCTCTCTCCTTATGTATTTTTAGTTGACTTTCTTCAGTGTCTTACTTTAAATAAGGTGCGTAATAAATAAGGTGCGTAATATTTGTCTTTCCCTCCTTCATTATACCTTAGTTGCTTTAAGGCACCTCGTCGGTTAAAACTGCTGTTATTGGATTGAGTTTTTTTCTCATTTTCATCATACTTCTTTTTGGCATCCTTGTTGTTCCAATATTTGCGATTGCTCTTGTTATCCTTCTTGTTATTCTTCTTGCACGTGTTGCTCTTTTCCTTACCGTTCTGCCCTTTACCTTCTTGTTTTTTATCAGCCTGATTTTTGTTTTTTACTTCCTTATCAGCCTTGCTCTCATGCTTTTTGTTTTGACCTAAGCCATTGTTTTGAGCAGAGTCTTCCCTTTTATTTGACTCTTTCCTTTCCTTGTCCTTCTTTCCCTTTACCGTACCCTCATCATTCACGGCTTCTTTGGTTGACCCAGGCTCAGGATTATTAATGCCCTTCCCGCTTGATTCCTTTTCAGATATCTCCTCAGTTTTCTGTTCGGTTTCCTTGTCAGCCTTGCTCCCGGTTTCCTTCAGCCTGCCGGCTGAAACACCCAGCCGATGGGCTTCCCTGTAAGTCTCCCTATCTATAACTACGGTGTTGATGGCGATTTGCTCACCGGATGACTGTAATACCTTCCGTTGTGCCTCCATTATGCGCGTAAGCTCAGCTTCTGCTGACTGTTCATCTTCGATATGCTCCGAGTAGAAAGACACCAGTACCCGATTGGGCTCAGAATCATCCGGACGCCGGAGTGACAGGGCTGCCCTGGTAAACTCCGCCAGTACCAATTCAACTTCCCGGCCTTTGTATTCCAGCCCGGTCAGGATGTCGTCTGCTTCCTGGTTATAGGGCCGGGCCTTTAGCACAAGGTGGTGCTCATCAATAGCAAATTCCACACTGGGGTTGATATCGAGAGTAACATATGCATAGACCTGATTTTGCCCCATTATGGCAGGTAAGGTTAACGACATGAAAATGACCACCAGGGCAATTGCAGCAAAGACTGCCCCAGGGACGGCAATACGGGATTTTATTGGTATCTCCTGTCCGACTTCCTCCCTGAAGACGCCGTACACCTTCTTAAATTTGCCTGTGGGTGTCAGGATAATAGAATAATGGGCCCGTTTTTCTACAACCAAACCCTTCAAACTTCATCACCTTCCTGCAGAACGTCTTTGATATAATCTTTCAAACAATCCAGGTCACTGTTGATTAATATAAAGTTGGCCAAAATATATTTGCGGTGACGTTCCAGTGTTTTTCTGCTGAAGTCTACCCTGTTTTCAATTTCCTTCATAGGCAGGGCCTTACGTTTAATGATGTAGGCACTGGCAAAGGAATCCTCCGAAAGCTTTTTAGCCAATTGTATCATCCTGCGTCTGACGGCGGCATGCTTGGGGGAAACATAGACCAATGTATCAAAGTCAATGGAGTACTCCATTAAAAGTGTTTTATATATGTTAATTTCCATCCGGAGATTGAATCGATCCTCCTGAAAACTTATGGATTGATGAACATCTTCCGGCAGGTGGAGCCCTTTGTCCCCGCTGCTATCTTCCTCTTCCGCTAACTGGCTGACACTGATCTCACGAATAGCACTGTTCTTCTTGTATAAATCTATAATGGCTCTTTTAATCAACACTCCGGCGAAGGTAAAAAATGACGCTCCCTTATCCACATCATAGCAGTCAATGGCATGGTTGAAGGCACTTAGGGCAATGGGATATTCCTCGTCGTTTTCAATGTGAATATACCTTCCCTTTACCCGGCTGGCCGTGCTCAGTATGTAGTTGGAATACTTTTCGATGAACCGGCTGCGGAGTGCTTTGTTACCCTCTCGAATTGCCCTTATGTCATCTAAAACCGTATCCTGGCTTGTGTCTTTCAAAGCTGCTTTGAAGGAAAACACTCTCAAGGAAGGATCACCACCTGATATAACATACGAAATGCCTCCGATTTTTTTGGGGGTAGAAGTAAAATTTTTATAATAATTTCTTAATAATTTATTAATAATTAGTTTATCGTAATTGGAATTCCATACACAAGGGAAATAACTGGAAGACGGGAGTTGCGGAAAATAAGGACATGCCATCCTATTGAATAATTCAAAAGGGAGTGGTATACTATATTATATATGGAACATATGTTCGGGTATGAATGAAAGGGGGCTGGCATTCGCCGCTTAGCATGAAAGTCATAATGAAGCCAATCAAAATGATTGCCTGGTTCAGCGAAGACGGAACACCCAACCCCGTCCGTTTCAATATAAGTCAGGATGATGAGTCCTCTGTCACCATCCGTATCGACCGGGTCATTCAAAAACGGGAAGAAAAATTGGCAGGCAACCGGATGTTGGTTTTTACCTGCCAAAGCATGATCAATAATATGGAAAGAATCTATGAACTCAAATACGAGCTCAGCAGCTGTAAATGGTATCTTTATAAAATGTAGCTGTTATTGTGAATATAACAAGGTTCCCGGGATCCAACAGCAATCTTTGATTGCGTTGTTGGGTGAGATTCTCATTTTACCAGCTTTTCCACCATAGGTGCTCTCAGTCTGCCGGCTACGGGCAGGCCGGAACCCATCAGGGGCCTCACATAGGAGCGGAACGCTTCTGTAACATGATTTCCTTCCGCATTGATAAATTCGTCAGGCATCAGCTTGGTCAATGCTGCAATCTCTTTAATATCAGTCAACTGATAATCCACAGCATAATTTCCTGTCCTGTGGATGGTTACTGAGCCCTCCAGGTTGTGGACAATTGCATATTGTGCTGCCCTTTCTCCTACTTCTCGTGCTTCTATCTGATCCACTTCAGACACACATCCCATGAAGGAACGCTGCAGATAACCGAAGGTATCGGCACGAACACGCTTGATATTCAGGTTGTCCTTAATATGCTTGGACAATACGTCTCCCAGGGCACCGGAGCCGGACAACTGAACATTGCCATGAGCATCCTTTTCCACCTTCTCTGCAAATTTGGTGATAATCGGAACATCGTTTTCGTCCTGTATTCCTTCGGAAACGGCGATAACACAGCGGCCGTATTTATCATACACCTTCTTTACATCTGCCAGGAACTTATCCGTGTCAAAGCTGCGCTCCGGTACATAGATGAGATGCGGGCCGTCATCAGGGAATTGTTGAGCCATGGCAGCCGCTGCCGTTAAGAAACCGGCATGCCTGCCCATGACAACTCCGATAT
>DUOI01000146.1 GCA_012838915.1 Clostridiales bacterium
AAAGGATGAGATTAAAATAAGCGGCGCTGCCGCTTTTAAGGGTGATAAAATGGTAGGGTGGGTAAGCGAACTGGAAACTGAAGCAATAAAGCTGTTACGAAATCAATACATCAAATCTGATGAACCTGCTTACTGGGATAAAATATCCGATAAATGGGATATGCTCTTTCCTGAGTTGGATATACATTTAGACGTAGATGTATCCATAGAGCTGGCCAGAACTACAAAATGAACCTCTCACAAAAAAGCGAACTTTTCATATAATAAAAATAAGCAGGTCCCTTGGATCCTGCTTTTCCTTATTTATCATGGTGTTTCTTCTGCATATTTGCCACTGCTTCATTAAATGTCATTTCAGGGCCGTTTGGTGAGCATTCGGATGTTCTTAATATTTGCTGCTGCTTTTGCTCTTCACTTTGTTTATCCGGCTGTTTTTCAGATTGCTTTTCAGTCTTTCTCAAATCACCCAGCTTGGCCTTGTATTGCTCAATTTTTTTCTTTCTTTCCTGAATCTCAGCACAAAATTCATTTGTCCGCTCATCATATTGTTGACCTTTACTGTACTGCGCGCTGACCTGTTCACCTATTTTTCTGTATAATTTGCGTATAGCATCTTCCTGCTTGAATATCTCTATTTTTAACTTTCCGGCTTCCCACACCTCTTCAGATTTTTCCCCTACCTGTCTGGCCACTTGCTCAATTGTTCTACCCAGATCCTGTAAGATCTCCACGCTTTCACCTCGCTTTTGATTGTTTAACAATAGTATTTGCACCACAATACTATATTATGTAAGATGCGAGGAGTGGGAATCAGGATATATGCCTTTGTATCATCGCAAAAAAGTGTAATTATTAAATTCCCACATTTAATAGTATACCGGCCTTTTTGGGATTGGTATTATGATATTTTGCTATTATGAATAAAAATTAACCGGTAAAATTGTTCATTATTGTGCACCTATTGGATAATTCTATGAGTATACGGTCTAAACCTGTTGTGTTAGAGTATAAAATAAGGGGGGATTTATATGGTTCCAATCAAGCAGATTGCTGCTCTGCCCTGCCCTGAACGTATTCAAATCCTTAAAGAAAAAATGCTGGCGGAGCCGCGCTATGCCACCATAGAACAGGCACGAATCATTACCAGGAGTTATAAAGCCACTGAAGGACAGCCGCGCTGTATCCGGCGCGCAAAAGCACTTAAAGCATCTTTAGAAGAAATCACCATACGCATTGAACCGGATGAACGCATTGTAGGCAACCGCACTCCCGGCGTTCGGGGAGGTGTGGTATTCCCCGAGACAGGTGCCTCCTGGGTTGACCGGGAATTTGAAACACTGCCCACCAGACCTCAGGATAAATTCCAGGTGCGTCAGGAGGATATTCGGGAATTCCGGGAAGAAATCCTTCCCTATTGGAAGGGTAATTCCCTTGAGGACAAGGTTCGTGAGGCCATAGGGCCGCAGGTGGATGAAATTGCCATGGTCGTAAAAATCAATCAAAAAGACCATTCCCAGGGGCATATATGTCCCAATACAAAAAAATGGCTGCAATTAGGTCCAAGCGGTATCCGTGCCGAGGCTGAAGCTCATTTGAAAAATTCAAAGGGCAAAAATCATGACTTCTATGAAAGTGTTATCATTGCCATGGAAGGCGCAAGCCGGTTTATGGAGAGGTATGCTGAATTAGCCGGGAAGATGTACCGTGAGACCGGCAAGGAGAACCTGGCGCAAGTCGCCAGAACCTGCAAAAAGCTGGCTGTTTCGCCCGCTGAAACCTATGAAGAAGCCTTGCAGTCTACCTGGTTCTTATATGTTATCCTGCAGATGGAAGGGAACGCTTCCTCCTTCTCTCCCGGACGAATGGACCAGTATTTGTACCCTTATTATAAGACAAGCCGCGAAAACGGAATGACACTGGAGGATGCATTGGAACTGACGGAATGCCTGTGGCTGAAATTCAACCAGATAGTTTATCTTCGTAATTCCAACAGTGCAAAATACTTTGCAGGTTTTCCCATCGGATTCAATGTGGCTATAGGCGGACAAAATGTTGACGGCTCTGACGCCACCAACGAGTTGAGTTATCTTTTTTTACAGGCTCAGTCTCATCTGCTGCTGGCACAGCCTAACCTGTCATTGCGAATACACAAGAATTCGCCCCAGCCTTTGCTGGAAGCTGCCAGTAGGGTCATTGGCAAGGGCAGCGGTATGCCTCAGATATTTAATGATGAATCTGTCATTCCTGCATTAAAAGCACACGGAGTCAGCCATGAGGATGCCATGAACTATGCTATTGTGGGTTGTGTTGAGCTTACCACTCACGGCAACGCCCTGGGTTGGAGCGATGCAGCTATGTTTAACCTGGTCAAGGTACTGGAACTGACCCTGAATAACGGAGTAGATCAGCTTACCGGTCAGAAAACAGGTCTTGATCTAGGAAACCTGGCCACTTACAAGACCTTTGAGGAGCTGGAAGCAGCATACGCAAAACAAATTGATTATTTCATGGACCGCATGGTGGAATGTGTCACGCAGGTGGAAAAGAAGCATGAAGAGCTGCTGCCGACGCCCTTTTTGTCTGCAGTAATTGACGACTGTCTGGCTACAGGCCGCGATGTGACACAGGGCGGCGCTCACTATAATTTTGCCGGTGTACAGGCGATACAGGCAGCCAATGTGGCAGATTCCCTGGCCGCCATCAAGGCACTTGTTTATGATGAGAAAAAACTGACTGCTCAGGAATTACTGGATGCTTTGAAAAGCAATTTTGAAAATGCGCCGTTGATACGGTCCATGCTGATTAACAAGGTGCCCAAATACGGCAACGACGTCGAATGGGTGGATCACCTGGGTGCAAAATGGGTTAACTATTTTGCAGACGGCCTTAAGAAATACCGGAATGCCCGCGGAGGCATCTATCAGATGGGGTTGTATACCGTATCCGCTCATGTACCCATGGGACAGAACGTAGCTGCCTCTGCAGACGGACGATTAGCCAGAGAGCCTCTCGCCGACGGCGGTGTTTCCGCTATGGCAGGCCGTGATACTCATGGACCTACAGCTCTCCTGCATTCTGTTTCCCGCCTTCCATTTGAAAAGGCCAGCAACGGCACTCTTTTAAATATGAAATTTCTGCCCCGCTTTTTCAAAACCGACACCGGCATATTCAAGTTTACTCAGTTGCTGCGGGCTGTGTGCCGTTTAGGCATCAGCCATGTGCAATTCAATGTGCTTAATAAAGAAGACCTCCTCGCTGCGCAGAAGTATCCGGAGAGATACAGGGGGCTTACCGTCCGGGTTGCAGGCTATACTGCCTACTTCACAGAGCTGGCAAAAGACCTGCAGGACGAGATTATCGCTCGTACCACCTATGAGGCTGTATGAAAACAGGTACAATTTTTGAGTTAACTAGGTTTGCCACCCACGATGGAACAGGGCTGCGCAGCACCCTGTTCCTTAAGGGCTGCCCCCTCAACTGCCCCTGGTGCCAGAACCCGGAAGGCATATCACCAAAGCCTCTGCTATGGCACAACCCAAAGGTTTGCCTGAAATGCGGTTGTTGCGTTGCTGTCTGCCCTGCAGGTGCATTGACCCTGACAAACCGCATCCATGTCAATCATGAGGCCTGTACCTGCTGCAGGAAGTGTGTCGATGCCTGCCCCGCTGCAGCCATGTATATAACCGGGCAGACTGTTACTGCGCAGGAGGCTGCAGATATGTTGCTTAGGGATCAGGTGTTTTTCGGGCCGGACGGCGGAGTGACTCTGTCCGGCGGAGAAGTGCTTTGTCAGTGGGAGTTTGCAAGGGAGGTTCTTGATTTATGCAAGCAGGCCGGCGCAGATACGGCTATTGAAACCTGCCTGCTGGCACCTCAATCAGTGATAGAGGTAATGCTGCCGGTAGTGGATCATTTTCTTGTTGACATCAAGTTTATGGATCCCACACTGCATCGCAGCTGTCTCGGAGCAGACAATCATCAGATTCTGAAAAACCATCAGTTTTTGTTATCCCAGGGTGCCGATGTATTGGTACGTACGCCCCTGGTTCCCGGCTATACCGCTACAGAAGACAATATCCGTGCTATAGCCCGCTATCTCCATCAGACTGATCCGAATGCCAAGTATGAGCTTCTGAATTTTAATCCTCTTTGCCGCAGCAAGTATGATGCTTTGGAACAGGAATACCCTGTCCAGGGCGGTGCTTTTTCAGCTGCTGAAATGGATTCTTTTTACGATATTCTTGTTCAAGAGGGTATCTCACAGATCATAAAGGAGTGATACCATGCTGGATGCTTTTCTGCGGCGGGCAACAGAAGACCTGCCTGTATACATTACTGAAGTGAGGGATGCTTTCCAGGCCAATGGAAACCGGCCCTTCCATATTCATGTGACCCTTTACGACAACACTGTCCGTCGGTTTGCCCTGCGTCTTCCGGAGACTTCAACGCAGGCAGAAGCAGATTTTGTAGCATCTTATATACATGCTACCATATACAATATTTTATCATCCCTAGGTGCACTGCGGATGGATTTGTATCTGTCTCCTTCTGATGCCGGCCTGATGGATCTGGCACACAGCCTGGACGAGGTCTTTCAAACCAGGCTGGCAAAATCCCATCGCAGCGGATTTGGTAAGTGTCTCAACGTTAACGAGCGGATTTTGACAGCCCTGACCGGAGGCAAGGTGCAGTTTGCTTTTCGTATTCTGGATATCGCTCAGGAACCCGAGCTGAAGAAACCTGGGAAGCTAACCGAATCACAAGCTGTATTCCAGCAACTGCCCGCCATGACTAAAAAGCGCATGATTCTGGGTATGGATATCGGAGGCACCGATATTAAGCTGGCCGCAAGCATTGACGGCCGGCTGGCTATCTGCAAGGAATACGACTGGTTCCCTGCCTTGTATACGCAGGCTGAGCAGCTGATTGACCCTGTTTTGCTGTTAGCTCGCCTTCTGCGCGCTGCCGCCAGTCTTTATGCTGCAGGCAAAGCAGCCTCAATCAATAAATCCGTTTTCGATAAGGGTGCAAGCCTGGATGAAATGGCACTAGCTGCAGAAACCATGGAACAGGATGCCGGTTCTGAACTTCGGGGTTTTGATGCTATCGGACTCTGCTTCCCGGATGTGGTAATACAAAACCGCATTGTCGGCGGTGAAACCTATAAAACCAGAGGCATGCGGAACAATCCTGACCTGGACTATGAGGCGGAGTTTGCCAAAATCACATATCTGTCCGATTATCTAAAAGAATATGTAACGCCTGACGGTGTGGTAATGAATACCAATGACGGCCCTATGGCAGCCTTTACTGCTGCTGTTGAACAAGCTGCTGTCGGGGCAGATGTTTCCCGTGGTTTTTTTGCACATACACTTGGGACAGAGCTGGGAACCGGATGGGTACGGCCGGATGGATCCATTCCCGATATCCCTCTTGAGGTCTATAACTTTATTATCGATCTGGGAAGCTTTACACAAAAGCAATACCCCTGCAACGATGTAAGAAGCATAAACAACTTCAATACCCATCTTCCCGGCACATTACAGAAGTATACCAGCCAATCCGGCGTATTTCGCCTGGCAGCCAAATACCTGCCTTTAAAAGACCCGTCCACCTATCAGCAGGCATTTGATTCAGGCTTGCTTCAGTGGCAGGAAAACAGCCTGCTTGTTCCCATCGAGCCTGTGGATGCCCGGAAACCCTGTTTGGAATTTTTCATGGTCAAGGCAGCTGAGCCGGGCAATGAGGCCTGTAAGGAAATTTTCCGTGAAATTGGCGAATACCTGGCTGTCACCTGGAGGGAAACCCAATATATTCTCCAGCCTGAAGCTGAGGAACGGACCTTGTTCGGCCGCCTTGTTAAAAACCCCGCATGCTTTGAACTCATATGTGAGGGTGCTGCCAGGCGTGAGCCGGCCTTAAGGCAGTATGCAGCCGACGCCAGCCTGGCAAATACGGCACTTATGCAGCAGCTGGATGCCCACCCCGACTATACCGTAGCCCAGTTTGCCCAGGCTGTCGGTGCCATTTACTACGGCTGCCTGGGGCTTAAGCATAAAATGAAACAGATAACTTGAGAGATTC
>DUOI01000001.1 GCA_012838915.1 Clostridiales bacterium
ATGCAGGGGTTTTTCCTTTAAAAACTTTTATAAGACAATAAGCAATTTCAATTTTTCAGGGGTAAAACAGTTTTCTTGCTTTCTGCAATCCGCTGTTTTACTGGCTTGTAGAATATGAAATTCGCTCTATATATTAATTTTTTGACAGAATTCAACTAAAATAAATTATCTCTACAGAAAAAAATCGGCTGACACACAGTCAGCCGATATATTAAACTAGTCAAATACAGGAAATATTCAGCAGGCTTCAAGCCTCTTTTTTGATTCTTATATTCAATTTGGAGAAAATGAAATCCTTCAAATCTGCCCCGCTCTTTTTACTTTCCGTAACGGTATCCCAAACCATGACCAGCAACAACACCCCGCCCCAGAACAGCGGTATATAGAAGCTGGATATTTGAGGGAACCGATTAAGACCGGCTGAAATCATCTGCAGAACACAAATTGCAAGAACAGTGCCGCTGATCCGCCCTTTGCCCCCCATCGGATTGGTCCCGCCCAGCACGACTATGAGAACGCATTGTAATGTATATACCGTACCATAATCCGCCCGGGCAGAATTATAGTTTGCAAGCATGATCAGCCCCCCCAATGCCGCACAGATACCCGACAGCATGTAGGTTGTAATCAATACCCTGTCTGTATTGTGGCCGCTGAATACCGATGCAGTTTCATTGGTTCCCAGCATATACAGTTTGGTTCCATAAGTGGTGCGGTTTAACAAAAAGGACAGGAAAAGTACCACTGCTATAAAGAAAATCAATTGAACGGGAATCATCCCAAACAGCTTGCCGGCTATGGTCTCAGCATATTTGATGGGCAGCTCGCTGACCGCCTTGCCTTTTGTCAGGACAATGGCAATCCCCCTGAACAGCTCGTATGAACCCAGGGTAGCCAGAATGGGCGGAATTTTTATTTTTGAAACCAGGAAGCCGTTAAATATACCGGCTGCTGTGCCTATCACCACTCCAATGAGCATAACCAGAAGAATCCCCGCACCATTCAGGCCTGCTCCTTCTGCAATGACTTTCATAAGCTGCCCGCAGGCAATAGCAGTAAAATTGGCTACGCCTACCACCGAAAGGTCGATGCCGCCGGAAATCATGCAAAGTAAAACCCCCAGAGCCATAAGTCCAAATTCAGGAAACTGGGCTGCCATAGTTTGAAAGTTGATCAGTGTATAGAACTTATCAAAACGGAAGATTGCCATGAAGATCATCCATAATATCATCAGGGCCAATAACCTTCTGATATGCGTATCCCTGACAATGGAAGCAATGCTTCTTTTGTTTGTATTCATTGCTCCACCTCCCTTACCACTGATCCCTTGGTTTTCATAGCCCGCGTAACCTGAAGGGCGCTGACTCCCATCCCCACCAGTATAAGAACTCCTACGAAGAAGCCCTGCCAGAATGTGGGTATGCCTAAAAGAATAAGAGAATTTTCCACCATTACAATTAAAATGGTCCCCAGCATACAGCCTGTGAGGGTACCTGCACCACCTGTGATAGCAGTACCGCCCAGAACAACACCGGCAATAACCATCATTTCCATGCCCAGCATATTGGTGGGATGCGCCTGGGTCATCATGGATACGCGAATTAACCCTGCCAGGCTTGAAATCATGCCCACTCCGACATACAGTAGAAATTTGATCATCCATACATTAAAACCTGCACGATGGGCACTGACTTCATTTCCTCCAATGGCATATAAACCGCGGCCATACATGGTGTATCGCAGAAAAAAGTATACAATGGCCAATACAACAACCAGTGCAATAAACGGAACCGGCATACGGGAAGTAAGGCCGGTTTGCGGATTCTCAGCCAAAAAGAGTGCCGAGGTACCAAAGGAAGACATTCCCCTGGGGATCACCGGGATTTGGACGGAACTCAACACACCCATCATAATTCCTCTGAAAACACTTGAAGTTCCCAGTGTAACAATCAGGGGAGGCAGCTTAAAGGTGGCTATCAGTACACCGTTGACTGCGCCCAGCAGTGCTCCAAAGCAAAGAGACATGATTATGGGCAGCCATATTCCACCCTGATAGTTGGCATCAAGCAGAATACGCGTGGTGGCATACATGCTCAGAGAAGCAAGGGCCGGAAAGGAAACATCCACTCCGCCGGAAACAATAACCATAAATGCCCCCAAAGCAAACAAACCCGGTACGATCAATGCAGAAAGCAGATCCACAATGTTGTTGGGTGTAAAAAACTGACCGGAGCGCAATTGTATTAATATCCCCATGACTACAATAACCAGGAATATATAGAACTCATTGCGTTGCATCAGATTTTTCATGGCTTTTCTAATCATTTTTCCACCCCCTACATCATATACCGGGAAAGTGTCTGCTCATCAGCCTGATCCGGCGAAAGCACCGCATTGATTCTCCCGTTGCGCATGATCAGCACCCTGGAACAATTGTTGAGGATTTCCGGAATATCGTCTGAAATTATAATCAGCCCCAGCCCCTGCTCCGCCAGGCGTCTCAATATTTGGTGGATATCATACTTGGAACCGATATCCACCCCTACGGTGGGACCGTTAAGTACAAGCACCTTCAGATCACGGGCCAGCCATTTTGCCAGTACCACACGCTGCTGATTGCCGCCTGAAAGGGTACTGCAGGCATTGTCCGGATTGGGGGTTGCAATGGCAAGCTCTTCCACCCACCGGTCAATCTCATTCCTTTTCTCATTTTCATCTACAACTCCCAGCCTGTTAGCTAGATTGTCAAGCTCGGCTGCAATGGTATTATCCCCTATGCTGAGGGGCAGGAACAAACCTTCAGTAAGTCGATCATCCGGTACATAACCAATGCCATGCTTCATTGCTTCCTCCGGCGACCTCAATTCAACCGGTTTACCTTCTATGGTTATGGTACCGGTATCTGCCTGCTGAATTCCGAACAGGGACAGGGCAAGCTCCGTACGACCTGAACCCAGAAGGCCTGTAATGCCCAGGATTTCTCCCTTGTGTAGCGAAAAGCTCACATCCTCGAAAAACCCGTTCATACCCAAACCCTCTACTGATAGTACCGGCTCTTCTGAAACTTTCCTGGGAATAAAGGGCTGTTCTTCAAATTCACGCCCCGTCATATAAAAGGTGAACTTTTTATTGTCCAGCTCCGATGTGTTGCCTGTAATCACCTTTTCGCCGTTTCGCAAAATGGTGAATCGCTCGGATATTTCAAATACTTCATTTAACTTGTGGCTGACAAATAATGTAGCAATGCCTTGTGCCTTCAGGTCCAATATAATCTGGAACAAGGCATTGACTTCCTTTCGCGTAAGAGCAGTTGTGGGTTCGTCCATGATAATCAGTTTGGCATCAAACATCAAAGCACGGCAAATTGCAACAAGCTGTTTGTTGGCAACAGAAAGAGAGCCCACCCTGGCATTGAGATCCACATCAAAATGAATTCTTTCAATGGCCTCTTCAGCTATCTGCTTCATGCGCCGCCGGTTTACCAGCCTGCGCTTATTTGCCAGTTCCTGGTTGAATGCTAAATTTTCCATTACAGTAAGATTGGGAAAAATAGAAAGATCCTGATAAATGACTTGAACTCCGTTTCGAATGGATTCTATAGGTGTTATCCTTTGATACACCCTGCCGCCAAATTGGATTTGCCCCGCATCAGGCGTATATACACCGGAAACAATCTTAATCAGGGTAGACTTCCCGCTTCCGTTTTCACCTGCCAGGCAATGGATTTCACCCGCTTCTATCTCCATAGATACTCCCTTGAGTGCCTGTACCCCTGCGAAGGATTTCTTAATATCTACTACCTTTAATACGCTTTGTTTCAACAAACCTTCGCCCCTTTCCTGCAAATTAAAAGAAAGGGCTGAGTCATCATCGAATAAGAGATGGCAACAGCCCAATTCCTGTAAATATTATTAGAAACCGAAGCTGTCTACATTTTCAGCATTGATAACAATCCAGCCCGTGCCTTCCAGTACCGTTTCACTTCCTTCCTTGAAAGTGAGGTTGGTATAGCCTTCCACGCCAAGATCAAGATTGTCTGTAACCTCTTCGCCCCGCAGCATTTTGACAGCCAGGGCACACATGGCCTTTCCTGCAAGGGCGGGATCCCATAATGTAAGGGATTTAACAGCACCGCTCTTCAGCAATTCCGCATTGTCTGCAGGCATGCCTGTGCCTGAGGTAAATACCTTGCCTTCCAGGCCCAGTTCCTGAATAGCGCGGGCAATACCCGGTGCATCGTAGGAAGATGTACCCATAATACCCTTCAGATCAGGATATTTTTTGAATAGTTCCTTGGCTTTCTGGTATGCAACATCACCGTTATCCTCGGATTCTACACGGGGTTCTTCTTCAAGCAGGGTCATGTTGGGATATTTCTCCTTCTGGTGTTTTACCCCACCATCTGCCCATTCGTTGTGTGAAGCATTGGTAACGTGGGCAACCATGGTGGTATAAATGCCTTCTTCTCCCATGGCTTCCGCCAGGTTATCCATTATGAATGCGCCGTATTGCTCGTTACTGAAGGCTTCAATGTCATAGTCAACATTTTGAAGCGACGCACCTTCATGGGCAATGACAATAATACCCGCATCCCGTGCCTGTTTGAGTACCGGCTCCAGTGAACCGGGATCTACCGGTACTACACAAATGGCATCCACGTCGGCTGCAATCAGGTCTTGTATAAGCTGTGACTGCAGGGTTGCATCAATCTCCGGAGTACCCTTCTGGTAGACATTTAATCCGGTTTCCGCTGCATACTCCTTCACACCTACTTCCATACGAACGAACCATGGATTGGAGGCATCCTTAGGTACCACTACAATCTCCCAATCAGATTCGTCTTTGCCGGCAGGGCCTGCAGGTTTCGAGCACGCTGCCATGCTGAATACTAGCATCAGTATCAATACAATAGAGAGCATCCTTCTCATTTAATGTTCCTCCCTTTATTGTTTATTTACCGGTTTTCCGGTAAGAGTGTATACTTTATCAAATTCGGGAACTTTGAAGGTAAGCAATTCTTTAACGAAATTCCGTGCTCTTATTCATTGGTGTTTTTTCGCGATTGAAGTGATGCTGTTGCAATTACTGCTTTTTTGCTTTGTAGATGTATAATTTTGATGTTGTGATAAGTAGTCAGGGTTGTTAAACAGCAGTTATACCTGATGTACAGTGATATACAGCTGACTGCTGAACCGGCAACAAATATCTAATATATGTTATCCATCTGGTATTATATAACTTTAAAGGAATATATTACCGATTTTACAATATTATATTTCAGAAATACCTCTTTGTCAAACAAGGAATTAGCAGCTTGTTGTTATTCTATGATAATGTCATGTTGAATTTATTCTGATAAAATGTCATGTATGCGAAAGGAGATATTCAACATGACTCAAAAAGAGATAACCAGGCTCAGGGTCATTAATCAAACCATTGATA
>DUOI01000012.1 GCA_012838915.1 Clostridiales bacterium
AACTTCTTTATCTCTCTCAACATACGGTTAAACCGATTGCTTATGTCTTGAATCTCCTTCCATCCCTGAATATCGCTTATTACATCGATATCACCATTTTCCACTTCCTTCATGTAATTGCATATTGCTTTTAGCGGAGCTGTAATATTTTTGGCTAATAAATAAGAAAAAGTCGCAGAAAATATAATAAAGAGTCCTAAAATCATTGCTATCATGAAAGTTGCCCTATAAAGCTCGCCAAATATATCCTCTGTTAAAACCTCTTCAATTATCATCCAACCACTTTCATAATCCTTATATCTGGATAATAACACTGATTTGCCCGATTTATCCACAATTGCATAATTCTTTGAGCCAAAAATTTCTTCAAGTCTATCCATATTATAGTAATTAAGTCCCAGCATTCCCCCATCATCATTACTTACTATATTCCCTCTTTCATCTACTATATATATTCTATTTTTCCCTGATAAAGCATTTTTGTATGTTTCATAAAGTAATCTTTCATCTGTATTAACTAAAAGTAACCCTGCCACATTCTGATTTTCTGGGCCAAGAAATATCCTGGCTGCACTAAAAACATATCTGGGATTAGTTCTGTCAGAATAATCTTTAAAACTACTAACCCAATGAATATTTCCTTTGTTTTCAAGTACGTCCCTGTACCAAAGATTGCTGGTTAGTATGTCAAAGTCATAATCTGTTGACTGTGTCGAAACATACCTAGTACCATTTTCTCCATACAATACTATGTAATAAGAAAAATTAATTTTATTAAATGCTGTACTATATTTACTATCACGATCACTTAATTTTCTATTAATTATCAAATTAGTTTGATAGTCTATTTCCTTACCGTTTATATATCCTACAACCTCTTCATCATAATAATAAAGATTTGATAAAAAAGCTAAACTGTTTTTAACTACTCGTGTTCTTTCCCCTATTTGCTTCAATACGTCAACTCTTGCTAAAGCTATTTGGTTTGCAACTATATTTCTGAAGATAATAAATGTAGGTAATGAAACCAATACGGCTGCAATTAACATTAATCCAAACTTAATGAAGAATAGTTGTTGAGTTAAACTCTTATGCTTAATTCTATTGAAGATTGATTTTATAACTTTAACCATTATATCATTCCTCTGGATGCTTTCTATACATTCTTATGAAGGACAAAATACCACTCCAAAAAACATTTCTTATATCAGCCAAAATGATGGCAATACTAAGCTCTATATCTCTAATCAACATAGAATTGGTTATATGGAAATTAAGTATACATTATTGGTGTGAAAATATGAGCACACTGCTAATTTCTTGATAAGATAAGCCTTTAGGATACGTCTCCTCAAGTGTCTTTATCCTTTTTAACAGATGCTATTACGTATATAAGTGCAGGAAAACGATGTATACAGTCAAGAAGTCTGCCAATTACAATAACAAACCGTCAATTAACTGATAACTGATTTTTTGTCATTCTGTGTTTTAAATTGTACTCGGCATCTGCCAGGTTGCTTTTGGCAATTTCTATTAGCTGATTTGCTTTCAGAGCTTTGCCGTTATTATCAACAACCCTGACACCGCCTTTTACAGGTTTTGTCCTCCAGTTCTTCGCATGCCTGAATTCATCCGTTTCATTCCACAGGTAAGGGACAGGTAAAAAGCCGGCAGCAAAAATCCTATAGAACCCTTCAGCACTGTATGGGTTCTTAACAAGGGTCTCGATTGCTGAAATAACTTCTTTTGCAGAATGGTAAAGCTCTGTTTCCCTTGCCGCTACATCCTGGTTTCTGCCCATGTCTGCAATTTTTCCCTGTCTTCTCAGCTCCCTGTACTTTTGAAGCGAATATTGGGTAATTTGTATGCTTTCATTTATTATTTCCGGTGTTGCCAGATGAGAAGCTTCAGAGTAGCTTACAACATGTATAATCGGCGGACTCTTTTCATTTTTCGGATCAATATCGTCCATTAATGCGGTTACTGCGGCTAATTGTATCCTGGCCTGGTAAAGATCCGGCTTGAAGTAGTCAAGTCCGGCTCTTGGCTGCAGCAATACCCTGAAGCTGTTGTCTTCAAGTTCACTGATTAGTTTAATCAATGCCCTTGATTTGGCTAAATCCTGAATTCCCCATGTAAACCGGGGTGTATTAAGCATATTCTGGAGGATAAATGTCTGTATGCCCAGCTTTTTTGCCAATTTAGCCGCCAAATATGCAGATACAATATAGGTAACATCATCAGCACCCCTGAATGCAAAATGATGAGATACATTTGCTTCAAAGGGCTTATTGGTTTTTGCTATATATTTTACGGTTTCGATATGCTGCTTCAAATTGGTGTAAACATCGTAGGGACCTCTCTCATCAAGCTTGTTGAACCACCAGAAGGATAATGCATGCCAGCAGATATTCAGCGTTTGTTCATGCATTTGGGCAAGCTGCGGAATGTTTTTGGTACCCGCGTAGGTTCTGATTAATAACGGCCGGGAAGCTTCCCATATCATTCTATATTCTTCAGGGGAATTGACAGGAACCCCGCCGCCATTGGTTTTATCTCCCCAGTCTTCTCCGAAGCTTGACTGTGTTAATTGTGAAGTTCCAATGGACAGAATATCCAAGAAATTGGACTTTGCCAACTCTTTTGCCCATGATATAAACTCATTTACCGATTCCGTGCGGCTCAAGGCAGAGGAGTATGGGCCGACATGGGCCCTCATTAAAGGCTCGAAGTTATCCCTGGTATTGGAGTAAATTCTTTTTAAAACGGTATCCTTACCTGTTCCATATTCTGCATAGTTTGACCTGTCCTGTGGTTTGTACTTCAGGTAATCCTGGGAATCAATTATTTTCCTGCCAAATTCCAGTAATGAATCATCATATGCACTGCCTTCATAGATATCGCCGGGGATTCTATATTCCGGCACACCCATTTTAAGCAAGGTCTCCCGGGCTGATTCCCCGCCCAGGAAAGTACTTACCAGACCCTTGAATTCTTTTTCAATTGCATCGCAGGCTCCCGGGAGCCCGCCAAAAAAAATGTATTGGATTTGACCGCCCTGGAACTTCAGCAGCCTTGCCTTTTTAATTTCTTCAATGAGATAGCCCAACATATTAACCGCGTCGCCCTGGTCCAGCCTGTAACTAATCCCAAGGCGGCTGATATCATTGGCTTTAATCCAATCAACAACAGCTTTACGCTTAATCTCATATTTATAGTCATTCATTGCTTCCGCAATGGAATCGTCTGCAATAATAACATCATAATTGCAATTGCGAAGCAGCTCGGCTGCAGAATTAATACCCAGAGTATGTGCATCTATGGCGGGTTTTATCAAGCCATACCTGATGCCCTCAACTTTACCCATGCCTAAGCTCTCCTCCAAAGGCTGCCTTTAACTCATTTTTGTCGGATATGGTATTCAGGTACTCCAAATTACGGCCGGTTTTTCTGAAATCGGTATTCATAAGCTTTGATGCAAGATCAATGGTAAGCGTTGTATATTCCATTCCCAACCCAAGCTTCAGCCCTATCGCTTCCAGGGGCACCAGTCCACAGGGCACATCCTCCAGAATATACCTGTGCTTGAGCGAGCCCGGAGCGTCAATTGTTTTATATGAATCATTTTTCTGGATACATTCATAAATACTCTTCCCTGAAACATGATAGGTTCTGCTGAACCACTCTATGGTAGATTCCACTTTGCAGCCCAGCTTTTCTGAGACAGCCACCCTTTCCATATCTATTTTTTCAATGAATTCTCCTATAGTAGGCGTTATTCCGTCATAATAATACTTGTAAATATTACGATCACTTTCAGTCCAGCCTGCATTTAACAGCAGCGGTGCACAGTGGAGTACCATTCCAACGTTTCCGATGGATGTCTGGATCATGGATTTTGCCGGTGCAAAATGCCCCCTGATGCATTCGGGCAAGTAATCGATAATATTATCCGTGTCCGGAGAGAATATCTGTACCCGGTCTTTTAATGCAATTATGTTTACTGCGTCCACATCCGTCTTCCTGCATGTATATATTATGGTTTGGGACTCTCCTATTATCTGCTTGTGCCTGGTGTTGTATTTTTTGTATATATTGCCAAACTCCAAAGCTCCAAATGTTCTTCCCGGGTTTAAAATAATTACTGTTGATTTATTGATATTTTTTGCAATTAACTCAGCCAGCCCTTTATGAGAATTTGCAGGCGTTGCAATTAGTATTATATCCGGCTCCTTCAAAGCAACAGTAATATCAGTTGTCACGGTATGAATCGGAATCTGTCCGTTAATAATCCCGGTACAATGTATCACACCGGTTTTTATAACCCTGGATATGGTTGAAGCGGACCTGTTCCACAGGGTGACCTTATTGCCTCCCCGGCTTAGATGTGCAGCCATCGCAAAACCTAAGTTTCCTGAACCCATCACAGTTATATTCAATTTATGCACCGCCTTTTCCTTATAATATAGCAAGGCAAGCTTCATAATGTTCAATATAACGGATATCTTGTCCTTTGCTTTTAAATAGATTATACCATTATTTTACTGACTTGATAATGCATAATATCAAAAATCATATAAATAGATTACAATTTCAAAACCGTTTTACTGAATATTATGACAATTACCCAGGAAAAAAATACTCCCCCTCGGGGGAGTTGCTTGCCTGTGCCGGTCTGGGCAGTATTCAGCTGTCTATTTTCCGCTTAACATGCTCAGGCTCATGATATCGTTTTCCAGGCTTATCAGCAAATTATTTATTTCGTTGTACTTTCCAATGGAAAGCGCTTCCCCGCTGACCTGGTTCACCAATTGGTTGAGTGTATGCTCAAACAGACTTTTGAGTTCCTGCAATTCCTCCATCAATTCATTGATGCGTTCTTCGCTTAAAGGTACGTCGGCAGCGGATATTTTTTCTCCGACCTCTTCAAACACGCCCTTGCTCCTGATCTCATACACCTGGTTATATTCCGGTATGATGCAGTCGATTCCCAATTGTTCTTCCACATCCCGGGCAAAATCCGCCTTGGACTGCCCTTCCCCGTGAACTATGAACAATTTCCGCGGTTTTTGCCGAAAACCTTTCAGCCAGCTCAACAGCTCATTTCTATCAGCATGGCCGGAGAAACCTTCTACGCTGTATACTTCTGCATTTACAAAGATTTCTTCCCCAAATATCTTAACCTTTTTTGCACCGTCCCGAATTCTTCGCCCCAGTGTGCCTTCTGCCTGGTATCCGACAAATACAACGCTGCTGTTTCGCTTCCAGAGATTATGCTTGAGGTGATGCTTTATTCTGCCCGCCTCGCACATACCGCTGGAGGAAATGATGATTTTAGGCTCATCGGAAAAGTTCAGCTCCTTGGATTGCTCTACGTTCTGGACAAAATGAAGATTGGAAAAGGTAAGGGGATTGTCGCCCCGCTTCAGGTGTTCCCTGGCTTCCTCATCAAACACTCCTGCATTGCGCCGGAATACCTCTGTGGCTTTTACAGCCAGGGGGCTGTCCACATAAACAGGTATATTTTTCAGCAGGTTTACGGGGGTTCCGAAATCATCCAGATGAGCATCGTAATATTTGTTCAGCTCGTATATGATTTCCTGGGTGCGCCCGACGGCAAAGCTGGGTATGATAACTGTACCGCCCCGCATTACCGTTTTCAAAATAATATTTATCAGGGTTTCCTCCCGTACTTCCACATCTTCATGTATCCGGTTGCCGTAAGTGGCTTCCATTATAACATAATCTGCACTCTCAATGACGGCCGGGTCATTTAAGATCGGCTTTTCCCTTGTGCCAAGGTCTCCGGAGTATACCACCTTGACGGTGTCATTGCCTTCCCTGATCCACATCTCGATTATGGAAGAACCCAGAACATGGCCGGCATCATTAAAGCGCACCGTAAGGTTTTCATCTACATGAATAACCTGTTCATATAGAACGGGTTCGAAGAAGCCCAGGCTGTTGTTTGCATCTTCCCTGGTGTAGAGAGGTTCAACCGGCGGCTTGCCTGCCCGTTTAGCTTTCCGATTGATCCATTCCGTTTCCGTCTCCTGAATATGGGCACTGTCCAGCAGCATGATTTCACACAAATCATAGGTTGCCTTTGAACAATATATAGTACCGCGAAATCCTTTTTTGACCAGCATCGGGATTCTTCCGCTGTGATCGATATGACTGTGGCTGAGCAGCAGGTAGTCAATTTTGGAGGGGTCAAAATCCAGCTCCTGACGGTTCAGATCCTCATCCCGCCCCTGGAACATGCCACAATCCAGCATCAGGCGCTTGCTTCCGAACTCTATCAAATGGCAGGAGCCGGTTATTCCCTTTACTGCACCCATAAAACAAATATTCAAACCATCACCCGTTTCATATAGATTACAAGGAATCCCCCTGGATTCCTTGTAAAGAATACTGCCATTTATGAATGGTTATTCATTTCTGACCGTAATAGGCATCAGGCCCATGCTTTCTTAAAAAATGCTTATCCTGCACATTTAAAGGTGCGGGCCGGGCATCGGGGTTTACCTGCCGGGTAAGAAGAGCCATTTTGGCAACTTCCTCCAGCACCACTGCGTGATACACTGCCTCCCGGGCATTACTGCCCCAGGTGAAAGGCCCGTGACTGTAGCAGATAACTGCCGGCATATGAATCGGGTTGATATCGCGCCTGGTAAATGTTTCCACTATAACCTTGCCCGTGTTTTTCTCGTAATCCTCGTCAATCTCCTGGTCCGTTAAATGACGTGCACAGGGCACCGAGCCGTAAAAATAATCGGCATGAGTGGTACCATAACAGGGAATATCCTCCCCTGCCTGCGCCCAGGCCACAGCATTTATGCTGTGCGTGTGCACAATCCCACCAATATGGGGGAAGGCTTTATACAGTTCAATATGGGTTTTTGTATCAGAAGACGGGTTAAGATCACCCTCTACCTTGTTCCCCTCCAAATCCAGTACTACCAGGTTATCCGGAGCCAAATCATCATACTCAACTCCGGAAGGCTTTATAATCACCAGGCCGCTTTCCCGGTCAATGCCGGAAACATTGCCCCAGGTGTATGTTACAAGGCCACGACGGGGTAGTTCCATATTAGCTTCATAAACTTCCTGCTTCAGTTTTTCCAACATAATTGTCACCTCATTTTTTATTTTCCTGGCCTTAGAAGACAATAACCAGATTCTTATTTTAATGCATCAACCGCTGCCTGCTGTACCGGCAGGCATGCTTTGTAACGCTCAATAAAGGCAGCAAAACCTTCCCTGTCTGCCTTATCCGGCTTTACCACTTCTTCCCTGACATTTGCAAATACCCTGTTTTTCAGATAGTCCTCCAGGGTTTCGCCCTCACTTTTGTTTACCATGTAGGCTGCCAGTAAAGCCATGCCCCACGGGCCGCCCTCTCCTGCCGTTTCCATAACAGCCACAGGCACATCTAAGGCTCCGGCCATCAGCTTCTGGCCTACATGCTTTGTTTTAAACAAGCCGCCATGACCGGTGAGTTTATCCAGAACTACATTTTCATCATGGAGAATATCCATACCAATCTTTAATACGGCTATACTGGAGTATAAAAGGGCACGCATGAAGTTAGCCAATGAAAGGTTTGCATCCGGCTTGCGAACAAACAGGGGGCGGCCGTCATCCAAACCGGTGACCGGTTCTCCGGAATAGTAATTGAAGCTTACCAGGCCTCCGCAGTCTGCCTCTGCTTCCAATGCCTTGAAATAAAGCAGATCATACAGCTCCGCCTTGGTGAGCTTTGCGCCTGCAGCCTTAACCATCTCACCAAATACCCGTACCCAGGCATCCAGGTCAGAGGTGCAGGTATTGCTATGAGCCATGACAACCGGTTTTCCTGCCGGGGTGGTTACCATATCCAGCTCCGTATACACTTTTGACATGTGCTTCTCCAGTACTATCATGGCAAACACTGACGTACCTGCTGATACATTACCGGTGCGGGTTGCCACACTATTGGTGGCTACCATACCTGTACCGGCGTCTCCCTCCGGCGGGCACACAGGTATGC
>DUOI01000013.1 GCA_012838915.1 Clostridiales bacterium
ACCAAAAGATCAGCCATTTCCCTGGCTATCAGCCTGGCTTCCTTAAAGCTGTGAGGATATTTCAACACCTGGCCTGAGCCCATGCTTTTTGACCTGGGTTCATGGGCTTTTATATCTGCAATGGTACAGGGTTCCCAGCCCCAGGCATGATCTATCAAAAGTTCCGCATTAACCCCCAAAAGCCGATACAGCAGGTTTTCATTATGAAAATCTGCAGGCCCGCCAATGGAGCACCTGGCTATATCACCCATTGTATAAAGGCCGACCGATTCAAGCCTCTTTGCATACCCCTTCCCCACGCGCCAAAAATCCGTGATGGGCCGGTGTGCCCATAAAAGACGCCGGTAACTCATTTCATCCAGCTCAGCAATCCGAATACCGTTTTTATCCATGGGAGCACGCTTTGCCAGAATATCCATGGCAACCTTGGCAAGGTACAGATTTGTACCTATACCGGCTGCAGCGGTAATGCCGGTTGATTCAAGAACCTCCATAATTATTTTTTTGGCGAGCTCCTGTGCCGAAAGCTTATAGGTGTCCAAATAATCGGTGACATCCATAAACACCTCGTCAATGGAGTATACATGAATGTCTTCAGGAGCTATATATTTTAGATAAATGTTGTAAATCCTGGTGCTGTAATCTATATAATATGACATCCTGGGCGGGGCTGTAATGAAATCAAGAGACAAACTGGGGGAATATTCTAACTGGGTAATATCTGCGGAAGATCCGGTAAATACGCGCCCCGGTGCCCTGGTCAGCCTCTTTAAATTGATTTCCTTCACTTTTTGGAGAACCTCAAAAAGTCTCGGCCTCCCGGGGATGCCGTATGACTTAAGGGCAGGAGTAACGGCAAGACAAATTGTTTTTTCCGTCCGACTTTCATCTGCAACGACAAGGTTGACAGTCATAGGATCAAGCCCCCGCTCCACACATTCAACCGAAGCATAAAAAGACTTCAGATCAATTGCGATATAGGTTCTGCTTTTCATGCGTCGATTGCCCCCTTCTTTGAATTGCCCTTTAGTTTCTTGCGGCTAAGTATATTATACTATATAATTCCCATGCGAACAAGTGTTCTGAGTTAATTGCTCTCACACCGTTTTCCTTTGCCCAGGTTGCGCAGCCCTTCAATGTTGTATTCAATAAAATACGAGAACCTTTACCAATTTGGCGCAGACCTCATCGGTGAAGGTTATGTGCTGATTAATACCACGGACATATTCACTGAAAAAAAGATGCTGTATCGACGCAAGCGTAAAAGAAAAAACGCGCACCGACACTCAGTGCGCGACTTGTTTGGATTAGTTTTTATTATGTCCGAACTTTTCCAATCTCGACATCAGGACTCGCTTCCAAAAGCTTTCTCTGTCATCAATATCATTCTCATCCCATCCTGTAATCGCTTCCAATAATGAGAATTTAAAATATTGCCGCACATACTCAAATCCTTTTGATTTCACAAGTTTAATCAAATCTACATCGCCGCCATGACCATTTGAAATATAGTCACTCCAACGCTGCCATATACCCTTCTCACCATCAGCTTTACCAACATATTTCTTTCCCGTTTTAGTATCAGTTATTAAATAAATACCTTTAATTGATAAGGCCGTTTTCCATTCAAGAACATCCTTTTTCATAATGGATTCCAATGTTTTAAATGGCACATCTATATTTTTATAACCAGGGAAAACAAAAGTAGAATATGGCTCTTCAAGAATCTCCTTAACTGCCATTGATGAGAAATGTTTTTCCATCTTTACTCTTGTAGCTCTATCCTTGTATTCATATTTGATTTTTAAGCGCCCTATATACTCGCTATATGTTTCTTCCAATTCCACTTCATATGGATATGGCACTTTTTTCATATCCCTTGATATAACTTTCCAGATTCCGCCGAAAAGCCAGGTGTCTCTTTCCGGGTAAAAGTTAATTAAAGAAAAAATATAATTCCGATTAAATTCGTCTTTTTTTGAATAGCGATTCCAATCTTTCCAGTCAGCAAAATCAGCCATATAACTATCTAAAGGTTCATCTCTGCCGGAAATTCTTGCAAAATGAATTTTATAATCCGTTAATTCCCCTATTTTCGTGAATATTGAAGACAGCAATATTTTCTTCATAATAACCACCTTTTCATACTATATGATAATAATATCATAAAAAATGGTTGTTTCGCCAACTCCAAATATTATCCTTTATAGATATACACTTAATACATATAGGGTTGCCATATGAGATACATACAGGGACAACAACGCAACCAACGAATGTATCTGTCGGAGCATGCCTTGGTACAATAAAATGGCATCATGGAGTACAAGTTCTTTTATGCCGGAATCTTTGCTTTAAATATGCCGAAAACCCGCTTAAATAGCGGGTTCCCGGACAAATTGTGGCGGAGAAGGAGGGATTTGAACCCTCGCGCCGGACATATCCGACCTACACCCTTAGCAGGGGCGCCCCTTCGGCCAACTTGGGTACTTCTCCGTATCAGATGTTGGTATATGAATGGCGGAGAGAGAGGGATTCGAACCCCCGGCACCTTTCGGTGTCACTGGTTTTCAAGACCAGCTCCATAAACCACTCGGACATCTCTCCATTAAGCCCAGTCTGACGAGCTGGCACTATTATAGTATAACAAAATGGATTTCCCGTGTCAATAATTTTGATCCCGCTACATTAAGGGTAGAGAGGATTTACCTGGTGATCCTCTCTATGTTTCCCATATACGGCCGCAGCTTTTCAGGGATGATAACGGAGCCGTCCTCCTGCTGGTAGTTCTCCAAAATGGCGGCAACCGTGCGCCCCACAGCAACACCTGAACCATTTAAAGTATGAACAAATTGGGCTTTCCCCTTGTTTCCTTCACGGTATTTGATATCTGCCCGCCTGGCCTGGAAATCCTCAAAGTTGCTGCAGGATGAAATCTCCACATACCTCTGATAACTGGGCATCCAAACCTCCAGGTCATAGGTTTTGGCGGATGAAAAACCAAGATCGCCTGTACAAAGCAGTGAAACCCGATAGGGAAGGCCAAGCTCCTTCAATACCTCCTCCGCATCCTCCACCAGTGTTTCCAGTTCTTCATAGGAATGCTCCGGCTTTACGAATTTAACCAATTCCACCTTGTTGAACTGATGCTGGCGAATCAGGCCCCGGGTGTCCCTGCCTGCCGAACCGGCTTCCGCCCGGAAACAGGCACTGTATGCACAATGCTTTATGGGAAGCTGATCCGCATCCAGTATTTCCTCCCTGTACAGGTTGGTTACAGGCACTTCAGCGGTGGGGATAAGAAAATACTCCGTTCCATGTACCTTGAAGGCATCTTCTTCAAATTTCGGCAGCTGCCCGGTACCTTCCATGCTGCGACGATGCACCATGAATGGGGGGAATATTTCCAGATAGCCATGCTTTTGTATATGAAGATCCAGCATAAAGTTAAAAAGGGCACGCTCCAGGCGGGCTCCCAGGCCCCTGTAGAAGGTGAAACGGGCACCTGTCACTTTTGCCCCGGCAGTGAAGTCCAGGATGTTCAGATCTTCACCTATATCCCAGTGAGCTTTGGGTACAAAGCCGAATTCGGCAGGTGTGCCCCAGCGGCGGATTTCCTTGTTATCGACATCACTTTCACCTACAGGCACGGACTCGTGGGGTAGATTGGGAAGGTTCATAAGTATATTCTTAAGCTGCTCATCCACTTCCCTTACCTTATCATCCAGTTCCTTAATTCGGGCGGATACCTGCCCCATTTCATCAATCAAAAGCTGCGCGTCCTTTTTTTCTCTTTTTAGTCGGGCTATTTCCTGGGAAACTTTGTTTCGCTTGTTTTTTAGCTGCTCCACTTCCTGGATGTTATCTCTTCTTTGCCTGTCCAAAGCCAAGAAATCATCCAGGCTTATCCGGCTGTTTCGCTTTGCCAGGGCTTCACTGACAATTTCCGGATTAGAACGAATATACTTCAGATCCAACATAAATAATCGCCTCCAAAAATTATGAAACCCGCCCCCCTCAGGGACGAGTATTGTAACCCGCGTTGCCACCCCGGTTGAGAGAAGCTTCTCCCCACCTTAAACGGTATAACGGACCGGACCGGTAATGCCTACTGCTGCCTTCAACAGCAGCCTTCAGCACACAGCTCCAGGATGGATTCGGAAGAAACCTTCTGCCGGCTTGCACCACCCACCGGCTCTCTGAAAAAAAGGAATTTCAACCTACTGATTCCCTTCAAAGCTTTGGTAATTATTATACACCATTATTATTATTATGCAAATATTTTTTCTGATGCAGTTTTATCTGATGCGGAGGAATGATGCAGTCGGCTGAATATGCTGAATAAACTGCATCAGCTCAGGCAAGGATAATAATATTAAATACAGCGCTTCATCAATATTGGAGGAGAATCGGTATGAATAAATTGGATATCCTGGCCCAAATCGGGGATATGAAGGAAATTGAGTACAGGAATACCCTGGCGCTCACCAGCATTATAGAACTTCTGCTTGAAAAGAACATTATCAGCCGGGAAGACATTTCCAAAAAGGCAGAAGAACTGGACAGGATAGCCTTTCTGGAAACCGGCAGAACCTGACAGCCCTGGTTTTTGCAGCCTAGCTCAGCAAATATCCCTTTTGTTCCAGGGCCTTTTCAATTTGATTTAATGTGACAATGCTGTCAGCTTCCACAGTATGCAGGTGAACTCCCTCGGTTAACTTGGACAAAGGCTCCGCTTCCAGCTTTTGCATGGCAGCAAGGTAGGCAGATACATCACTGCGGCTGGACATCATCAGGCTTGCCTTAAATTCTCCATACACCGGATGCTCAATAATAACATCCAGAATCCTGCCCCCATGGTCCACTATTGTATTTAATTCATCTTTAATATCATCCGTGCCATGCTTAACAGCAAAAACCCGGGTAATGCGCCGCGGCTGACTGGCACGGGGTATCAGATACCCTTGCGGCGTGGCTATGATGTCATATCCGGCTGCACGAAGAATTGCAATATCCTGTACGATTACCTGCCTGCTTACATTATAAAGCTTGGCCAGATACGAACCGGTTAAAGGGGAATTGCTTCGTTCAAGTGAAACAATAATTTTTTCCCTGCGTTCTTCAGACGTCATCCAAACCATCTCCCGGCAATCTTCCTGATTAATTTTCATTATATAAACAACAGGCTAACTTTTCAACCGGTCTAGCCCTGTCCAGACATTAATCCTTTTCAATTCCCCCCTCCCCCCATGCCGGGCTTTCACTGATGCCCTCTGTGTTCTACACACAGCTTTAACCGGCACTCTTCCATCAATTCATTCATAAAAATGCCTGTGTATAAAATTTCCAATTTGGGTCAGAATTAAAAATCCAGGAAGTATACATTTGACTGTTTGGAGAGACCGCCATGAAAATGAGAAAGCCCTGGCTGATACTTCTTACAGCCGGTTTGATTTGTTTGCTATGTACCAACCTGTATATCTTATTCCTCAGATTCCATGTAAAGGGCGAAGTGCATCCGCCCTCAGCCATGGAAGCCAAGCAGGATGAGTACGTCAAATCAATAATATCAGATAAAAATAATCCGGAAACAGAATATAATGAACAAAATTCTGATGAGCTTACCGAAATAGAAGCCGGCCAATTACCTGATTCAAATGTCTTTGTTCGTGAGGTGCCCCTTCAACTGGAATCTGAAATGCAAGACCATCTTGAGCAGTTTCGCAGAAAGGCAAGGCTTTTGTACCAGGAATTCCCTGAATCCTTTTTGATTTCCATGGAATCATCTGAAAAAACAATTGCCCTGACCTTTGACGACGGGCCGGACGCAAGCTCCACCCTGGAAGTAGTGAATATATTAAATGAATACGGAATACCCGGCACCTTCTTTTTGATAGGTGAGCAAATTGAAAGATACCCGGATACCGTAAAAGCCATAGCAGACGGCGGACACAGCCTCGGCAACCACAGCTGGAGCCATATCCGGCCTACGGATATAAGCCCGGAGGCTGTAATGGATGAAGTGGATAAGGCAGAGCAGCAGCTTGCAAGCTATGGGGCCGCTGCAAAGCTGTACCGGCCGCCCTATGGCCTGGTAAACCGTTCACAAATGCCGATGCTAATTGAAGCCGGGTATCGTATTGTCAGCTGGTCCGTTGATTCCATGGACTGGTATTTCGAAAAGCCGGAGCAAATTGTATCCTGCGTAATAGAAAATGCACATCCGGGTGCAATTGTGTTGATGCACAGCTCCGGTGGCAGAAACAACAGGAGAGCTGCCATTGAAGCCCTGCCCATTATAATTGAAACCCTCCTGGATGAAGGATATCGTTTTGTAGGGCTGGGCAGCAACTGACAGCTGCTGCCCGCTAAATGATAATGTTACCATAAACGCTTGGTTAATTTGCTCGTATCAATCAGGGCAGTAATATCTGTATCCACCATTACCGGTTTATCTGAGCCATTGTACAGCATTGCATCCCCTCTGGCTTTTTCCATATTATAATCGGCCAGATACACGATTTGCCCGTTATTCACTGCAACAAAAAATGATACATCATCAGCCACTTTTGTTAATTTGTTGTTTTTAAATAAATTCAAGGTTCCGCTGTAGCTTTTATCGCTGAAGTCTGTATAAAATATCAATGAAGAAGAACCTTCAATGCAGCTTAGATTGTCGGCAAAGACATCATAAGCGATAAAATTGCCATCCATATACAAATCCCCCGAATCATCCTTCAGGTCTTTGAAGTATACTATGGAATCATCTTCATCCAACAATGTATAGCTGCATACATCTTCATCCACTTTTACAGGTGAGCTTGGTTTGTCATTAATAATTTCTATATAATACAAAGTTCCGCTGTCCTCATAATCCTCCAGATAGTAAACCCTGGTTCCCTTTGTGTTCAGCCTGAAAATGTCTTTATTGTCCCGGCCTATGCTTATCTCCGTACTTCCGCGAGCAACATAAATTTCCTTATTGTCGACTGAATTGGATTCTTCTACAGCAGCCCTGGCCTGATCTATTGAAGATATTTCTGAAAGCTTTATTTTTTCAATGGCAGACTTCTGATATTTGATATACAAAATAGCCGCATTTATTTCTGAACGCCCAATTACCAAAGATATGTCATCGGAAATTTTTGTTTCTTTGGTACCATCTGAAAAATACAGGATATCATTATAAGATGTTATTTCCTCTGTTGACAGGGCACTGCGCAAATTATCTCTCTCAGATTTCTCCTCGTATCTACTCATTTCCTCGGTGTACTTTTCGTAAGCTTCATTATATGCGTCCCAATCAGTTTCATAATCCCAGTATCCGCCATACCAATAATCCTCTACATACTTATATTCTTGATAATCATCCAGGGAAGGCAGATCCGGTATCTTAATACTGGAATCGGATTCCAGCATATCATCGATTACATAATCCTCAAGTTTATGCTTTATCTGCTCTGTCTTCATGTAATAGACACCGGTACCGTCAATTACCGATACCACCCTGGATACATCAGAAGCCAGCTTTACTTTATCCTTGCCCCGTTCTTTCATATACAAGGAGCCGTCTTTTGTATAATAAATCCTGCTCAGATCATCATTTACATCATAAATATAAGAATTGCTGTCTATCTTTATGCCTGGGTCATTGCCGGACAGCTCTTTTTCATAAATTGTGCCTTCTGTGTCAATATATACAACATATTTCCCGGTTTTATCCACGTAAAAGTTTTCTACATCACTGGAAATTTTAATTTTTTCATCCATGTTATAATAATAAAACCGATTATCCGTATCCTTTATGTAAAACAGTTTTAAATTACCTTCAGTTATTTCTATTGGACGCAATACATGGATATCACTATCAATTTTTATGGCATTGCTCCTGGTTTTTTCATTTTTTAAGTCACGATAGTAGAGGGATGCCAGCCCTTCGTCTGTAATCCTGTCGAAATAAAAGAGATGTCGGCCGTCCTTGCTTAATAATACGGGATCAAAATTAGCAACTGCTTCAACAAAGTCTTCATCATCCGGATCGTATTCTGTATATATAAAATCATCTGTAATTTCAAATGGTTTTACAGGAGATAAATATGTAGAGTTGATTTCCTTGTCCTTGATATAAAAAACTGGGGATTTCGCATTTAATTTGAACGGATTGAAGAATAATATAATTGCAACTACAGCCAAGATGGCAACTACTCCACCTGCAGCCAGTATTAAGTTCCTGATTGAATTGTTTTTAAATATTGAATCTAGCCTGCCTGACAGCATTTCTTTAATAGATTCGACCTTTTGCTTATCCTGGCTTATGTTTTTATCGTGGGTTTCCTGAGATGACAATTGTTTTTCATGTGAAATCTCTGTACCGCAGTTTGAGCAAAATTTCGCATTTTCATCAACTTTACTGCTGCAGTTATTGCATATAGATATTTTTTTACCTCCAATTCCTTTATGGTTTTCTACTTAATGTAATTTATTATTAGAAATGCACATAATTGCATTATACATCCAAAGGCTGCTTAAATCAAATGAACATAGTCTAATCATGACGATTTCATGTAAAAATACAGCGTATTTTATCTTAATATAAAAAAGAAATCATTACAGCCCTGTGCACTCACCTTTCAGTTTGCGTTCAAATATTTTTATAATCTTGATTTAAATCAATTCTTATGGAAAAACTTACTGATAAAATGTAATCAGCATAAAAGAAAAATAATCGGAAAGAAGGAGAGAAATGAAAAAGTCATTTAATGAAGTAAGGGAAAACAATTTCAAAACATTGGAGCAATATGTGCCCATAGTAGCAAGAGTCCATGGAGATAATCACCCGGAATTCCATGAAGTTCGTGAATTATTCGATATCATCAATAGAAAATGCAAGGAAGCTGGATCTGAAAGGCCTGAAATAGATGAAGAGCTGGCCAGGCTGCGTGAAGTTACGAATAATTATACCGTTCCGTCTGATGTTTGTGAAAGCTATGAAGCAGTCTATAACATGCTGGCCGAAGTTGATCAGGCATATCAGGCTTAAGTTAATGTTACAGGAAGTTAATCCAGGAAGAACCGGCAGAACAGTTTCATCCTGGATTCATTTCCATACCTTCAATGATTAGTCGGAATCAACTTCAAATACTCAAGACACCATAGTATAAGCATAGAAAAAAATAATGGAAAGGGGCTGAGAAGATGCAGAGGTTTGTATTAGGTAAGAAAAATCAAATAACGCTAATCAGTGCGGTTTTAATAGCAGTTGCATTCATCAGTAAACTGGGTTTTAAAAATGATGATGTATTTCATTGGGCATTGATTGCAGCTTCCATTTTAGGTATTGTCCCTATTGCCATCCAGGCATTTCAGGCGCTGAAAGTAAAAGTTGTAAGCATCGATGTTCTGGTCACCATTGCAGTTACCGGAGCGTTCTTTATAAAAAACTTTGAAGAATCCGCAATTGTTTCATTTTTATTCTTATTCGGTGCTTACCTGGAACAGCGCACATTAAATAAAACCCGTTCTGCAATTAAGGAATTAACGGAAATGGCACCGGAAAGCGCTCTGAAGCAGATGGAAAATGGAGAATTCCGGGAAGTAGAAGTTGATGAAGTTGACGTAGGAGATATTTTACTTGTAAAAACCGGAGCCAAGGTTCCTGTGGATGGAACTGTTATGTCAGGCGAAGGTTATATTAATGAGGCAAGCATTACCGGTGAATCTGTCCCGGTAAACAAAAAAGCAAATTCCGGAGTTTATGCCGGAACGATTTTAGAAAACGGAACTATTCAAATTGTAGCTGACCGTGTCGGAGAGGATACCACCTTCGGTAAGATTATTGAGTTGGTTGAAGAGGCACAGGACTCAAAATCAGAGGCTGAACGTTTTATTGACAGATTCTCTAAATACTACACCCCGGCTGTGTTGCTCCTGGCGATCATTGTGTGGTTGTTTTCAAAGGATATTGAGCTTGCAATAACAATCCTGGTTCTCGGATGTCCGGGAGCATTGGTCATCGGTGTGCCTGTTTCAAACGTTGCCGGCATTGGTAATGGAGCACGTCACGGGGTTCTCCTGAAGGGCAGTGAAGTTATTCAGGACTTCAGTAAGGTTGATGCAATAGTATTTGATAAGACAGGTACCTTGACGATAGGCAATCCCAAAGTAGCTGATACGCAGTATTACACCGACAATGTGGATGAGGTGTTGAACTGCCTGGCAAGCGTCGAAAGTGAATCCGACCATCCATTGGCTAAAGCAGTGGTTGAATATATTGGAGATACAAAACTATTTACTGTTGAAAATACGGATGTTGTAAAGGGCGGAGGTATTGTTGCTGCAGTAAATAATCAAAGGGTTGCAGTAGGTAATGTAGCACTGATGGAAAAAGAAAATGTATACTTAAGTGACAAAGTACGGGAAGATATCGCCCGGTTTGAGAAAAAAGGAAACTCACTTGTTCTGACTTCAATTGACGGTGAATTAAAGGTGCTGATGGGAATCCGTGATCAAATCCGTCCGGGAGTAAAAGAGGATCTTCGAAAGCTGAAAAAGATGGGTGTCAAAGATCTGATAGTCCTTTCAGGAGATAACCAGGGAACAGTTGATTTGGTAGCAAGTGAATTGGGATTGACAGAGGCCCACGGAAACATGCTGCCGGCAGATAAATCCGCCTATATTGAAAAATTGAAGGCGAAAGGCAAGATTGTCGCATTTGTCGGAGACGGAGTAAACGACAGCCCCTCGCTAGCCCTGGCAGATATCGGAATTGCCATGGGCAGCGGCACAGATGTAGCCATTGAAACTTCAGATGTTGTGCTGATGAATTCAGACTTCAGCCGCTTACCCGTTGCATTGGGTTTAACAAAAGCAATAGCAAACAATATGCTTCAAAATATTATTATCGCAGTAGGCGTTGTATTGGTGCTGCTGGCCGGCGTATTCTTCAGCGAATGGATGAACATGTCAATAGGCATGCTTGCCCATGAAGCAAGTATCCTGGTCGTAATTCTGAACAGCATGAGGCTGCTTCGTTATAAATTAAGGTAAGGGAAAAAATCTGGAATCTTGATGTAGATCAATTTAATTTAATTGGCTATAGTGTAAGATATAAGCAGGAAGGAAAAACAAGAATGCCTGATATACGACAACAATAGAATTAAAGGAGAGATGAAAATGCAAAAAGCAGTCATTCAATTGGAAACATTAACCTGCCCGTCATGTATGCAGAAAATTCACAATGCGGTAAAATCCGTGGAAGGCGTAGATAAAGACAGTATAAAGGTATTATTCAATTCAAGTAAGGTAAAATTGGAATTTGATTCAGAAAAAGTGTCTATAGAAAATATAGAAAATGCAATCACTGCACTGGGATATGAAGTAAAAAAGTCTCAAATAAAAGCCAGGTAAGTCTTAAAAATTGACATGATAATAAACATGGAAACTGTCCGGAACCATCGCCCTCAAAGGTTGAAGCCTGCAGCTGATAATTGGGGGCGGTTTTTTCTTATAGAAAATGAGTTATTTTTATAAAAATCGTTTTGGACTGCTGTCTGTATAAATGGATCATTATTGTGTATTGTGCTAGAATAAATTCAATTCCTTGGATTTGATGAATAGGAATCAATCAAAGGGAGGTGGCAGTAATGCCCCAGGTAGAAACCGAATTGAAGTTTCTTCTGGAAAGAGAAGCCTATTACTCACTTTACAGATATCTGAAATTAAAAGGATACAGACTCCATCTTACAAGGCAGGTCAACTATTATTTTGCTGCTTCCAGGACTTCACCGGCACTTCATCTGGCAAGTACCCGCATTCGTTATGTCCGAGGCAGGTATGAACTGACATGCAAAATCCCCATTAATGAAACCACTGGGGATGAAGCGCAGAACTGTTATGAATATAATGCGGATATCAGTTGTGAAAAAGCCTTTCAGTATATTAATCAAGGTTTATCCGTGCAGGCTCAAAGAAGATTGTTTGGCAATATGGATCAGGCTCACGGCATACCAATGGCTGACCTGCATTGCTTCGGACATCTTCGTACTGCCAGATTCGCATTTTCCATAAGAAAAGATCTGCCAGCCTTATTACTTGACAGCAATGCGTATTTGGGCACTTTTGACTACGAGCTGGAGTGGGAATTGAAACAGATCGAAACTGCCAACAAACTGCTACAGAGTTTGTTCCGTGAGTTGGGGATCCAGCCTGTCCATCAAAAGATACCAAAAGTAAAACGATTCTTTGACCGGCTTACAGCGATTAATTTATCAAAAAATAATATCTAATATGCAAAATAAGAGTAAATAGAATTGTATGAATAATAACTTTTCCGGTCTCCATCAAGTGCTGTCAGCGCTTAAAGGGCTTAAATTGTATTTTATCTTTGTATGAACTTCTCCGGTTTTTCTGCATACATATTGAAGATAAAGCCACATTCTGAACAAACATCAGCAATAATAGCAGATCCAAAAGATAACACTTTTCCAATCGGTTGAAGTGTCGCATACCCTGACAACTTTCCTTTACCTATACGTCCGGAACCACATTTAGAACATTTAATTTGAACCAAAATATCTACCCCCTTATCAAATAATTATTATTGAATGGTTTCACAACTAATATAACATATGCAGAAAACAATAACAATCATCTGGTTTTGCAATAACTTCTTCTAAAAACAAGAAACCTTATGTTAACTTTCTTAACATAAGGTTTCTGTTTGTTCCGGCAACGACCTACTCTCCCGGGCGGTCTCCCACCAAGTACCATCGGCGCTGAAAGGCTTAACTTCTGTGTTCGGGATGGGAACAGGTGTATCCCTTTCGCTATTGTCACCGGATATGCTCCGGC
>DUOI01000014.1 GCA_012838915.1 Clostridiales bacterium
ATTCTACCAGACATTCCACTTTGTTACAAGCACCCTTCCTTCATTGATAGCGTCAAGATACTATGGGTTTTAATAAAAAAAGTATCCCTCTGTTTTTCTAACAGTTCAGGCATCCCTAATTGATTTTAGAAATTGGGAAGCCCAAGTCCTTTTACCGATGTTCAAAATGGTGATGTTTCCGATAGTTTCGTGCGATGTTTTCAGCTTACGTTTTCTAATGATCTCTTGATCAACTTCTACATCCCTTGCTTCTTTCGCTGCTGCCTTTTTTCTTTTCATAAACAGCTCATATACATCACCACCATTTGCTACAAAAACCCTTAGTCTGGACATCTGATCAACTCCTGTTTTACACCAGCCCAGAGGCCGTGAGCTTAGCCTGGACGATAAGATATGGCTAACATGACCTTCTGCACTGCAACCAACATAATCTGCCTCATACCAACGCATTATCCCTTCCCAGTTGCCTAGTATATATTTTCTTGCTTCATGGACAGCCTTCTTCTTTGTTTCTGGCTCGGTTGTGCTTATGATTACATTAAAAAGCTCCCTTACACTCTTTTTATCACCGGCATCTATATAACCCCACATAATTGGTGTGGTATGGCCCATATGGGCTGTAGCCTGTGTCACATACTTTGTCAGGTGGTAACGATCAAGTACATAGATGCTTCCCTTTATCCAACCTAACCCGTTCTTTATCCAGGGGGCACCATCTCCTGACAGGTATATTTTCTCTATCCTATCCATATCATAAGCACTATCTATGTAATCCAAGACTTCTAACCAAATATCGTCACTGTTTGCATAAACTCCGCTGAAATACCTTGGGTTCAATAGCTTCCAGCGGTTTTTACCAACTTTCTTTTTCCCCTCATGCACATAGACAAGCTTTGGCTCCACTACCCCTCCTTCCTGGAGTGATACATGATCTTCATCAGCTTCTATGTAAAGTACCTTTACGCTTCTTTTATCTTGTTTAATTTCTGCTGCGCCATTCCCTACACTCCCAAGCTCCCGGATACTGTTCATCACTGTCTGGGACGTAAGATCTACTGCTTCAGAAGCTTGCTTAGCACTTCTACTATAGGGCATATATATGGCTTCCTCTATCAGATTTGCTTTTAGGGAAGCATCCATTTTGTCATGGGTTTCTATGCCCACAGCTTCATCTGACAGATAACTGTATTCTCCTGTCTTTTTATTCTGGTAATATGTCCTCTCATAACTTACTTCACCGAATATTGTTATGAGGGTCTTTTTAGCTGCTTTTTCTTTTATCCTCCAATTCTTTTTACGTTCCTTGCTATTTCTGTACACCTCATTTACTATTTCCAAGGCCTCAGACACTAAGCCTGCTCCAACCTCATCCAATGTCTTCTTAGTTGCAAGTATGAAATCGGATATGTCTCTTCTCTCTCGGATCAGCTTTTCCAAGTCCTGTTCAAAATTACTAATGATTTTATTTGTGATTTCCTGTATAATGAGTTCCATAAGAGTATCTCCTTTTCTGTGGTTTATGTGGTTCTTTACCAAATTACATAATATCACAGAGAGATACTCTTATCTTTTATTTTTGGGTTTTTACCCATAGTAATTTTACACTAACAATGGTATGTTTATGATACAATTAAATCAACTGAATTGTGTCTTAAGATAATATCTCATTTAACTGACTGAGCATGACAGTTAAGTAAACTGAAACAAATACTCTTATGCCGAAGTATTTTAAAGGGGGATTGTAATTGAAAAAGATATTTTTGTTTGTGCTGCTGGCTGTGTTCATGAGCGCCTGTGGTCAGCAAGCAATCGATGTCGATGATGCTGTAAATACCGAACCTGTTCTAAAAGAACCCCCTGAATTAATAGTAGCATCCAAAAATAATAAAGCCACTGCAATCCTGGGAACTTACAGTTGGTCATATGATAACGATGATGGAACATTTACCGGCATAGAGGCTGATGCAGATATACCGCCAAAAATAGTGCATCATCAGATAAGCCGGTTAAATGCCGACTTGAATTCTGATGTAAACATGGTATTTGCTAAAGCCCCTGAAGAAATAAAGGTAATTATTTGGGACAATAGCCAAATAGTAAGAGAGGTGGAAGTTAAAGAAGCTTCTTTTAAGGCAGATAGAGGAGGAAATATTATATATGAAATTTATGCAAGATGGGACCAGGGTTCAGCACATTATGCAATAAGAATAAATGTACAATAATGATTATTTTTTCTGCCAACGTGTGCTTAGTTGAAAAAAACTATATAAATAATAGAACTTCCAAATATCCGGAAGTTCTATTATTTATATGTTATCATTATTGAAATTTGAAGAATACTGTGTATAAAAAACTGTTCTTAACTCAGGCATTCTGCAGCAGCTTTACCAGCTCCGCCTTAGGCCTGGCGCCTACCAGCTGATTGGCCACTTCCCCGTTTTTGAACAATATAAGGGTGGGGATGCTCATTACCTTGAAGCGCACAGCCAAATCCCTGTTTTCATCCACATTCAGCTTTGCAATCTTTACCTTTCCATCAAACTCATCTGCCAGCTGATCAATGATGGGCGCAATCATTTTACAGGGGCCGCACCAGGCTGCCCAGAAATCAACCAGTACAGGCAGGGAGGAATTTTCCACCTCATCTTCAAAATTATCCATTGTCAGATGTACCACCTTATCACTTGCCATTCTCATTTTCTCCTTTCCTATTCTTCTTAATAAGCTGCACCATTCTTGGTGAAAATTGATGTCCTTTTCTAAACCACGGTTCCAGGCACCTAATTCCGAAAAAGGAAAACACCGTAAACAATAAACCCAGCAGGGAGCCGCCCAACTCAGGGTTGAATCCGTATCTCTCCGAAAGTATGTAGCCTATTGCTACACCTGAAATCAAAGCAAGCAGGGGGAACAGATAGGTGATTGCAGATGCCTTCAAAACCTGGCTGGACTCCAACTCCAGTTCCACAAGGTCACCTATCTCACCTTGCAGCAGGTTGGGTACTGTCAGCATCATTTCATCCGGATGAGTTCCCATGGAACAGGCACCGCAATTGCCACAAGCTGAGCTTCTTCGGACCTTAATAACAGCCTGGTCATTTTGTATTTCAACGATTTCTCCGTATTCAGTCATATTTATCCTCTCCCTTTCCCCGAAGATTATCCCAGCCAATCAAGTCCTTGACAACCTCACCGGCCATAATCAGACCTGCCACCGGCGGCACAAAAGATATGCTGCCCGGTACGGATCTGCGGCTTCCCTCTCTCCTGGTGCTGATTGTACTGCTTTCCCTTGCCAAATCCAGTGCTGTAACAAGGGGAGTCAGCGGAGGCTCTGTAGAATAAACCACTTTCAACCGGCCCACACCTCTTTTTCGCAGCTCACGGCGCATTACCTTGGCCAAAGGATCCACTGAAGTATTATAGATATCATCCACCTTAAAAAGAGTAGAATCCATTTTGTTGCCGGCTCCCATGCTGGATATGATGGGAATTTTCCTTTCATTGCACCTGACCGCTAAATCGATTTTTGCTGAAACCGTATCAATAGCATCTATAACATAATCCAAATCCCTTTGCAGGAACTTTTCACCTGTATCAACCGTATAGAATTCCTGGAAGATATCCACCTTTGCACCGGGATTGATGCTTAATATTCGCTCCTTCATTACTTCTACCTTAGACCTGTTTATGGTATTCATGGTTGCATGCAGCTGGCGGTTAAGATTGGTCAGGCATACAACATCATCGTCTATCAGCATAAAGGAGCCCAGGCCGGCTCTGGTCAGCGCTTCCACGGCAAAGGATCCCACTCCGCCGATGCCGAATACCGCTACCCTGCTGTTCTTCAGCTTATTAAGGGCTTCCGCTCCAATCAGCATTTCTGATCTGGAAAAAGCATGCAGCATACTATACACCTTAGTTCCTACATCATTAATATATATAACCTGCGCCTCAGGTTACAAAACGTCCCTGGCGTCAGCCTTATTTTCACTGCCTTCCGCCTTAACACAGATATGCAGTTCCTCCAGCTGGGATTGCTCAACGGGGGAAGGCGCTTCCGTCATCAAATCCGACGCATTCTGCAGCTTGGGAAACGCTATAACATCCCGAATGGACTCTCTGCCGGCCAGCAGCATGATCATCCTGTCCAGACCGTAAGCAATTCCTCCATGGGGCGGCGTTCCGTACCTGAAAGCCTCCAAAAGGAAACCAAAACGCTCCCAGGCTTGTTCCTTAGTGAAGCCCAGTACCTTCAACATGGTTTCCTGTAATTCCGTGCTGTGAATCCGAATACTGCCTCCACCCAGCTCCACTCCGTTCATAACAATATCATATGCCTTTGCCCTGACCTTTTCCGGCTGGGTTTCCAAAAGCGGAATATCCTCATCCATGGGACTGGTGAAGGGATGATGTTTGGCAGTAAAGCGCTGCTGTTCCTCATCATATTCCAGCAAAGGAAATTCCGTAACCCAAAGCAGGTTTTTAACGCTGTTGTCCAGCATCTCCAGCTTTTCAGCCAGCAGCAGCCGCAGATGACCAAGGGAAGCAAATACCACATCGTCCTGATCGGCAACAAAAAGCAGAAGATCCCCGGTTTCCGCATCCAACCGTGCAAGCAGGGAATTCAATTCGTCTTCCGTCAGGAACTTGGCTATGGGCGACTTGATTCCCTGGCTTGTTACATTAATCCAGGCCAAACCCTTAGCCCGATAGGTTTTAACATATTCACCCAGCCCGTCTATTTCCTTTCTGGAAAATCGTTCCCCGCAGCCTTTTGCATTAATCGCCCGAACACTGCCTCCATTGGCTACGGCACCGGCAAAAACCTTAAACCCGCAATCCTTCACAAGATCGCTTACATTTTTAAGCTCCAGTCCAAATCGGGTATCCGGCTTATCGGAACCGAAACGTTCCATGGCCTCCTTATAGGTTATTCGGGGCAAGGGCAGGGATATTTTCACTCCCAAAGCCTTATCCATCACTTCGGCCATCAATCTCTCGTTAAGGGAAATAATATCATCAATATCCACAAAGGACATTTCCATATCAATTTGTGTGAACTCGGGCTGCCTGTCCGCTCTCAAGTCTTCATCCCGAAAACAGCGTGCTATTTGAAAATACCTGTCATAACCGGAAAGCATCAAAAGCTGCTTGAACAGCTGGGGCGACTGAGGCAAAGCATAAAAGGAACCGGGATGAATCCGGCTGGGCACCAGATAGTCCCTTGCGCCTTCGGGGGTGCTCCTGGTCAGCATGGGAGTTTCTATCTCCAGGAATCCTTCCCTATCCAGGAAATCCCGCACAAGCTTGGTTACCCTGTGCCGCAGTATTAGATTTTTCTGCATTTCCGGACGGCGTAAATCCAGGTAACGATATTTCAGCCGCAATGCTTCCGATGCATTCAGCCCGTCTTCTATATAAATCGGCGGAGTGGCGGCTGTAGATAGAATTTTCAGCTCTGTTGCAATTACCTCCACATCTCCATTGGGATATTTGGGGTTAATTGCAGATTCCTCCCGGCTGACTACCCTGCCCTGTACAGCCAAAACATATTCACTGCGGATGGATTCCGCCTTTTCAAATATCCCCCGGCTTTTATCAGCATCGAACACCACCTGAATAAAACCTGTACGATCCCTTAAATATATAAAAATAAGCTTACCCAGGTCCCTTCTGCGCTGCACCCATCCGTTCAGCACCACCTGGCTGCTGACCAGCTCATTTGTCACTTCACCGCACATATGGGTACGCTTCAGATTTCCCATTGATTCACTCATTTTGGCTCCTCCTTATACTTTCATACCCCATGGAATCAATACTTTGCTTCCAAACAGTCAATGATTCGGTCAAAGTCAACGGTTTCCTCATAGCCGGTGGCCATTTCCTTTAACCGCAATTGCCGGCCGGCCAGTTCATCATCGCCTATTGTACCAACAAACCGGGCTCCCAATTTATCAGCATACTTGAATTGTGCTTTAAGGCTTCGCCCCACATGATCCATATCAGCAGAAATCCCTTTTTCCCGCAGCAATTGGACCAGCTCAAAGGCCTTAACCCTGGCTTTTTCACCGATGGTGGCAAAGTATACATCGCAGACTACCCGTTCAGGCATTTCTATATTCTGGCTTTCCAGCACCAGCAGAAGCCTTTCCAAGCCCAGACCAAAGCCCACTCCCGGAACACCGGGGCCGCCGCATTCCTCTACCAGTCCGTCATATCGCCCGCCGCCGCACACCGTACCCTGGGCGCCGATGGAATCGGATACAATTTCAAATACGGTTTTGGTATAATAATCCAGGCCTCTCACGATCATGGGATCAATCTCATATTCAAAGCCTGCTGCACTTAAGAACCTTTTAGTATCCTCAAAATGCTCACTGCATTCCTCGCACAAATGATCCAGCATATGGGGGGCTCCCTTTATTACAGGCTGACAGTTTTCCGTTTTGCAATCCAGTATCCGAAGGGGGTTTTTTTCATGCCTGTCCTTGCAGGTGCGGCACAAGTCCTTCAAATGATGGGATAAATAGGATTTCAGCACTTCATGATAAACCGGTCTGCACCTGGGGCAGCCAATGCTGTTAATTTTCAGGGCAAGGCCCTGGATTCCCAGCTCCCGGAACAAACTCATGGCCAAAGCGATGACTTCCACGTCTACAGATGCCTCAGGTGCACCAAACACCTCTATGCCGAACTGATGAAACTCCCTGAGCCTTCCTGCCTGCGGCCGCTCATACCTGTAGCAGGGGGTCAGGTAGTACATTTTAACCGGCTGAGGGTTTGCATAAAGCTTGTGTTCGATATAGGCCCTGGCAACACCTGCCGTACCTTCCGGCTTCAGGGTGATGCTGCGTCCGCCCTTATCTTGAAAAGTATACATTTCCTTTTGCACGATATCGGTGGTTCCCCCTACCCCCCGCTCAAACAATTCGGTATGTTCAAATACAGGAGTTCGAATTTCCCTGTATCCAAAGGCTCGTGTAACCCTGCGTATGGTATCCTCTATATAATGCCATTGATATACCTCCTGGGGCAATACATCCTTTGTGCCCTTTGGAGCTTTTGTTAACATCTGCACTTCCTCCTCATTCATAACGTATGGGAAATAAAAAATCCCTGCATCCCATGAAGGGACGAGAGATTATAACCCGTGGTACCACCCTGATTGAAGTAGCATGCCGCTGCCCTTTGACGCAAGGCATACTCTCCCACTCTTCGGTGTTAACGCTGCTAAGCGGATCTGCCTGCAAATTTAAATAGGGTACACAGACAAATCATCTCCGGAGTGTCCTTCCCCTGTACTTCCACCGGAAATGCTTTCAGCCGGGGCATTTCCTCTCTGATGCTTTCATACCTGGTACTCTCTCCATCATCGAAATTTTCTTTTGTTGATTTTATTGTATTATAATCGGCGCAAAGAGGAATGTCAACTGCTCTGGAATACTTTCTGCTTTTTTTCTATCATTTCCCCGATGCGGGACAGGTATGCGTCCAGGTTCTTTACATTTGCAATTCGCTCCAGCCTGTTCTCCCGGGGATAGTAGATTTTGCTGGATGCACCGGCACCAACGGCCCAAATGTCCCGCCTTTCATCCATGAATTGGATGTTGTACAGGCATTCCTTCCCCGGCAAGGCATAGCCTATATTCTCCAGATGATCCAGCATATATTTTTGCCTGTAGAGGTAATAGGGAACCATGCCCAGCTTGTCTATCCACTTCCGGCATTTATCAGCCATTTCCTCCGCCAGGCCTTCCCGGGCCGGATCATATTGATTAAAGGATTCCTTCCAGGCGGATGCCCGTTTTACTGCCAGGGTATGCACGGTAATATTTTCCGGATTCAAGGCAGCAATTTCTTTCATGGTATGCTCCATGTGCTGCGGCGTTTCTCCCGGTAAGCCCAGTATGACATCCATATTAATGCAGTCGAATTCGATTTCCCTTGCCTGATGACAAACCCGGATAATGTCCTCCACCGTATGATTTCTTCCGATCAGGTCCAGAGTCTGCTGATTCATGGATTGGGGATTGATACTGAGCCGTGTCACACCATGCTCCTTCATGGATTCAAGCTTCAGCATATCCAGGCTGTCCGGCCGGCCGGCTTCCACCGTATATTCCCGGATGCTAAACCTGTCAAGGAGCTGTTGCTTCACCAGCAGCAGCAGCGTTTCCAAATGGAAATGGCTCAAAACAGTTGGCGTACCCCCGCCGATGTAAACTGTATCCGCCTTTTTGCCTTTGTTTTCCAGTGCATCCACAACAGCGGTCAGTTCCTGCTTCAGGCATTCCAGATAGGCTTCCATTTTTTCAGCGGCCCTGCCTATCAGATCCGATGGAAAGGAACAATAGCTGCAGCGGGTTGAGCAAAAGGGGATGTGAATATAGATTGAGACTTCCTCGTTCTTACGGTTATCAAGCAAAGGCTGTTGTACACGGGCTGTCCGTATCAACAAATCGGATTTTTCCGGATGCAGCTTATAGATCTCATGCAATTGCTTTTTGACCATTGCTTCATTCAGGCCCCTGTCCAGCATTTCATGTACCAGCTTCACAGGACGGATACCTGTCAGAGCACCCCATTTGGGATGCTTCCCGGTATACTTGCTGAGCAGGTCAAAAACGCAGCCTTTTAAACCATTTTTAATAATCCTGTTGCTTTTCTTATGATTTGTATGATACGCAGGATTATGATCATGCTGATTGCCTGTCTTGCCGGGAAAAAGAATATTACTGTGTCTGCACAACAAGCTGCCGTTTCTATATAAAGAAGCAGCAAATTCAATGCAACCGGATTTTTCTGCTGTATATCCGGCTTCCAGTAATATGTCATCTTCTGATAAACCCGTATGGACATGGCCTTCCCCGAACTCTGCGTTCCTGTTTGGGATAGCGGCTGCCTGTTGCTCAGGATAAAACACCTTAACCAATTCCACTATTTCATTGACATAGGAAACCTGAGCAGCTCCAACCCATATCATTCCCATTCGAGTTCCTCTCTGCCCTGTAAATACGGGTTTGATATCCGTTCCTGCCGCAAGCTGCTGATTGGTCCATGGCCGGGAAAAACAGTCAAATCATCCTCCAGAATAAAAAGCTTTTGTCTGATGGATTTAATAAGGGTATGATGGCTGCCGCCGGGCAAATCAGTTCTTCCGACTGAGCCTGCAAACAGGGTATCACCGGTAAACAGGACACCTTCAGCCAGATAACATAAGCCGCCTCTGGTATGGCCCGGTGTATGGATTGCTTTTAACCTGATGTTCCCGACTTGCAATGTCATGCCATCCTCCACCATTATATCCGCCGATACCTTAATAGGCTCGACGCCGGCCAGAGAGGATAAATTCTTCATCGGATCAGTCAGCATGGCCAGGTCCTCCGGATGCACCCCAACCTGTGCGCCGGTTTGCTCCCTTAGCTCATTTACTGCACCAATATGGTCAAAATGTCCATGGGTCAGCAAAATATATTTGGGCTTAAGATTATTCCTTTGTATCAAGCCCAAAATTCTATCAGCCCTGTCCCCCGGGTCGATAAGGGCACATTGCCTTGTTTGCTCACAATATGGGATATAACAGTTGACCCCCAATGCTCCCACAATCAGGGATAATGGTTTCAATTTGATTCCTCCTAAAATGTCTTTCTGCTGTCCAGCAGCACGGTAACCGGTCCGTCATTGACCAGGTCAACCTCCATATGGGTCCGAAACACACCCTTTTTAACTGTAACACCCTGCTCGGATGCAATTCTGCAGAATTCCTCATAGAAGGCTTCCGCCATTTCCGGCTCAGCGGCAGAAATAAAGCTGGGCCGGCGGCCCTTTCTGCAGTCAGCGCATAGTGTGAACTGGGAAACCACCAGCATTTCTCCTCCAATATCCTTTACAGATAAATTCATTTTTCCCTGGTGATCTTCAAAAACACGAAGATTTACGATTTTATCAGCGAGATATTCCACATCCTGTTTGGTATCCCCCTGCTCTACTCCCAGTAATATCAGATATCCCTTACGAATACGGGAAACTTCCCTGCCTTCTACACTTACACCTGCTTGTTTTACCCGTTGTACTGCTGCTCTCAAACAAATCTCTCCTCAGGACTATGGACTATGCATTTACCCGGTATACATCCACTACATCCGGTAAACGGCTTATGAATCTCATCACTTTTTCCAATTGATGGGTATCATTAATCTCCAAATTTAAATTGACAACCACCATCTTATTTTTCGCAGTGCGAGCATTGATAGCGGTTACATTTATCTTGATTTCTGCTATGGCATTGGTCAGGTCTGCCAGCATCGCCTGCCTGTCATAGGCTACTATTTGAATTTCCGCATTATAGGAGGCTTTGTTTTCTGCTGTCCAGCTTACTTCAATTAATCGGCTGGTTTCAACATGATCCTCCGCCAGATTGATGCAATCGCCTCTATGAACCGAAACGCCTCTGCCCCTGGTAATATATCCGATAATCGGGTCGCCGGGAACAGGATTGCAGCATTTGGCAAAGCGAACCAAAACATTGTCAATCCCCTTGACACGAATCCCGTTGTCCGAAAAGCTTCGTGCCTTTTCGTGGCGCGGTTCCCTGATTACACTTTCCGGAGTTTCCTGTTGATTGGCCTTTTTATACTCATCTATGAGACGGTTCAAAACGGGGCCGGTGGTGATTCCGCCGTAACCCAGGGCTGAATACAAATCCTCCGGGGAAGTAAAGCCGTATTTCTTAAGTGTCCCCTCAATCCATTCACCTTGTATTAACTGGGACAAGCTGTATCCACGGCGTTTTGCTTCCTTCTCCAGCATCTCCTTGCCCTTTTCAATATTCTCTTCCCGTCTTTCCTTCTTGAACCATTGCTTAATCTTGTTCCTGGCCTGGTTAGTCTTTACAACCTTCAACCAGTCTCTGCTGGGTCCATGACCGGCTGATTGCGTAGTGAGAATTTCAACAATTTCACCGGTTGAAAGATTGTAATCCAGAGGAACGATTTTCCCGTTAACCTTTGCTCCAATGCATCGATTGCCTATGGCACTGTGAATGGTATAAGCAAAATCCAGGGGTGTCGCTCCCTTGGGCAGGTCAATTACATCGCCCTTTGGTGTGAATACGAATACCTCATCTGTAAACAGGTCGATTTTCAGGCTTTCCATGAATTCCCTGGCATCCCTGGAATCGTTCTGCCATTCCAGGAGCTGCCGCAGCCAGGCCAGCTTCTTGTCTATGTCATAGGAGGTTTTCCGCCCCTCCTTGTATTTCCAATGGGCGGCAATGCCATATTCAGCCGTCCGATGCATTTCCCATGTCCGAATTTGAATTTCGAAGGGTTCACCCTCCGGTCCGATTACCGTTGTATGCAGGGACTGGTACATGTTGGGCTTGGGCATGGCAATGTAATCCTTGAATCTTCCGGGGATGGGCTTCCAAAGGGTGTGGGCTACTCCAAGAACACCGTAACAGTCTTTAACCGTATTGACCAGCACCCGAATGGCAAGGAGATCATAGATCTGCTCAAATTCCCTGTGCTGCATATACATTTTTTTGTAAATGCTGTAGAAATTCTTCGGCCGCCCTTCAATTTCGAATTGAATGGAAAGATCCTTCAACTTGTCCTTCAGGGCGGTAATAACCACCTGGATAAAATCCTCCCGTTCCCGGCGTTTTCGTGCTACCTTTTCCACCAGATCATAGTATCCCCTGGGGTCAATATATCTCAGAGAGATGTCTTCCAATTCCCATTTGATTTTGAAGATACCCAGGCGATGTGCCAGCGGTGCATAGATTTCCAATGTTTCATATGCTTTTTCCCGCTGTTTTTCCTCGTCTACATACTCCAGGGTACGCAGATTATGAAGCCTGTCCGACAATTTGATGATTATAACCCGGATGTCCCTTGCCATAGCCAGAAACATTTTGCGCAGGTTCTCCACCTGCTGTTCTTCCTTGGTTTTGTAGGACAGCCGGCTTAATTTTGTAACTCCGTCTACCATCTCGGCAACTTCATTGCCAAATTTCTGCTCCAGTTCCTGTCTGGTTACGCCTGTATCTTCAATGGTATCATGCAGCAGGCCGGAAATAATGGTATTGACATCCATGCCCAGATCGGTCAGAATATTTGCCACTGCAAGGGGATGAATGCTGTATGGCTCGCCGGAAGACCGCTTCTGGCCGGCATGTGCCTTTTCGGCAAACTCATAGGCTTCAATAACCTTGGCAGCTGCTTCTTCTCCAAATGCATCTGTGATTTTCTTAACCAGCCCTTCCAGCATAATCATCTCCTTTCCTTGGCATTTTCATATTGCAGGCTTATTGCAACGGATCCCTATACATATGCTTTGAATGGATCAAATCTGCTGCTGCCTTGTCTGAACACCTTATTTGTCGTATTGAATCAGGGAATGTACCTCGTATCCTTCCAGGGTTTTTCTTCCGTTGAGATAACTCAATTCCATAGCAAACAAAATCCCTGCAACTATTCCGCCCAGCTTCTCCACCAGCCTGGTTACCGCCAGTGCGGTTCCTCCTGTTGCAAGAAGATCATCTACAATAACTACTTTTTGACCGGGCTGTATGGCATCCCTGTGAATTTCCAGAGCATCCGTTCCATATTCCAGATCATATTCATAGCTGACCGTCTCGGCGGGCAGCTTTCCGGGTTTTCGTACCAGAACAAACCCCGTGTTCAGTCCGTATGCCACAGGAGCACCCAATACAAACCCCCGTGCTTCCGGGCCGACCACTACATCAGCACCTATTTTCCTGCAAATGTCCACCATGGTATCGATGGTGTAATGATAGGCTTCTTTGTCTTTCAGCAAGGTAGTAATATCCTTGAATGAAATGCCTTTCTTTGGGAAATCCTCAATTACCCTTATTTTTTGAATTAAGTCCATGCTGCTTCCTCCTTATATGCTTGCCGCATATGATCACTTATGTGGCGGGCTATCCATTTTTTATGAAAGTTAACCAGCCTGCTTTCATCCAATTGGCGGCTCTTCGGACTTGGATTGCAATATATCCGGATACATTGATTGCCGGACTCCACGGATATAAAATCCAATTCCTTAAATATTTCCAAGGCAAGGCGCAGTTGAAACCCGTTCCAGGGGAATCCGCTGCCCTCCCTCAAGCCCTCCAGTAATTGCCTGCCGTCAGGCCAAATATTGCGACCCGGTACGATTTTCCTCAGCCATTTGTATATAATGCCCAGTTGTTCCCTGTTTAAGGTAAAGGGTGTACCGTCGATCCCTTTTGCTTTTGTTTCTTTGTCCAGTACAAAGCGGTAATGTTTGCGCTGCCGCCTGCCTGCTCCGAAGTCATGCCTGACAGAATGAAGCCTTTCTTCTCCCAACGGGGTGATGATGGAACGATAATATTGCTCAGGATAACACCGATAGTCGGGAATCAGGATAACCGTATTGCACCCCAATCCGTTTCCTGAATAAGGATGATGGTATTGTATGGGAATCAGGTTCAACAGGTTTTCCTTTAACAGCCTGTTTAAAAGTGCAGCTGCAAGCTCATAGGTGCTTACAAAAACCGCCCTGCCCATCAAGGAATCCGTCAGGCATTCTACTATATCGTCTAGAGTAAGCAATTCCTGCTTTCCAGCATCTTGTGATCGAGTCCCGGTACCGGCTTCCGATAAATCGTAACTACCCGGACATGTTGACAGAATATTATTATCATTATACATAAAATAATGGAAAAAAACATCAAAAAATTTGAAATAGAAGGTGGACAGCAGTTCCGCCACATCCTTCGGATCCCGGAAAATCCGTTTCATGTTGTGTATCTGTAATTGTGTACTGCTGACTCCCATCCATTCATTCCGGTTAAGGGAAGTCAGCAAGCTGACATGGCATCCCTTCTGCAGATCCTTTCCGGCCTCAGCCATTCCAAAGCCTACTGCATCCCATGATCGCTGTCCCAATTTCAATGCAAGTTTGATATGGTTGGACTGCTTCCCAATCAGCCTGCTGCTTTCAACAACGGCAGAAGGCAGGTAAAACCTGGGCACCGGATTGCCACAGCCAAAGGGAGCCAGCATATCAATTTCGTTTAACAGGCTAGGAGTGATCTGTTCATGTCGAATCTGCCCGTCATAGAAATAACGGGGAATCAGTACTTCCTCATCCAGAACCTGCTCGGCGTGGGCACAGATTTTTTTGCGAAATTCATCGATTTTGGATTTATGAATGGTAAGCCCCGCTGCCATTTTATGTCCGCCGAACCGGATTAATAAATCTCGACAGGAATAAAGTGACTCATACATATGGAAGCCCTGAATGCTGCGGGCTGAGCCTGTTGCCTCATCTCCATCCAGCGATAATACAATGGCGGGACGATTATACCGTTCAGTTATTCTGGATGCCACGATGCCAATCACACCGGGATGCCAGTTTTCTCCTGCAATTACAATAACGCGGTCATAGGCAAGATCCACCTGCTGCCCCATTATTTCCAGGGCAGAGTCCAGAATCCGGCTTTCCGTTTCCTTCCTCAGCTGATTCTGCTCTACAGATTCCTGAGCCAGAGGTAAGGCCTGTTGAAGACTAGTTGCTGTCAGAAGTTCATAGCCTGCATGGAAGGTGGTCATTCTGCCGGGAGCATTCAGGCAAGGACCGATTGAGTAGGAAATCATATTCGCGTCCACGATTTTTCCTTCATTGTTCAATGCCTGCAGCAATGCATCGATGCCGGGACGCGGTTTCTCATTGATACACCTGATGCCCAAGGCTGCAAATACGCGATTTTCATCAATCAGCGGTACTATATCCGCAACCGTTCCGATTGCAATCAAGTCCAGATAGGGCCTGAGGCCATCCAAGCCTCCCAAGGCCTGTAACAGTTTAGCAGCTACCCCTACACCGGCCGGCTCCTGAAAAGGATAGACCTGACCGGGAATTTTGGGATTAATTAAGGCATAGGCTTTGGGCAGCTCAGAGCCCGGTGTATGATGATCGGTAATAATTATATCCATATGCTGCTTGAACTGCCCTACTTCCTCCAAGGCTGAAATTCCGCAGTCAACGGTAATAACAAGCCTGGCTCCCTGCTGCTGAATACTCTGCAAAGACTCCATATGAAGGCCGTATCCTTCGTCCTGGCGGCTGGGTATATATATGTCAACATCAGCCCCCAATGATCTAAGATACAGGGACAGGACAGCAGAGGAAGTAACTCCGTCTGCGTCATAATCCCCGTATATAACAATTTTCTCACCGGTTACTACAGCCTGTTTAATTCGCTCTACAGCTTTGTCCATATCATGCAGAAGAAAAGGATCATGAAGCTGTTCCAGGGACGGGTTGAGAAAGGCCCGGGCGTCCTCCGGCCCGGTTATACCCCTGTTTACAAGCAGACCGGCGGTCACTTCACTGATGCCCAGCTCCATCATTAAAAGCATTATTGCGGTTGACCTGTCTTCCAGAACCGGTTCTCTTAGCTGATAAATTGACATTAAACCCCCTCATTCCAAAAGACATTTTTATTACATTCTATTCTTATTCAGCCAAAAATTCCAGTGCTTTCAAGGCAAGAGCACATTCCAGCCTCTTTTTTTCCATTTCACAGCCCAATTCATAGGGTTGATTTATTTCACCCGAAAAATGCCGGGCGTTGGCTGCACAGCCTCCACTGCAGTAAAACTTAGCCCAGCAGGATGCACATTTCTCTTTGGTGAATACATTGGAGCTTCTGAAAGCCTGCTGCATATCATAATTGAATGAGCCGTCCACAACATTGCCCATTTTAAAGGCCTCATCCCCAACAAACTGATGACAGGGATAGATGTCTCCCTTTGGGGTAACTGCGATGTACTCATTGCCCACGCCGCAGCCCGAAGAACGCTTGGCTGCACAAGGCCCCTGCTCCAAATCCACCATAAAATGAAAGAAGTTGAAGCCTCTTCCCTCTTTCTTTCGCTCCAGATAAGCTTCCATAAGCCTTTCATAAGCCTGGTTTACTTCCGGCAGGTCTTCCGCTGAAAGATGGTAATCCTCCTGCTCCGAAGCCACAACCGGCTCAATGGATATCTGCCGGAAACCCAGGTCTGCCAGATGAAGCACATCCCGGTCAAAATCCTTATTGTATTTCGTAAAGGTTCCTCTGACATAATAATCCCTTTGATTGCGGGATTCAGCGAGCTTGATGGCTTTTGGAAGGATGTATTCATAGCTGCCGCTGCCTGTTCGTGTTTTGCGCAGATGATCATGAATCTCGGGGCGGCCGTCTATGCTTATAACCACATTGACAAACTCCCTGTTGATATACTCCAAGGCCTCATCGTCCAGCAGCAAGCCATTGGTGGTGATGGTAAACCGGAATTGCTTGTTGTGTTGCTTCTCCAATTGCCGGCCATGTTGTACCAATTGTTTGACAACTTCGAAATTCATCATGGGCTCCCCGCCGAAAAAATCCACCTCCAGGTTTCTTC
>DUOI01000015.1 GCA_012838915.1 Clostridiales bacterium
GGCTCCAGAAAAAGTTCACCAGGTACAGCGCGTTCAGGATAGGTTTCAGACCATAGAAACAAATCTTCTACTCCATCAGATAAGGATTCATCAAGGTCACGATTACGCACAGGATTGTAGCAGTCAAAGAAAAGGTTTTCCGCCTTCTTAAACAGATCGGCAATTAATGAAGCATGTTCATCTGATTTTGGGGAATACAATCTCTCCACAGCTTTTTTCAAAATCATGTCCATACTGAGTTGAGGATTCATGCAGAATAACCCATTGCACAGTAAGGTGATTTCTGCACCCGGGTTGCTAATGGGAGACACATATAATTCGCAGCTTCGGCCTCCATCTTCATATACACTTTTAAGATTATGATAGTTTTGTTGGAAATGGGGTATCAGCCAGCGGTCGCGAGCCCAGCGCTGGGGGGGATAGATCCAAAAACCGTTGGCTGTTCCAAAAGAAGCTTTGAAACTTCGGATAAAACCTGGACGGTCATTACTTTCTACAAAGGGGCCATGGCTGCCCACATCTATAAATACGTCTATTGCAGGTCCCAGGTCTTCAATCTGTTTAAGCTGGCCCGACGTGAAGGTATCACCCCAGCGCAGGTATCCTGATGTATTGATGAGAAGCAGCTTGTCTGGGTAATTTTCACGGATATAACCGGCTGTGCGAATGTTTATATCGTTATAGTAGGCAATATCATTCTCATAATGAGCACATGATTCACAGTGACACCTTCCCTGATCGGCGGCTTCAAGATGAAAACCATCAATATCAAAGGTACCTGCTACAAAATCAATAACCTTTTGCATGATCTTTTCGGATTGGGCAGATGAAGCGCACATGACATGAGGATTGGTTCCCCTGACCCTCTCATCACGCGTGATTATTTCATCAAAGCCCCAACTGTATACGCCCAGCCCGTATATCAGTTTAAGGCCGTACTTATGCATTATTTCAATTACGCGCTTTACCTGTTCCTTGCGCTCCGCACTTACGGTGGAAGGGATGTCTTCTTTCCAGTTATGGTTGGTTATCAGCCCGAACATGTCAACATAGTTATACCCTGCAGACTTAAGAAAAGCCATGGTCTTGTTAAGCGAATACATGGTGCCGTCATCAATACGGATGGACGGCCAGTCTTCATCGCTAATTGGTTCAATCCTGGAATCGTTTATCCAGCAGTTGTAAGCAATCCTATAATCAAACATGCAATACCTCCTCATGTTTTACTTAACTTGGATTTGAGTGTCAGGTCAAGCAGTACAGCCCCTACCAGTACAATACCTTTTACGATGTCCTGGTAGAAGGAATGGATTCCCATCAGGTTAAGGCCATTGGCAATAAAACCCACAATAAGCGCGCCGGTTATGGTGCCAAGCACCGATCCTTCACCGCCGTTCAGGCTTGTACCGCCCAAAACAACAGCTACAATAACATCAAACTCAAATCCTACGCCAATGCTTGCACTGCCCACGCCAAGCCGGGAGGACATAATGACCCCTGAGAAGGCCGATAATAAGCCGACAAGTACATATAGTATAACCCCGTAAAAATACACATTGATGCCGCTTAGGAGGGCAGTACGTCTGTTAGCTCCAATAGCGTAAGTATACTTTCCCAGCAATGTCCGGCTTTGTATGAAATAAAAAACAAGAAAAGTGAATATGGCAATTAAGATACTTAAGGGGAAAGGACCAAGAAAACCCCGTCCCAGAAACGTATAGTCCTGACCCAGACCCAGGTGGATAGAGTTGCCGCCGGTGGTCACCCATGCAATACCCTTCATAATATACATTGTTCCCAGGGTGGCAATAATGGAAGGTACATTAAGCATAATAACGAAAACCCCATTAATCAAGCCGATTACCATACCTATTAAAACAGACATCAGGATCGCAGCGGGCAGGGGTATCCCCTGGGTGACGAATATTGCTGTCATTGTCCCGGCCAAAGCCATGGTTGAACCGATGGAAAGGTCAAAATTACCGGATATCATTAGCAGGGTAACGGCACACCCGGCAATAACGACGGAAACAATTTGACGAAGCACATTAATAAGGTTTACCGTCGTCAAAAACTCAGGACTTGCTAGGGAAAGAATAGCCATAATCAGTAAAAGGACTCCAACAATAACCAATTGCTGGTAACTGGTCTTCTTGAACTTTAATATGCTTTTCATGTCATCACCCCTTTGTTCATCGTCAGCATTCGCACACGCTGGGAATCCAGTTCGGCATTGGAAAGTGTTGTAATAATACGGCCGCCAGCAATAAGGACTACACGGTCGCACAAGGCGGCTATTTCGTCGTATTCGGAAGAACAGACCAAAATGCTTACATTTTCCCTGGCGAGCTTGCGTATGATCGAATAGATTTCTTCTTTTGCCCCCACATCTACGCCCCTGGTAGGTTCGTCCAGTATCAAAAGCCTGGGGCTGGCGTTAAGACATTTGCCTATTACCACCTTTTGCTGGTTGCCTCCGCTTAATGTGCGTGCTTGCTGTTCTATACTGTGTATCCTGACATCTAATTCATTTACAAGCTTTTCTACCCTGTCCCTGGTTTTCTTTTTGTTAGCAATTCCCGCATGGCTGATGCCACGGTAATTGGAAGAGGCGATGTTGTCTTTCACTGACAGCTTCATAAAAAGCCCTTCTGTCAAACGTTCCTCAGGTACCATAGCAATTCCATACCGCATTGCTTTTCTTGGACTGGTTATCGACACAGGTTTGTTCTCGATTTCAATACTGCCGCTGATTATCTTATCCAGTCCAAACAAGGCCCGGGCTGTTTCACTTTTTCCCGCACCCCGCAATCCATAGAATCCGAGAATCTCCCCTTTATTAAGCGTAAAACTGAAATCACGTATCATAGATGTGGTTAGGTTTCTTACCCTCAGGAGCGGAGTGTCGGTTTTGCCTTTAACAGGCAAATATTTGCTTTGAACCACTTTACCAATCATCATCCTGATAAGCTCACTGCGTTCTGTTTGAGGAACCGACCTGGTGCCGACGATTTCACCGTCCCTCAGCACAGTAGCATAATCGCCAATACTAAATATGTCATCCAGTATATGGGATATGTATATAATTGTAATTCCGTTGGCTTTAAGTTTTCGTATAATGTCATATAAACCCTCGGATTCAACACGTGACAATGCGGCGGTCGGTTCGTCCATGATTACGATCTTTGCATCCGCACTTACGGCCTTTACTATTTCCACAACTTGCTTTTGCGCAAAACTAAGTGTTGAAACACGGGCTTTCAGCGGGATATCAGGGGCAAACTCCTTAAGAACAGCAAAAGAAGGATCAGGTGCATTTCTTAGAAGGATGCCGCCTCTTTGGTGCTCTCTTCCTAAGGTCAGGTTTTCTTCAACGGTGAGTTGGTCTATAATGTTCAACTCCTGGAATACCGTACTGATGCCGGCATTCATGGCATCCTTGACAGTTTTGCCCAAAAACGGTTTGTTGTCCAGTAAAATCTTCCCCTGGGTCATTCGCTCGGCACAGGTCAAAATCTTGATTAGTGTTGATTTTCCTGCGCCGTTTTCTCCTATCAGGCAATGGACTGTATTACGTTTCACCCGGAAGTTTATCCCTTTCAGTGCGTTAACACCCGGATACCGTTTGACAATCCCCAGCATCTCCAACAGATAATCATTTTCTATTGTTCTACCTATTTTCATATTTCAAAATGCCCTTTCAATTATTCACGGAAATATTCATAAAGGATTCTCTGCATCGTAAAAGCATCGGAAATATTTACCCGTATATTGTAACTCACCTTTTTAATATTCAGGCGTGAAAGGTATGCAATACTAAGTATTTACAGGTTAGTAAAGGGATAGGGGCACACATTCATGTTATTCATTTATTGCTACAGCTCCAGGGATACTTCTTTATGAATGTGTGCCCAATTAGTTAGATTAACAAAACACTATCCAGAGTTTGACAGTTTGCTTCAGAGCCCCAGCTCAGCTCGAATATCCAAATCTATTTCCCACTCATCCTTCAAATAAGCTTGGGTCGAATCAATATCCATGTTCCAGCAATCGATTATTTGTGACGGAACCTTAATATTCTGCTGGGTCTCGTACATATCCATTTCGCCGTTAATCAGCTTAAGCAAAAGATCCACGCAAGACCGGGCATTTACTTTCGGCCTGAGCCCTAATGTTGCCACGTAAGAACAGTTTGGATCCATAACTTCTAAAATTTCAGGAGTAGAGCCGTCAACAGAGGCAACAAATTCAGTAAGCGCAACGTAGTTATCGGCTTTCCCTCTGCCTGCTGCTTCCAGCGCAGCTATTGCCCCCAGGCCGTTCTCAGCATCGTACCCAAAAATTAAGTTGATATCCTTGTCACGCTGCAAAACGTCCTCAGTTACTGCATAGGCAACTTCCCGGTTGCTTTGTCCGCCATTAAAGACATAATCCAGGTCGGGATGCACTTCTTTCAATCCGCTTACAAAGGCAAGCGTGCGTTGATTATGAGCCCATTCCACTGATTCATCGCTGATCGTAAGCAGTTTGACTTGTTTATCGGGGAATATTTCCTTAAACTTCTGCCCTATTATACGTCCCATTTCAATGGCACTGGCTTCCTCCGCAATTTCAACGGAAGGATACTTTACATCACCCGATGATACATTAACAAAGGATACAACCGGGATCCCGGCTTCTTGTGCAGCCTTAATTGAAAGTTCCATGGAAGCCTGGTCATAAGCCTGACAAATGATCCCATCCACTCCTCGTGCAATCAGGTCTTCCATAGCGGCAGTCTGGACTTCCGGTTTCATCTGTCCATCCATAGGCAGGTAAGTAATTCCCAATTCCTCAAGATATTTTGCCGTTTGTTGTTGGTGAGCCTGTTGATAAGAATCATGGAGTCCCCAGAAGACCTGGCCGATTACCAATGGCTCTTCAGCAGGCTCTTCAGCAGGCTCTTGAGGAGCAGCAGGTTCTTCGGGAGCAGCAGATTCTGCCGGTGCGACCGGCTCCGAAGGGGCAGCAGGTTGGCTGCATCCAGAAAGGGCGCCTGCCAGGATAAGAGTTGCTAAAAGGAACACAAAATACTTTTTCATTCTTCCACTCCTTTTCTTAATTGCAGTGTCAAACTCGACACTGCTTTCTTATTAGAACCCTTGTACTTGCAGAAAAAATACTGCTTATTATTAGAAAACCTCCATATATACTCACTTTCTTGATAACGGATAAAGCACCTTTCTATAATCTCTGGCTCTGACTAGGCTTTGATATTGGGTTCAAGTAGGAGTTATTTGATTTAGTAAGCATAACTTTCATAAAAGCAGTATAATCTTATTCATTTACAATCTACTCCTTCTACGTTAGTTTCTAGTTGCTTTCATTGAGGAGAATTATTAAAAATCAAGTTCATACAGTTCTCCTATCGGTTGGGTTAATACTTCAACACCGTCTTCTCTGATTGCGATTCCCTTTTCCCATCGTACGCCAAATTCATCTGTGGCTATGAAGGAGTCAATCTGGAATGTCATATTAGGTTTGAATGTATAATCCGAGCTGGTCTCTACCCAGGGTGCTTCTACTTCAATCATGCCTGTACCGTGCATCGGACCATATACAAAGTTATCTTTATATCCATGGTCAACGAAATACTGATAGTAACCTTTAGCAACATCAGCAGCAGCAACGCCGGCTTTCAGCTGTTTTTCAGTCCAATTGTGTGCCTCAAGTCCGAACATTACAATATCACGCCTTTTACCTGTCAGCTTGCCCAATACAATTGGATAGCCAATGGAAGCTGAATATCCATCAATCTTGGCAGACAGATTAAGCTGTACTATATCTCCTTTTTCGAATTTACGGTAAGATGAACGGGAAATAGCGTGCCTGGTAGAAGCCTCAGAAAATACATACATTGGCAGACCTTCATATTCTGCGCCGTTTTCGTAAATCACTCTTTGGGCAACTCCTACCATTTGAAGTTCTGTCATTCCCGGCCTTATTTCTTCAATTACCTGTTTGGTTGCAAGCTCTGCTATCCGATAGCCCTCTCTCAGGCAGGCTATCTCATTTTCAGATTTTATTGAACGAAGTGCTACCATGATGTGATCTGCTCTTACGATTTCCGCTTCAGGAAATGCCTGCTTAATACCGTCCATAATCACTACTGAAGTGTCCAGATAGCTTGCCACACCAATCCTTAAGTTTCTGCCTGTAACCCCGATACCCTTAAACACATCGTTAAATGTATCAGCTTTTAATTCCGGATACGCCGGATCAGCGCTTTCACGGTAATCCTTCAGTACATAAATTTTATCTATTTTGGATCTGTCACTACCGAATTCCCTGCTTTCAGGACCTACCATTAGTGCTGCATCTCCAGCCGCACTGATTGCAACACCACAGCGTTCAAACAGCGGCCAGAATCCAGAGAAATATCTTGTATTGGCGTAATCAGCTTCATTACCGTTTACTATCAGCGCATCAAGCCCTTCTTTTCGTAACAACTCTGCCGCCCGAAGCGCTCGCTCCTTATATTCGCTTTTGGGTATACAAATTCTTCCATGCATGATGCTCTCTCCTTTTATATTTTATATATTATCCTTAACCGGTATACCGGCTGGATTCACACAGGGTAACCCATGGTTGTGTAATAGGCAAGATTTACCTGCCTGGCGTCCAGTCTTCCGTATTGAATGATAACCGGTACATCACTTTCAACCTTAACAGCATATTGCTTTGCAACAGGCAGAGTGTTTTCTCCAAAGTGTTCCGGATTATGGGTTTGAAAACATTTGACCCTTTCAGCTTCAACCATCATCTTAATATTTCGCACAGGTTCTCGATCCTCGAAATAAATTGAAAACTTCAAATTTGCATTCTGCTTATTCGGATTTAATACCACATATGATTCATGGCCTTTCATCTCGCTGTCTCCCAGCGGAGGCCTGTCTCCGTCAGGAAAAAACCATACTTTTTTACCTTGCATGACATGATGCTCCTTTTTTTGATAATAACCTTCTAATCACGTTTGGTATTGGAATCGATCAATACTACCGTGACCAGAATGACCCCCTTAACAACCCATTGCCATGGTGTTGCAATTCCCATAAGCACCATTATGTTACTGATAACCTGCAGGAAGAGTGCGCCTATCACGACTCCGAATATGCGGCCGCGGCCGCCCATTAATGAGGTTCCGCCAAGTACAACTATTGTCATAACATCAAACAACAACTCATCGCCCAATGATATATTTCCTGCAAGAGTTTTCGATGTCAACCCAAGTGCTCCGATAGCAGTTAAAACCGCGCAAATTACGAAAACCAGAATTCCCACGAACCTCACATTGATTCCGGAAAGCTTACTGGCTTCGTAATTACCACCAACCGCAAAAAAGCTTCTTCCTAATGACGTTTGTGTTGTAAAAACATACAAAATAATCGCAATAACAAACATTAATATTACAGGGAAAGGCACTACACCGACATAACCGGAACCAAAGAAATTAAACCCCTGTGGTAAACCGGAAATCGGGAGTCCGCCTGAGTATATGAAGTTAAAGCCCCTTAAAATATTCATAACAACAAGTGTAGCTATAAAAGATGGCATTTTACCTATAATAGTCAGCAGGCCGTTAATTATGCCAACTATGACTGACATCAGTATTACTACTATCAATGCAAGCCATACAGGGGCTCCCATGGTTACAACAAACCCGGCAAAAAATATCGATACCATACCAATAATCGCTGATATGGACATATCCATATTACCTGTCAGGATAACAAAGAACTCACCCATGGCAATGATGGCTATGAACGAAGCCTGCCGTATTATATTAAATAGATTTTTAGGATCCCGAAATTTGCTCATAGTGATCATGCAGATAGTCACCAATGCAACAAATAGGATCAATATCATCCAGTCTGAAAGGAATGATTTCAATCCACCACTGTATCGTCTTGTTTTTTCTTTAAAATCCAATTCAATCATTTTTCGTTCACCCCTAACAAACTGTTAATAATGACTTCTTGAGTTTTTCGCTCACCTTCAACAACATCCATTACAACCCCTTCATACATAACATAGATTCGATTGCAAAGACCAATGAGTTCTTCCATTTCGGGTGACACCAGGATGATTCCTTTCCCTTGTTTGGTTAGTTCATTAATTAATGAATAAATCTCAAATTTGGCACCGATATCAATACCGCGAGTGGGTTCATCCAGAAGAAATATGTCGCAGTTTTTCAACATCCATTTTGCGATAACAATTTTCTGTTGGTTGCCTCCTGACAGTTTTGATACCTTCTGCCATAAGGAATAGTAATTGAGATTAAGCTTTTTGTTAATTTCATATGCAGCCTTTGCTTCAGCATTTTTATCCTGAAAGATTTTAAATTTTCTAAACATTCTCATGGTTGGCAATGTGGTATTGTCTTTGATATCAAATTGCATGTTCAGGCCAAGCATTCTTCGCTCATCAGGGACTAATCCGATACCAAGTTGAATTGCATGTTTCGGGTTTTTTATTTTTACTTCTTTTCCTTTTAAAAATATTTTTCCCTTGGTTAACTTGTGATTACTGAATATTGCATGTACCAACTCGGTTTTGCCAGCTCCTAACAAACCGGCAATGCCGACAACTTCTCCGGCTCTAACATGAAAACTTACATTCCTGAATGCTTTTGGTGCCGTAAGGTCCTTCACTTCTAAAAGCATATCGCCAAACTTTTCATTAACCGGTGGATAGACCTGCGTTAATTCGCGGCCAATAATCATTTTAATAAGCTGGGGTTTGTTGATATCCTTTACTTTTCCGCTGTTTACATACTTTCCATCGCATAGTACAGTGTAGCTGTCGCAGCACTCAAATATCTCATCCAGTCTGTGAGAAATATAGATTATCCCTATTCCTCTTTTTTTAAGGATGTTAATTATACGGAAAATATTTTGAATGTCTTTTTCCTGCAAAACAGCGGTCAATTCATCCAGTATTAAAATCTTTGAATCATTAATGAGGGCTCTTGCCAGCTGTACTATTAGTTTTTCTGCCGTTCGGAGATATTTGACAGGTATATTAAAATTAACTTCTACCTCCAGAAACTCAATTAACTCACTGATTTTTTTCTGTAATGCTTTCCAGTCAATGAAACCGGCTTTTGTTTCATAACGGCCCAAAAAAACGTTTTCTAAACCTGTCATATCACTCATGAGCTGGAATTCCTGATGGACAATGGAAATTCCCAATGCCTGTGATTCCCTTATGGAATAACTTGGAATTCGAATCTTCTTCCCATTGACATACAACTCACCCTGAGTCATATGATGCTCACCGGTTATGCACTTTGATAGTGTGGATTTACCAGCACCGTTCTCGCCAACTAGGCCATGGCATTCGCCTGGCATCAAGGTAAACTCAACATTATCAAGCGCTTTGACTCCTGGGAATTCCATTGTACAGTTTTTCAATCTTATTAAAGGTGTTGTATCTAGCACCTGTTTTACTGCTATTGTTGTATTCATTTTTAATTTCTCCATCTCTGTCAAATTAAAGCCACAACCATCCTAAAGCTTCTATTCCGGAACAGATGATATCGTCATCGGGATTTTCCGGATGTCTTATATTATGTATAAGCCTCTTTAATTCATGATAGGGAAACATACAACTCTTTACTCCAGTCTCTCCAACAGGGTTAATATCGAAGAACATTTCTTTAGCAATTTCAAAATCCTTTTCATTTAACAATAGTATTTCATCAAGGATGGCGTCCTTTTTGATTGGATCTTGTTCGTCTTCATATCGTAATGCTGCCAAGACCAGGTCATATATCACTGCATTGCGTCTTATTGCATTGTGGAGTTTATCAAAGTGAGGCAGCCAAATTCTATATTCCTTACTGTGATAAGCCCATTGTCTCAGTTCCTCGCAAAGCTCCAAGAGACGTGGTTGATTTTCTTTTGCAGCCATTATTGCAGGAATATCATCATTCGTCATCTTGTTTTTCTGAAACGGAAATGGTGTGGTGTATAACGGTATCTGACTCTCATGAATTGTAACTATGTTGCGCATCAGGTATAATACCTTTTCTCCCATTTCGCCGAAATTCAAATTGCAAGCTCTGATATAGAAGTCTTCCTCGTCCATCATTGAGCCCCATCCATAATTGCCATGTGCAAACAAATGCAAGAAAAGACCATACCATTCGAACACATATCCATTTATACCATGCACTCCCATTTTTATGCTGCCTTTATGTTGACGAATATCCGTTTCAATAACCTGCTCGTTTGCTTCATCCTCATAGCGAATAACATTAGACTTAAATGTACGATATAACCTTCCCATGGTTGATGTTATTGAATTGGCCTCGGTATCTCTTGCCCAAATTCTGTGCTTTCCAAATGCCTTACACCATTTTTCAAATTCACTTTCCGGGACATATAGCCCTGGTGCCCAGAACAACATTATGTCGTCCGGCATTGACTCTACACATTCCTTTAAAAATTCAGGATCTTTTTCCAAAGGTGGCTGACGGAATGCCCGTATTCCTATAACTACTGATGGGTTTATCTTTCTAACCTCATCGTAAATCTGGTTAAGCAGCCACATGTTAGCCTTATGCTTGGCTTCTCCAGGCGTATTTGTAACAGCATGCCAACGTTCTTTGCACTTTTCACATTCACAATACCAGAAACCCTCCTCACTTTCTTCCAGGGTGAAACCATCAAATCCAAGTGAGGCAATCGTTTTCATACATTCAACAATGTAATCGACAGTGCCTGGATAGCTTA
>DUOI01000016.1 GCA_012838915.1 Clostridiales bacterium
GGCTACCCATCGTCGCCTTGGTAGGCCGTTACCCCACCAACCAGCTAATGGGACGCGAGCTCATCTCATACCGGATTCCTCCTTTGACCTCTTTACCATGCGATATCGTGGTCTTATGCGGTATTAGCAGCTGTTTCCAACTGTTATCCCCCTGTATGAGGCAGATTGCTCACGCGTTACTCACCCGTCCGCCGCTAGGTTAAAGTTTTACACTCAGTACTCAAATCCGACTGCTTGTTTGTGTCAGTGTTATTCACGCTTTAAACGCGTAATGCAAAAACTTTTATTGCAAGCATTTATTAATCAGGTTGTTTTTGCATATGCGCTGGCTGAACAACTCTTTAAATACTCAGTGTAAAACTTTAACCCCGCTCGACTTGCATGTGTTAGGCACGCCGCCAGCGTTCGTCCTGAGCCAGGATCAAACTCTCCAATTAAAATATTTACCTTCAACTCTTATTAGAGTTAAAGCTATTTTTCGGTTCGCTTGATTAGCTCCTAAACTCTTTGCTCGGCTTTCGCCTTGCGTTATCCTCAGAATTGACTTCAATTCAATTTCTCAAATGGATTCCTTCAGCCTCAATTCAGCTGCCGTCTCCGACTTCTGTTACCCGGCTTCCGTCCTCCATTTGCTACACTGTTTAGTTTTCAAGGACCAATTCCCGTCCCCGCTCTCGGCGGCGACTTTTATATCTTATCAAATGCTGACTCGTTTGTCAACAGTTATCCTAATGGAAATTTGTAGATATTATTCAGCTTCCATTATTAACTGTCTGTTTCAGAGCCGATTATTATAGTACCAAAAAACATTATTTTTGACAAGTAGTAATATAGACAAATTGTTAATTAATCTTCTCAATCTGGCAAATATAAAGGATATCCATTATCGATGGCTGAATATATCCGATATAGATATCCTAGTATATATATGAATCATATTTATTTACTTTTTATATTCATTCAGCTGGGTCTGAAGATCAATCAAGTGCTTCTTCTCTTCCTTCAGGAGTCTGCGAAAGGCATCCTTGGCTTCAATATACCTTGCATTGATAATCATTTCGGTATAAAAAAGAATGGAGTCTTTTTCTGCTTGAATGCCAATAGCCAACACATCGGTTGTATCTTTAATATCCCTCATGATTTCCTCCTGCAGCTCATCAGAAGGAAATACAGAAGTTTCTACCATAGCCCGTAAATAGGCAGACACTTCCGGATTATAAAGGTATTCATCATCAAAATTCTGCTTATGCTGCGACAATTCATTATAAATTTCTTGGAAGGTTGCTGCATGATCCCGTTCCTGCTCAGCCAGCTCCGCCAGCATTTGGCTGACAGAGTCATTGGGTGCCAGATACATGGATTTTTCGTAAAAAACTTCTCCCCTTCTTTCAATCTGAATTGCTATCTTTAAAGCTTCCAGATCATTAAAATTACTCTGTGCCATGACTTACCCCCCTTTTCATAAGTTTCGTGTCCCTAATTAAGCAGGCAGTTCAATAAACATGCTGCATTACTTTGGAAATCTGCCGCAGCCCGCCAGAACTGCGGCTATCCAACTACTCAAAATAATTCTCAGTCCAAAGGTTCAAACAAATCCTTTTCCACGCCGCATTCAGGACATACCCAATCATCGGGCACATCTTCAAAAGCGGTTCCCGGAGCAACACCATTTTCCGGATCACCTAATTCAGGATCATAAACATAGCCGCATACAGTGCATTCGTACTTCTTCATTCTCATTCCCCTTTCTTACTTGTTAGTGCACTATTTGTATCTGTTGCTCTTAATGAGCCTTAATAGTTATTTTACCCTTACGCGGTACAATAAAACAACATTCTTCCAACATTATATATCCTAAATATGTATCTTTAAACTGAACTTTTACCATTCTTTCTCATGCCTGACAGTCTGGCACAGCTAATATTGGCATCTTATCCATAATTACAGGAAATACTAAATCCTGAATGGAAAATCCGGTATAGCACAATTCAAAAAACAAGCAAAAGCTTGGAAGAATGAAAGGCCAAAAAACATGAATATCATTAAGAAACTGTTTGGAAAACAGCAGAAAAGATTTGATCAGCTTAATAAGGAACAGTATGGGCAGTTCAAACTGGTCGGTGATATCAAGGATAATATCAACAGTCTTTACGGCATTATGAATCATTCCTCCGACCTGAAATGCAGAGAATTCAATCTGGCAGGAAGCAACAGAAGGGCTGCCATAATCTTTATCAGCACCATTGCAAATGAGGATATGATACAGGAGCACATTCTTAAACCCCTGGTAATCGAATCAACTGCTTCAGTGGGAAAAGGCCGAATAGATTTTGAAGATATAAAAGATTCCATGATCAGCGCGAACAGTGTTAAAGTTGTGAAAACCTTTGATGACATTGTATTAGGGATTATGTCCGGTGATACACTGCTCACCATCCAAGGTTATGATAAGGGACTGCTCATTGATTCCAAGGGCTACCAGGGAAGAACCATAGGTGAGCCTGCCACCGAACCCTCGGTCAAGGGGCCCCAGGAAGCATTTGTAGAAATTCTTAAAATTAATATCGGTCTTATCAGAAGACGATTACTGGATTCGAATCTATGTTTTGAGAAGCATAAATTGGGCAGAAGGGCAAAGGCGGATTATGTCATAGTCTATATAAAAGGTATTGCCAATAGCAGGTTAATTGATGAAATCAAGAATCGTCTTTCTATACTGGATGTAGACAGCCAGGCCACAACAGCTCAAATGATGCGCATGATTGTGGACAGACCCAAGTCCATATTTCCATTGATTCAGGTAACAGAGCGGCCCGATAAGGTTGTTGCCGCTTTATCAGAAGGCCGGGTAGCAATTTTAATGAATGGTAATCCGGAAGCTGTAATTGCACCAACAACTCTTCCCATATTGATGCAAAGCTCCGATGATTATTTTGAAAATTGGATTGTCGCTTCCGTCATTCGGATGGCCAGACTTGTCGGCATTTTTGTTACTGCCCTGTTACCCGCCCTGTATATAGCAGTAACAGCCTTTCACCCCGATATGCTTCCTCTTAATCTGGTGCTCTCCATAACAAAATCCAGAACAGGAGTGCCATTTCCGGCCTTTGTTGAAGCAATATTAATGGTGTTTACCCTGGAGCTGTTACAGGAAGCGGGAATAAGACTGCCCCGGGTTGTGGGCCAGACAGTTTCCATCGTAGGAGGGCTTGTTATCGGACAGGCTGCTGTACAGGCTGGTATCGTCAGCCCGATTATGGTTATCGTAATATCCATAACAGCGATATCTTCCTTTACAGTACCGGATTACAGCCTCGGCCTTGCCTTACGACTGGCCCGTATCCCCTTTATAATTCTGGCAGTTACTCTGGGGGCTTTTGGGGTGGCAATGGGATTATTGGCCGGATTGATTTATATTGCCTCACTAAAAAGCTTCGGATTATGCTATTTAGAACCTATCAGCACCCTCTATCCGTCAGACTGGAAAGACAGCATAATTCGCGGTCCGTTATGGAGCATGAAAAAACGCCCGCAAGCACTAGAGCCTGAAGATCCAATCAGAGCGGAAATAAAAAGAAAGGGGAAAAGAAGTGAATAATCCCAAGTTGAATCCAATACAAATGATGACACTTATTTCTGCCGGCACTCTCGGTGTGGATATTCTCACAGTACCGCGAAGAATGGTGGATGCAGCCAGGCAGGATGGCTGGATATCCCTTCTGCTGGGAGGGCTGCTTACTCTGATAACCGGCACCCTTGCCTACATACTTGCAAATCAATACCCAGACAAGGATTTTCCGGAAATACTTGTGCATATAGGAGGAAAGTTTCTGGGGAGATTGCTTATTCTGATTGTAGCTGTATACATTTTATTATATGTGAGTTTATCCGTAAAAATATTTGTACAAGCTTTGCTGATTTTCCTAATGGATCGAACTCCGGAATTTGTTTTAATTCTGCTTATGAACCTGGTGGCGGGCTACGCAGTATTTAAAGGGCTGGAGACCATGGGAAAAGTTGTGGATATATTGTTTCCTATCACCGTTTTTACAGTATTTTTTGTGATGCTGCTGGCATTGCCCCAGGCAGATCCTATTAGGTTAAAACCGATACTGTACAATAACACAAATAATGTTCTCAAAGCTATTGTCCCTGCTTCTCAGCGATTTACAGGAGCCGGGCTGATTCTGTACTTTTTTAAGCATGCCTCAAAATCCAAGTCTTCTTTCCCATGGTTTTTGGCAGGCATAAGCATACCCATTATAAGTTATGTATCACTTTCCATAATTACTATCATGGTGTTTGGTACCAAGGAAATAAGCACCCTCACCTATCCAACTTTAACTCTAATAAAGGCCATCCAATTCCCTATCAGCTTTCTGGAGCGCCTTGAATCCTTTGCAGCAGTATTTTGGATAGGAATTGTTTTCAATGCCGGAATCCTATTTTACCATGCTTCCGTACGAAACACCATGGTGCTTTTTTCGATACCGGAAAAATACAAAAACCATGCAATCTGGGGGCATATACCCGTACTCATGATAATCGGACAGATGGAAAGCAATGTGTGGAAGGTTCTGGAAGGCACCCCGGAAATTCGGGCGATCCAGTCGGTAATTGTGCTGGGTTTGATTCCATTGCTTGTTGGTTACACTTTGCTGAAGAATCGAAGGGGGAAATCTGATGCAAGTAAAGGATAAAAAACCGGCGGTATTAACCCTTTTAATACTTTCATTTTTCTTATCCGGCTGTTGGGACCACATAGATATCGAGCAAAGAGGCTATGTACTGGGAGTAGCTATCGATGCATACCCGCCTGTACCGATGAAAGACGAAGAAGCTGCGCCCGGGGAAACTCCACCGGAAGAAGAGGTAAAACTTGAGCTTATGGAGACCCATACAGGTCAGCCTCTTTATGCCATGACTATTCAACTGCCCATACTCAGAAATGATTCCCAGCCCTCTGACGCAAGCAGCGCCGGCAGCGGTGGCGGAAGCCTCAGCTGGGAAATTACCCAGGTAGGGAATTCATTTATATGCATGAGTCGTCAAATGCTTTCCCGTTCCAGCCTCGCCCTCTATTATGAGCATCTCCAGGCGATAATAATATCAGATCGCGTGGCACGACAGGGCATTTCCAATGTATTGAACTTCTTTACCAGGGATCCGGAAATGCGGCGGAGGGTCAGAGTATATATCAGTCAGGGAGAAGCCAAAGCCGTTCTTGACGTTAAACCAAGAGTAGAGGAATATTCCTCTATTTATTTGGCTGAGATGCCAACCAATGCAACCAAAAGCTCAAGAATAGTTCATCATACAGATTTAGGGCAAGTAATTCAATTAATCCATAATAATCTCTCTTTCGTACTTCCCATTGCCAGGCCTACAAAGGATGAGATTAAAATAAGCGGCGCTGCCGCTTTTAAGGGTGATAAAATGGTAGGGTGGGTAAGCGAACTGGAAACTGAAGCAATAAAGCTGTTACGAAATCTTTATGAAGGCGGGATTGTAACTGTACAATCACCGGAACAAAAAGGCGCCATAGAGGTCCTGGACGTAACCAAAACAAAAACCAAAATTACCCCGGTTATAAGAAATGATGAAATCGCTATGTATATAAAAATCGATGTAAAGGGCAATTATGCCGAATATGTAAACAAACCCGCCCTGGAGGATATCACCATAGATTTCCTGGACAAGCTGGAGCAGGAATTTGAGAAGGAAATTGCAAGAAATTGTACAGCAACAATAAATAAATTTCAGGAAGAATACAAGGCAGATGTTTTTCATTTTTGCCA
>DUOI01000017.1 GCA_012838915.1 Clostridiales bacterium
ACCCGGACCACCATTTCCTTTGACTTTCAAACGGCTTCCATTACGACGAAATACGTCTCCGGCACAGTATCACTGAAAGCAGCTACCTATTACGGCTATGTGGAGGATGGAAAGGACTACATTCGTATTGGCCCGTTCAGGGGGGAAGGGAAACCGGGTACCTATTCAGAAGATGAGGCAATCTATGTGCGGGTAAATTGAACAGTACATTACAACCCGCTGCACGAAAGGATAAATGTATGAACAGCAAAATAAAACGAGTGTTTTTACGGATCGCATCCGTGCTGATGCTGCTGGCAGCCCTGCCCATGCTGCTGTGGTGCTGGGGACTTATCAACACTACTACTTTGTATAACTATTACGACTATGCAGGGGTGGGATGTTTCACGGCCGGAATCCTTTACGTCTTTTCAATGATTACGACTATCGCGGGGCTGGCCTTTGCGGGACGGCCTCACCGTTATCGCTGGTGCCGGACCCTTGCCTATATTCAACTGTCGGCGGGAGTGGTGCTTATTGTTCCCCTTCACGTCTATACCGTGCTTACCCTGCCACCGCTTTTCCTTATGACCGTACTGTACCTGTTTGGCGTGGGCTGGCGTGAAAAGCGGGATGGCGAGCAACAATGAAAGGAGCGTCGAGATGGCAAAAAAGGAAAAGAGCAATAAAATCCCCTTGCCCATCCTAATCATTGTCTGCGCCGTACTGCTGTATGCCGCATATACCAGTATAAGCACTCTTGTACTGGCGATTTTTGGGGACAGTGTCATAGGTACGGTGGATAGCTATGGGTCGCAGCTGATCGCCAGTAAAGCGGAGCCAAACCGCTCCCGCATTGTTTCCAAGGGTTATTGGTTTATGGCAAACGGCAGAGAATATCGAGGCTATGTTATGTATAACAGTGACGAGGCATGGCCGAGCCTGAAGGAGGGGGAAACGCGCTCCGAGCGCATCCGCTATCTCCCTGTTTTTCCGTATATCAACAAGCCTGCCATGCTGAGCAACTTTGACGAGATGGGTGAGGGGGGTATCATCTACCATTTTTTTGCCCCTATAGGCTGCCTGTTTTTACTGCGACTTGTTATCCGCACAGCAAGGGGCAAGAAAACAAATAAAACAGCTTCGAGGAAACCTGCCGCAAAATCTGCGATACACGGGGAAACTCAAACAATCAAAGCAAGGAGTGATATGGATATGTTCTGTCCTAACTGTGGAAACAGGCTGACAGAGGGTGCGGATTTCTGTACGAACTGCGGCGCGAAAATACAAGCCGGCACACCTAACGTCTGCACTGCCTGCGGCGCGGAGTTACCGGAGGGGACTGCGTTTTGCATCGGCTGCGGTAAAGCGGTAGGTCAGGCAGCACCGGGTCCGGCGGCAGCCGGGCAAGCCCCAACTTACATACCTTCTCAGGCTGCTGCTTGCGCACCTTCACAGGGCAGCGCGGGGCTGGTCGGCTTTTCCGACAGGTGTCATTCACCGGAGATACTGGCTGCCGCTGAGAAAAACAGAAAATACGCCATTGGCTTCATGTGGGTATTGGTTTTCGTGCCGCTCATCGGCTTTCCCGTCGCCGGTCTGCTGATCGATGAGATGCCCTTAGGCGAATCCGTGATAATCGGCCTTGTGCTCTCTCTTGTTATGCTTGTCATGAATCTGCTGAGACTGCGAAGCGCAAAGCAGCCCATGTGGGAGGGTGTGGTCGTCAATAAGTACAGCAAAATAGAATATAAGCATCGGGACCAAAGCGAAAGCTATACGGTTTACACCACAGTCATCCACACCGACACGGGCAAGAAAAAGACCATCAATGAAAGGGATAGCAGGCGGCATATGTACGATTATCTCTCCGTTGGCGACAGGGTGCGGTATCACCCAAGATTCGGTACATACGAAAAATACGATAAATCCAAAGATAGCATCATCTACTGCAACGTCTGTACCACGATGAACCCCATACAAAATGATCGCTGCAAGCGGTGTAATAATCTCTTATTTAAATAAGGAGGATGATTGTAATGGAAAGATTTGACACCTTGCTGGAGGCGGCTGAGTTTGCTGCAACACTCTGCAATAGTTGGAGTTTTGCATTTGCCGATGAGAGATACGACGCAGAAGGCTTGCTGGTGCTTGCCGAGACAAGCGACAGCGAAGACCCCATCGACGAGGACAGCTTTTATGTGGTATCGCCTACCGGAGCCATCGGTTTATGCGAGGGCGGTGAGGACATTGACTGGCTGTTTCTGTCCGACGCCGCGCCGGATGAAGATTTGCCGCTGATATACCAAGTTGTTCCGCAGATGAAGTTCTGTCCCAAATGCGGCTCTCCCACCATCCCCGGCGCACGTTTTTGCAGTAAGTGCGGCATAGCCCTGCGAAGTTTATGAAATGCTACTTGAGATTTAGCTTCGTTTTAGTGTAAAAACACTTTGGATAAAGTAAATGGTGACGACAAAGCGATAAAGCTAATCTGACTTCTATTTCTGCGATAACTACGGTTTTCGGGAAATTGAATTTGAGCCTGTTAGAACTTCACAAAAATCTTTATTCCTCAGGGTAGTTCTGGTTGATCCAGGCAAGGTTGGAAGACCTGCCGGTATTGATCCGTCGCCGACAGGATTGCAGAAGAACACGGAATTCCTGGCTTCTTCATAGATCTCAAGGTATTTATTTCTTTTAGCGGCAGCCCACAGCACTTCATATATGGTAAAAGACCCTATCGGGAAATACTCAAACATTCACACACAAAATATCAATATTCTGCCTGTTTTCTTTGCTGTAAGATTTGAAACAAACAGCGGCAGCAATGTTCCTGACCAAAGCATTGTTTACGGGGGAAAAGTTACTATGCCGCCAGATCCCACCAGGGCGGGTTACTATTTCGCCGGGTGGTACAAGGAGCCAAGCCTTACAAATAAGTGGGATTTTGCAACTGATACCGTTAAGGGGGACACGGTACTTTATGCAAAGTGGGTGGGTATTATCAGCGTTGATATCACCTGGGGCAGCATGGAGTTTACTTTTACAACCAATAACGGTGAATGGAATCCTGAGACCCATACATATGAAAACACGTCATCCGGGTCATGGACATACAATACGGACGCCAACAAGATTACCATAACCAACCACTCCAATGCTGGGATTAGTGTTTCTCTGAAATATGAATCCAAGGCAGGCTTTAGCAACATAACCGGAACTATCAGTAATAATAGCTACACGCTGCCGACAGCCGAAGGTGTATTGCCGGCTAATGCCCCTACAGGCATTTCTTACCTGACGCTTTCGGGAATCGTGGGATATGGACATGGAGCTCAGCAAACAATCGGAACGGTCACCGTTCAAATTGGAGACTAAAGAAATAAGGTTGAAAGCTGCACAGGTTACAGGCGGCGGATTTTTATGCCTGTTGTTACCCTCCACTTACTGAAACTCTGCCGCCTCTAACTTTAAGATAAGGTCTGGTACACAGCCGCTGTGGGGCAGGCATCTGGTCCTTTGACAGCGCAGTATCAGTCAGATGCAATAGATCAAAAAAAATATAAAACTTTTCAGGTAAACCAATCTTAAAGCAAGGACAAGTACAGTGGATGAGCAGTTATATTTGTGATAAAAGGAGAATTATACTGGGCATACTGTGCGTGCTGTGCTGCCTCTCTGTTACGGTTATGGTTTTAACCGTAATAAAAACTATAAATGATAAGGAGCCTGTCATGCCTCCAGCCTTTGATCCTTCAGCTGTAACGGGAATACCAAATGTTCCTGAGGAGCTGGGCTATTCTTCCATTGAAGTTGAACAGGGTTATAAGGCGTATGTCTGCGGCAATCTGTTCGCTAACAGCAGAAATGCGGATATATATTTCACATCCCCCGAAACCAATACGGTCTGGCTTTTGCTCCACCTCACCGACGAAAAGGGAACGGTTCTCGGTCAAACCGGAATAATCCGCCCGGGCGAATATGTGAAAACGCTTACGCTTAACATGGTACCGGATAAAGAAGAAAGCGTAAAATTGAAAATAATCGCCTACAAGCCAGAAACTTATACGAGCATGGGGACGGTAGGATTGAATACAATACTGAAGATTGTGAAACAGGGGTGATATATGGTGAAACGGGTGCTTGCGGCGTTTGCGGTTATTCTCACATTGGCCTTTATTCAAGTGACATCGGTGTCAGCCGGGACCATCGGCGAATTGGGCAAACCCTTTCCCATAGACGTTAAGGCTGTAGAAATCATCGGTTCGAACGTTTATAAGAATAACGTAGACGGAGATTCTGCGTCCGTTACAACCAAAAACGTAACAACGGTTTCCGTCATGGCCGTAGAGGGTAAATTTGAGCCCGGCTTAAGGCTCGTGATACGCGAAATTACGGCGGAGGAAACCGAACCCTACGGCTGGTTTTGCAGCGTGATGGAGGGAATCGGAACTGACATTTTACCCTTTGATATTTATTTTGAAAAGGACGGACAAAGGATTCCTTTGAATATTAAAGTGAGAATAACCATCACCCTGCCGGACGGTTATAGTTCTCCCATTGTTTGTTATGTCACAACGGACGGAAAGGTCGAGATTTTGCAGTCAAGCGCAGCATACGGCAAAATAAGCTTTAAAACGGAGCATACAAGCTACTACGTTATTGCCAACAATATAAAAGCCCCCGACGATTTCCCCAAGACGGGTGATAACGCTGATTTAGTGCTTTATATTGTATTAATGGCGTTCTCCGCAGGTATCCTTATATACGGACTTTTGAAAAAAGGCATGACCGACTTAAGCAGCACATAGAATTTACTCAACACATATAATTAAGGCACCTGACATTGCCGGGATATCTTGAGGACTCTAAAAGAATTATAGAATACTTATATGAAACCTTTTAAATACTGCTGCGTTTCCAGAATGAGGAGAAACATAGCAGCATGATCGGATAAATCTCCAATCTCCCAACGATCATGCAAACAGACAATACTGCTTTACTCAAAACTGACAGGTCAGCATAATTCCCCACCGGGCCCACCAATCCCAGTCCCGGGCCAATATTATTTAAAGTTGCGGTGACTGCTGTTGTGGATGTGATAAGGTCTTTTCCATCCAACGAGACTATTAAAACTGATACCGCGAAAATTAATATCCAGAAAAAGAAAAACGCCATGACGCCGGATAGGGTTTCTTCATCTACTATACGTCCATTTATTTTTACCGTTTGTACCGCCTTTGGATGATTAAGTTTAGCGATTTCTCGCTTAATTATCTTGAAAAGAAGGATCACACGGATGCATTTAAGACCTCCCCCGGTTGAACCGGCGCACGCTCCGATAAACATTAAAAGAACCAGAATTACTTGGCTGAACGCAGGCCAAATATTAAAGTCGGCTGTTGCATAACCGGTTGTGGTAATAATGGAGCTAACTTGAAAAGCAGCATAACGTATCGATTCACCTATGGACTGGTATACTGTGCCGTTAATATTAAGAACAATGAGGACAATCGCCGTAATGACTACGCCAAAATAAAAGCGCAGCTCTTCATCCCGCAAGACAGATTTGATATTCCTTTTAAAGACCATGTAGTATAAGGTAAAGTTCACCCCGAACAAAAACATAAAAACTGTGATTACTGTTTCTGTATAGACGCTGCTATATGCGGCCACACTGGCGTTCCTGCTGGAAAATCCACCGGTACTCGCTGTTCCGAATGCATGGATTAGAGCGTCATATATCGTCATTCCTCCTGCCAGCAATAGCACTACTTGGATTGCCGTAAGCACAATATAGATAATATATAGAATTTCTGCTGTCTGACGAATTTTGGGTACAAGTTTGCCAGGAGCCGGGCCCGGTGATTCCGCTTTCATTATGTTAATAGTGCTGGCATTTACGGATGGTAATATGGCGATCATAAGAATGAGAACCCCAATACCGCCCATCCAATGGGTGAAGCTTCTCCAGAATAAGATGCTTTTCGGCAGTGCTTCTACGTTTCTTAAAATGCTCGCTCCTGTTGTGCTGAATCCGGATGCAGATTCGAAAAACGCATCGATTACGGAGGGGATCGAGCCACTGAGTAAAAATGGCAGTGCGCCAAAGGCGGATACATGAAGCCAACCCAGTGCTACAATAGCAAAACCGTCACGAGTGTAAATACGCGATATCGGTGTTTTGATCCTCAATAATAAAAACCCTGTTACTGCTGTAATAAACATGGATACGGCAAAAGATAATGTGTCTGCTTCCCGGTAAATAAAAGCTACTAAGAGGGAGGGCAGCATACATGCCGCTTCTATGCATAACACAGTTCCAATGCTTTTAAAAATCATCCTGTAATTCATAGATTATACTCCCAATTCTATGATGTCATTTAAATCCGTCAATTTTTTATCTTTCGCGATGAGGATAACATTATCATCAGCTTTGATGACATCATTTCCATGAGGAATTATGATTTCATTTTTTCTAACAATGGCAGCAATCAAAATACCTTTGATTATCTTCAGATCTCTTAGCGGTGTGTCCAGGAATTTCGTATGTTCATTGGCTGTAAATTCGATGGCTTCCACCCGGTTATCCATAATCCTGTAAAGGGCATCTACCGGATTTCCCATTGCATTTTGTAAACCACGAACATATTTTAAAATATAGTTAGCAGTTATAAGCTTAGGGCTTATTACACTATCAATACCCATGTTATTAATTGCCAGTGAATAATCAATCCTATTGATTTTTGCTACAACTTTTTGAACGCCGTATTGTTTTGCCAGCAAGGCAGCTATGATATTCTCCTCATCTTTACCTGTTACGGATACAAAAGCTCCCATGTTGGCTAGATTTTCCGAATGCAGTACACTCTCGTCAGTACCGTCACCGCATATGATCAAAGCTTTAGGAAGAAGTTCTGTTAACTCAACGCAACGTTCCCGATCTATATCTATAATCTTAACCTTGATCTCCATTTCGTCCAGATACTTGGCGAGGTAGTATGCGATCCTACCCCCACCCATAACCATGACGCTTTTTATTTTTTGAACATGAATACCTATACATCTATAAAACTGAACAACTTTTGAAGGTTGGCCAACAACGTATATCGTATCATCTTCCTTGATCACAAAATCCCCATTTGGGATGATCACAGTATCATCGCGAAGTACACCACCGATCAGTATACCTGAGTCGCTCATTTTGGAGATATTATTTAAACTCATATCCACTATGGACATATCAGGTGTTACCTTCATTTCCATCATCACAACTCGGCCCTTTGCAAATATCTCCACATTCAAAGCAGGGGGAAATTCAATTACTCTGGCTATTTCACCGGCAACTGCCTGCTCAGGATTAATCACCATGTCCAGGTCAAGATCAGCTTTCAGTTGATCAAGCTCGTTGGCATATTCGGGATCCCTTATTCTGGCAATAGTGTGGGTTGCTCCCAGCTTCTTGGCTGTCAGGCAGCATACCATATTCATTTCGTCACTGGCAGTGGCGGCGATTAAAAGATCGGCTTCTTTTATACCGGCTTCCAGCAGTATTTGTGTACTCAAACCATTGCCCTTTATGCACATAACATCCAAATACTCGCCCGCTTTTTTTAACGCTTCTTGGTTTTTGTCGATAATGATAACATCATTGTTTTCTTTGGATAGATTTTCAGCCAGATTATAACCAAGCTTGCCATCGCCTATAATGATAATCTTCATTTTTGCCCCCTAATTGCGTTAATAGTCAATTCTTTTTTAGTGATATTTTGTACTATCATAATAATTCTTTCCCGATAAAACTGCAATACATATTAAAATTGTAGTAATACATTTTTATGGTAAACTTGTTTATATTCTTTTTGATATGGCAAATGAGTCAGGTCAAAATTGTGTGTAAATTACCTCTTTGTTATACGGTGCATAATCAATCAATTTCGCAGAGTGCATTGTTCTTTTAGGCCTGTTCTTTTACATGGTTTTTGATATAATAAAGGGGAGTGTTAAGAAGTGTGTGTAGTTCAAAAAAAGCGGCAAATCAGGTGGTAAGGTATAAAAGTTTCCGTACTGTCAGCATCTTACGATTAAATACATTAATATATCTTTACCGAAACTGAAAGCCGGAAGAGGAAATAGGATAAATGAGGTATGATTATGGGATATATAACAAGAGATGATGCTTTTGCTTTATTAAAGAAGTATAACAAGGATCCTTTTCATATTCAGCATGCACTTACGGTTGAGGCTGTAATGAAGTGGTTTGCCAGGGAATTAGGGTATGAGGATGAAGCGGAATATTGGGGAATTGTCGGATTGCTGCATGACATCGACTTTGAATTATACCCGGAGAAGCACTGTCTTAAGGCACCGGAGCTGTTGCGCGAAGCCGGTGTAAGTGAAGATATTATCCATAGCGTTGTCTCTCATGGATATGGAATAACTCCAGGATGTGGAGTCACAATTGATGTTGTTCCTGAGCATGAGATGGAGAAAGTTCTCTTTGCTGTAGACGAGTTAACGGGACTTATCTGGGCAGCAGCTCTTATACGTCCTTCAAAAAGTACTAAGGACATGGAACTGAAATCGCTTAAGAAGAAATACAAGAGCAAAGGTTTTGCTGCCGGTTGCTCTAGAGAAATAATTGAGCGTGGTGCCAATCAGCTTGGTTGGGAGCTTGATAAACTTCTTACCATCACACTTCAAGCAATGGCTGCCAGCGAAGATGTTATCAAACAGCAAATGGAATCAGCAAGCGGGACTATACAATAACATATACCAACTATCCAGGGCAAAAGTGTTCCGGTTTTTTAATACCCATAGTGATTTTTCATTTCCGAATTATACCAAATCACTTTGATATATGTAAAGTATATTTAACAGAATAATTCATGTGTTGATGGAAAGTTTACTTGACAGAATACCATTTGTTGTATATATTGGGATGGAAAGTATACTTTACACGTGGATAGGAGTAGATTTTATATTTGATCGGTGCAAAGGGCAGAGTCTGAGTATGAAAAAGAAATGGGTCAAGCGCATATGGGTTTTTCTATGTATTTTTATTATTTGTGCTATTGCACAATATGGTGCATGGCGGATATGGCTTGATCCTTACCGGGGGACGGTAAGCACCTTTGAGCAATCCGAGAAGCTTGATACCATCCTTACCGGAATGCAGGCTGCGGAGGATTTGAAGTATATTATCGATCGTCTGAGGGAGCGCCACCCGGCTTGTATATCCGGCCTGCCT
>DUOI01000018.1 GCA_012838915.1 Clostridiales bacterium
CCTAATTCCGCTCCAGGGGCTGCCTTCTACACCTGATCCGGCGCCTTTCCCCTGCAACGTTCCCAAAGCTTGCACACTACCTCTTCTCCCACGGTCTTTACAAACAAGGTATTCAACTTGAAACCCCGCCGGGGCTTTCAGCTTTCAGGTGCCATCGATCAACTGATACAAAAGAATTATAGCATAAATAAGCTTTGTATACAATCAAACAAGTTCTCCCACTCATAGATACGCTCAACCAATTAACTGCCGCTAAACAGGCTTATCTGCTAGAAACAGAAACTCATCCTTCAGTATATCAGCCAGCTCAGAGTATGGAATTTCCAACATAAAAATTCCACCTGCATAGGCTGTGTACATATATGGATCCCAGGAGAAGCACATCCCCGACTCTGTTATGTAAAAATCCATATCTTCGTCCATGCCATTGAAGTCTTCCAATAATTCATATTCCCTGGATTTCTCTACTAAAGTTTTGTTAATGATAGTTGCTGCCAAATTCACCTGCCTTATATAGTTCAGTCAGCTCCAGATTTATCGTTAAACCTGGGAATAGTAGTTAATAATAAGTGATAAAAATGCAGTATCGCATTCAGACTGCGGTACTTTTCTGATTAATTTAGAAATATAGTTTTTACTTGATTTGGAATACTTTGTTAAGACAATCAAGGTTGTTGTTACTCCAAGTAAATACATAGCCCCAAAAGCTATAATGAGTAAACCGATGAGAAACCAAATAAGCTTGTATTTTAACAGGAAATGCCGAATACTTTCAGTCACTGATTTAATACTAATATCATAGCTGCACTTCTCTTCCATTCACTTTTCCTCCCAGTATATTGGATACACCAATTATGCACTACTGTTCAGCGAGAGTAACCGAAAAAGATTAGTGCTTTCATCAATAAAGGCCATTTATCTTGTCCGTTTTTTTTTGTATACTATTTAACCCAGGTGGCCACGATAGCTTCCGAGCAGTCTAGTTGCTTCTATATAAATATTTTAGCAAGTTCATGGGTTGCTCTAAATTTCTTTATCATACCCTATAAAACTTGTGAACCCTGCGCCGAAAAAGCAAGGCTTTAGTCCTGATTTTGTATATCTGTTTGACATTGGGTTTGTTTGACAACCAATTCTGCTCCCAGGTCTACCTTTTTTACCTGCCCCAACAACTCCAACCGGATTTTCAACCGTTTCTTCCGGTGATCATAGGACTCAATTATGCCCTCCAGCCCTTCCATGGGACCTTTGCTGACTCTGATCCGGTCTCCCTCACGGTAGACCTCGGAAAATTCAATCACGTCCCCCTGGTTGGTCAGAGCCAATATCACAGCGATTTCATGTTCGGGTATTGGCAGTGGTTCAGCCTCATCCTTTAATATCCGAAGTAAACCGGGCATCTGTTTCAATCGGTAATAGAAGTTAACATCCATTTCCGTTTTAACAAGCACATAGCCCGGCAAAAGAGTTCGTATAGTTTCATATACCTTTCCCAAGCGACGTTCCTGAAGCTTCCGCTTGGGGATCAGTATTCTCATATTGATATCGGGTAGAAGGGTCTCCAAGAACTTGCGCATAACCTCTTCTTCCCCGGTCTTGACAAACAAGGCATACCATTGCATTAAAATCCCTCCGAAGCATTTAGCTGTCGGTAGCATCGAATATTTGAACATGTTAGCATATAATGAATTATAACACACACGCTATGGGCATACAATAAATACGCTCTGGCAAATCATGGGATATCGCTAAATTCAATCCCCGGCGAGATTGTACCACCAATTTTTCTTTCGATATATGGTTGACACTTATATAGGGTTCAGTGTTTAGGATATATTAAATGCTCCAAAAATAAGAAATCCTGTTTCTTGTAGTTTAAGTAGAGGTGTAATAAAAGCCGGGTTGCCCGGCTATGGTTAAGTTTGTGTATCTATACTATTTGTTTTTGTGTGCCCGACATTGTTTTTGTATACTCGACAATGAGCTCATCCAATTCCATGCTCATCTTAAGTATATCTTCGCTGGTGATGTCATCCCGGTTTGCAGTTATCCTGTCCAGGTTTTCCTGCATACGGCTTATGCGGGATTTTAAAG
>DUOI01000019.1 GCA_012838915.1 Clostridiales bacterium
AACATGATATAATCATGTCTCCGGTTGCCGACTTTTTAGTGGATAATTATACTTTTGAAATAGGTGGCAAGAACAAAGGTATGCGACAAATTCAGGAGGTTGAAAATGAATTTGTCGTTAAAGATGATATTGAACATGGCTTTTTGAATACGATACCGCTGTGGCAGTTTGGGTTTTTGTATTGATATAATACACCCCATTCGTTGGACAGAAATGTTATTGAAACTAATGCTTATAAAAACGCCGTTATGGAAAATCTTTTTGATCAAATTAAAGGTCATTTATTGGAAAGTTCTGAAGCTGGCAAATATGGGACAACAGAGAGCTTTAAAGCCGGGTTTCCCGTGGTATATGGTAGTGCAGATTATCCTGAAACGCTTGATGAGAACGGGAGTATTATTGTTCAGCAGTTTCCGGATGGGAGCAGATTCCTGGTGGATGTCGATCTCGAAACCAAAGCACTTACGATGCTTAAATCGCTGACTAACCCTGATTTGAAATAACTGATGGTCATGAAAAATAGTCCATTATTGATTCTGGTTACCGGGCCCAATGGTGCCGGTAAAAGCACGTTGGTTTTGGAGTTGTTCGCTAATAACATATTTCCCAGTGAACTAGCCTTGGTTAACCCGGACATTATTGCCTACGAAGAAAAGGTTACTCCGGTGGTCGCCGGCCGAGAGGCGTTGAGGCGGCGGGAGGAGCTGCTTCAGCAAAAGAAAAACTTCATTCTGGAAACCACCTTTTCGGGAAATTCAGAAATGAGGTTGATCCATAAAGCCAAAGCACAGGGATATCAAATAATGCTGCATTTTGTGTCACTCGAAAGCAAAGCGCTATCTATGGCCAGGATAAAGATGCGGGTTGCTAAAGGTGGTCACGATATTCCGCTGGCAGATGTCCATAGGAGATTTGAGCGTTGTTATGCCAATATGCATAAAGCCCAGCCACTGGCCGACAGTTTTTTCCTTTATGATAATTCGGGCCTAAAGCGGAATACTCTTCTGATAACACGAGAAAAGGTAGTGCATCATAAATTTGAGTGTTATGAGGAGCGTCTCAAGGAGTATCTATCAACTTATTAGCCCTTACTGTCCCAAATCAATATAGGCAGAGTGTCGGTATTGTTGCTATTCATCTTTCTTTCTCAATTGGTACCACACTAACAGCGCCGATGCAATTTCTGCAACAGGCCAATAATAATCCCATCCTGTCATTTTGGTTTATTTTCCAGTTTTTTGCAGCGATCTCCAAAAGCTAACCTTCCGGTATTAATCCTTCAAAAAAGGGAAAAAGTCGGTTAGATCGATATTTTTTTTCTGAAACCGGCATGGTGAAAGTCAGGAACCTTTCCGGAAAACTCTTCACATATTCTTTGTCGTAGGTAAATTCATATTCTCCATCATCCGTTTCGACCAGTATTCCGGCCAAACCATCCTGATAATAAATTTTCGCTTGTCTCATGAATCACCACTTTTTAAAGATTTCTGAATGCTGACCGGGCCTAACTCATGGCCAAACATGGCCAACACCTGATTGACCTTTTCTACATTCAGGTTGGTTTTGCCCTGTTCAATCTTCCGAATAACGGTAAGTGCAACCCCGGTTCTTTCGGCAAATTCTTCCTGAGTGAGTTTGACTTCCTTTCTGCGCTGTTTTACGAAATCGGCTAAACGATCCATTATATGTATTTAGATATACTTTTGGCAAATATAGGGAAATTATATTCATTTGAATATAATAATACTTCAGGTTTTGTTTTTATATGTTTTGGGATATAAAAGGTATTTATGGCCAGGATAAAAATGCGAGTTGCCAAAGGTGGTCACGATATTCCGGTGGCAGATGTCCATCGGAGATTTGAGCGTTGTTATGCCAGTATGCATAAAGCCCAGCCACTGGCCGACAGTTTTTTCCGATACAAAATGTATTAAGCGCTTAAAGACAGGGTTTTAGAAAACAAAGGTACAAATAGGGTACAATTTCACCGCATTTTTGATTTTTGGATAAAATTACCGGGGGAAGTTCGCGGTAATATTTTATTAAAATATTGTCCGGAACTTCATCAGTGTTTATATTCCCCATAATTTCTCTGTAAAAAGCGTAAAAAATATCACTGCGTATTAAAATCACTTTTGTGAATAACCGATTACATCCTTTAGGTTTTTAACCATTTGTTCATGCTTTTGGGGATTATTCTCTTTGAGCTTAGCAATATTTATCAACTTCCATTGAATCGCAGGTAAATCTTTTAATACTGGGATTGGGAATAGTTTCCAATTAGGTTCTCCGCCTTCAAAACTCAATAAGAATTGCTTATCTTCACTTGTAAGACGTTCTCCAATTGTTTGGATTAACAAGGCTCTTGTAGTTTCATAATCATTGTATGAAAACTCAACAGCTGTCATTCCTGCAAACTGATTGTCAAATGCAGATTTCTGGTCTTTTAATATGGGGGAAAGTAATTCGCTTATAGGTTTGTAATGGCTAATCAATCCAATCTTAACACCTTCCCAAATTTCATTCGTGAATCCTTCGTTTTCAAGAAGTAATTTTACATCAAATAAATCACGTGGGTGTTGCCTGTCGATGGCTGCACAAATTTTACCTCCATATAGTTCAGCCATTGAAACAACTTTGGCAGCTGCGAACTTATCAAATTCATCCTGGACAGAATCCTCTGATAAAAAGGTTTATTGCAGTACCACCTTTTAATGCAAATATTTCTTCTTTGGAAACGTAAGGTAATATCTGCAGTAATAAATCAACCTGTGCTCTATATGCTGCCGTAATCATAATTCTGCAAGTTCTTTTGGTATGGATATTAGGTACTTGGCGTTGTAAACACCTTTCTCAGTAATCATTCGTTTACCGTTTCCTAAATCAATCTTATCTGTTTTAATAAATTGAAACCATTGATGACCGGCTTTTTCTGCCATATATAAAAACAACCGTTTTACCTTAATAGATTTGCATTTTGAAAGCAGTTCGGTTACAAGTCCTGGTTTTAGGTTAACTAACCCTTCAAATACCTGAAAGCATTCAACGAGGTCGGTGTTTTGTGGAGCCAGATGCAAACATTCCATTATTGCCCTTTCAGGAGATGAAACAGCAACACTTATTCCTTTTATCTCCATTTCCTTTATGCCGTTATCATGGGGTAGCAAGGAGGTAGTTTTGTGAAATATTTCTACGCCCCAATTAACATTGGTAAACCATTTTGGAAGAGTGCTTTGTCGCGGTGAAAATAGGTATAACCTTGCTTTACTTAGTCTGAAATAGTGGCTGTAGCCATGTTGTTCCAATGCAGATAATCCTCCCACATGTACATTTATACCTGTTTGCTTTTGTAAAGCGTTTAATGCGCCCTGCCATCCAACTTTGTCTCCGGGCTTTTTGTAAGCACCACGGCCAAGTGATTCCAGCCAGCCGCTTTCCAAATAATACTTCCTTAGATCATCGGATATATCAAGACTATATAATAAAGGAATTGTAATCACATTACCCTGATGGAGTATTTTAAACAGCCTTCTTAATTTTGTGTCTTTATCCGTAGTCATACTACTGTTTTATTTACAAAAATAAGAATTTAAATGTGCATATCAATATTGATTGTATTAAAAAAATGATATTTCAGTAGTTTGGCTACGGATATTCAGTTAAAACTAAACTGCTTTTTTATGTCTTTTCTGAGACCATCTCATAGATTAGACCATTAAAAGACTTAATTTCTTTATTCATCATGCACCATCAACAAAACATTGCCTGTGCCGCCAAAAAAAAGTTGCAGGCTATTTGCTTCAGGTTCACTTTTTAGTGCTTAAAATGATTTTGTGTATAGGTTGT
>DUOI01000020.1 GCA_012838915.1 Clostridiales bacterium
ATAATGGAGGTAACAACCCCTGCTCCGACGGTTCTGCCGCCTTCACGGATAGCAAAGCGCAGACCTTCCTCAATAGCAATGGGAGTAATGAGCTTGATGGTCATCCGGATATTGTCGCCGGGCATTACCATCTCTACGCCTTCAGGCAGCTCTATAACTCCGGTTACGTCCGTTGTCCTGAAATAGAACTGGGGACGATAGCCGTTGAAGAAAGGTGTATGACGTCCGCCCTCTTCCTTGGTCAGCACATAAACCTCGGAGTTGAAATGGGTGTGGGGCTTAATGCTGCCGGGCTTGGCCAATACCTGGCCTCTTTCAATTTCTGTTCTCTGTACACCGCGCAGCAATGCGCCGATGTTGTCGCCGGCAACGGCCTGATCCAGTAACTTGCGGAACATCTCCACCCCGGTTACTACGGTGGTTCGGGACTCGTCGGTCAAGCCTACGATTTCAACCGTATCAGATACCTTGACGGTTCCCCGCTCTACTCTGCCGGTGGCTACGGTGCCGCGGCCGGTAATGGAGAATACGTCCTCAACCGGCATCAGGAAGGGCTTGTCGGTATCCCGCTCCGGTGTGGGTACATATGCATCAACTGCCTCCATCAGCTCGAAGATGGATTTGCACCAGGGATCGCTTTCTACGTCTGCTCCGCCTTGTACAGCCTCCAGGGCTTTCAGCGCAGAGCCTTTTATAATCGGAATATCGTCTCCGGGGAACTCATATTCATTGAGCAGCTCCCTTACTTCCAGCTCAACCAGTTCCAGAAGCTCTTCGTCATCTACCATGTCGGTTTTGTTCATGTACACTACGATATAGGGAACGCCAACCTGACGGGCCAGCAGAATGTGCTCACGGGTCTGGGGCATGGGGCCGTCTGCCGAGGATACTACCAAGATAGCACCGTCCATCTGGGCTGCACCGGTGATCATATTCTTTACATAGTCGGCATGGCCGGGACAGTCAACATGAGCATAGTGACGGTTTTCCGTCTCATACTCAACGTGAGAGGTGTTTATTGTGATTCCTCTTTCCTTTTCTTCCGGTGCCTTGTCAATTTCGTCGTATTTGGTAGCCTGGGCCCTGCCAAATTTAGACATAACCATAGTGATTGCTGCTGTCAACGTGGTTTTGCCATGATCAACGTGCCCGATGGTTCCGACATTGACATGGGGTTTGGTTCTTTCAAATTTTGCCTTTGCCATGATTTTTAAATCCTCCTTAATAGAAACAATTCAGTATATTTAATCATTCTTATTTTGCTACAACTTTTTCCATTACATTCTCCGGAACTTCTTCATAATGAGACAATTGCATGACGTATACGCCGCGTCCCTGGGTTCTGGATCGAAGATCGGTGGCGTAACCGAACATTTCCGCCAGCGGAACGAAAGCACGGATAACCTGGGCGCCGGCCTGGGCGTCCATACCTTCTATCCTGCCCCGTCGTGCGTTGATGTCACCTATTACATCTCCCATGTATTCCTCAGGTACCGTTATCTCTACCTTCATTACCGGCTCCAGCAATGCGGGGTCTGCCTTTTTCAATGCTTCCTTTACAGCCATGGAACCGGCAATCTTAAATGCCATTTCCGAGGAGTCTACTTCATGATAAGAGCCGTCCACCAGAGTGGCACGGATATCGACTACCGGATAGCCTCCCAGTACACCGCTTTCCAGCGCTTCCTGTATTCCATTGTCCACAGGTTGGATATATTCCCTGGGAACAACGCCGCCTACAATCTTGTTTACAAATTCATAACCGGTGCCCGGTTCCATAGGCTCAACCTCCAGCAGCACATGGCCATATTGTCCTCGGCCGCCGGACTGCCGCACGAATCTTCCTTCGCTTTTAACCGGTTTGCGGATGGTTTCCCGATATGCAACCTGGGGCTTACCTACATTTGCCTCTACCTTAAACTCCCGAAGCATCCTGTCTACAATAATATCCAGGTGAAGCTCACCCATACCGGCAATAATGGTCTGCCCGGTTTCCTGATCCGTATAGGTTCGGAATGTAGGGTCTTCCTCAGCCAGCTTTACAAGGGCGATGCTCATCTTTTCCTGGCCTGCCTTGGTCCTGGGTTCAATAGCCACCTGAATAACCGGCTCGGGAAATACCATTGATTCCAGGATTACCGGATCATTCTCAGCACACAAGGTGTCACCGGTGGTGGTGTCCTTCAGGCCGACTGCGGCTGCAATATCACCGGCATAAACCTCCTGCACCTCTTCCCTGTGGTTGGCATGCATCAGCAGAATTCTGCCGATTCGTTCCCGCTTGCCCTTAATTGGGTTGTATACATAGGTGCCGGTCTTCAAAACTCCGGAATAAACCCGGAAGAATGCCAGTTTCCCTACATAGGGGTCGGTCATGATTTTGAAAACCAGGGCACTGAAGGGCTCATCATCGGAAGAGTGCCTTTCCGCCTCTTCTTCAGACTCCGGCTTTTTACCCTTGATGGCGGGTACATCCAGTGGTGAGGGCATATAATCCACAACAGCATCCAGCAGCAGCTGTACCCCTTTGTTTTTGTAGGATGAGCCGCAGACAACGGGAACCATTTCCAGGTTAATGGTAGCCTTGCGGATGCCTCTCTTGATTTCTTCGATGGTTAACTCTTCCCCATCCAAGTATTTCATCATCAGCTCTTCGTCGCATTCGGCCACGCTTTCCAGCAGCTTACTGCGATATTCCTGAGCCTTATCCCGCATGTCTTCCGGGATTTCGGTTTCTTCGCTGTGGGTACCTAAATCATCGGTGTATATATAAGCCTTCATTTGAATCAAATCCACAATGCCGCTGAAGGTGTCTTCCTTGCCGATGGGCAATTGTATGGGTACGGGATTGGCAGAAAGTCGATCCCGTATCATTTCAACCACATTTTCAAAATCGGCACCCACAATATCCATCTTATTTATATAAGCCAATTTCGGCACATGATATTTATCTGCCTGCCTCCATACAGTCTCTGACTGAGGCTCTACACCCCCCTTGGCACAAAACACGGCTACTGAACCATCGAGGACACGGAGAGAGCGTTCAACTTCAACGGTAAAGTCAACGTGCCCTGGCGTATCAATAATGTTGATACGATAATCCTTCCACCGCGCTGTGGTAGCGGCCGATGTAATGGTAATGCCGCGTTCCTGTTCCTGTTCCATCCAGTCCATTGTGGCGCTGCCTTCATGGGTTTCCCCCAGCTTATGCACCCGGCCCGTGTAGAACAATATGCGCTCTGTAGTCGTTGTCTTGCCGGCATCAATATGAGCCATGATACCGATATTTCTAGTCTTTTCCAATGAAAACTGCCTAGGCACTGATTAGCCTCCTTTCGTTTATGTTAAACTCAATCACCGTTCCCAAGTTTCAATTTCAGCCTGTTTTTCCGGGGAAGTTTATCCTGTCCTTACCACCTGTAATGGGCAAAGGCCTTGTTGGCTTCAGCCATTCTGTGAGTATCTTCCTTTTTCTTAACAGCACCGCCTGTATTGTTGGCAGCATCCATCAATTCGCCGGCCAACCGCTCTACCATGGTTTTTTCGCCCCTGGCTCTTGAATAGTTGACCAGCCAGCGCAGTCCCAAAGTCTGACGCCTTTCAGGCCGCACCTCTATAGGTACCTGATAGGTGGCACCTCCAACCCTTCTGGCCTTTACTTCCAGCACGGGCATAATATTGTTCAATGCCTGTTCAAATACCTCCATGGGATCTTTCCCTGTCTTCTCTTTAATCAGATCAAAGGCTCCGTAGCATATTTTCTGAGCGATACCGCGTTTCCCATCCAGCATAATCTGGTTGATCAGCTTTGTAACAACTTTATCGCCGTATATGGGATCGGGAAGTACATCGCGCTTTACTATATAGCCTTTTCTTGGCATCTGTTTACCTCCTTTCAAGGTATGGCAACACTTCTCTTATCCGGGCTTATCCTTCATGATATATGTCGCCGATAAAACTTACTTCTTAGGTCTTTTGGCTCCGTATTTGGATCTGGCCTGCATCCTGTTGGCCACGCCTGCCGTATCCAGAGCCCCACGAATAATATGATAACGCACACCGGGTAGATCTTTTATCCTGCCTCCTCTGATCAAGACCACTGAGTGTTCCTGAAGGTTGTGGCCTATACCCGGTATATAAGCGGTAACTTCAATACCATTGACCAAACGAACCCTGGCAATTTTTCTCAAGGCAGAATTGGGTTTCTTAGGGGTGGTTGTCCTGACTGCTGTGCACACGCCGCGCTTCTGAGGAGACTCATTCAGAGCGGGTGCATCGGACTTGTATTCCTCCTGCTTTCTTCCCTTGCGAATCAATTGACTGATTGTTGGCATTTCCCCCCACCTCCTTTCAAAATTATCGGTATCCGGTATATCATCCAAAATATTTAATGGGACGGTTACTTAATTATTCCGCGCTCTTCTCTCCAAATAACAAATATTGCAGCTGCGGCAGCCTCCTATTACGGACACCGCAGCTACACCTTGAGGCAATACTCAGAAATTAGCGCACTTAAGTATTTTAGCACTCCATTCCAAAGCTGTCAATAAAAATCCTTTTACTCCTAAACATCCGGCAGGCTGCTTTCAGAAGGCAGTTCCAGCTCGATGGAATCTTCCGGCTCATCTGGAACATCCTCTTCCCGGCTGACCGTTTTTATTTCAATGTCACGATAGCGGCTCATGCCCGTACCTGCAGGGATCAGCTTGCCGATAATGACATTCTCCTTCAAGCCTACAAGGGGATCGCTTTTACCTTTAATGGCAGCTTCGGTCAGCACCCTTGTGGTCTCCTGGAAGGAAGCGGCGGACAGGAAGGATTCGGTAGCCAGGGATGCCTTGGTGATGCCCAGCAGAACACGCTTAGCCTGAGCAGGCATTTTGCCTTCTGCTATGACACGCTCATTTTCCCTTTCAAACTCGAAGATATCAACCAGGCCGCCGGGCAGCAGATCGGTATCCCCCGCATCCTCCACACGTACCTTACGCAGCATTTGCCGGACGATAACTTCAATATGCCTGTCATTGATGTCAACACCCTGCAGCCGGTAAACCTTCTGCACTTCCTGCAGCAGGTAAGCCTGAACGCCCTTCAATCCCTTGATTTTCAGGATATCATGGGGATTGATGGAGCCTTCGGTTAATTCGTCACCGGCCTCCACCTTCTGGCCGTCTTCCACCTTGATGCGGGAGCCATAGGGAATCAGATAACTTTTGGACTCCCCTTCGCTGTCGTTGGTAATTGTAATTTCCCGTTTCTTTTTTTGTTCCTTGATATTAACCCGGCCGGAAATCTCCGAGATAATGGCAAGGCCTTTGGGTTTTCTGGCTTCAAACAGCTCCTCCACCCTGGGAAGACCCTGGGTAATGTCGTCTCCCGCGATACCCCCGGTATGGAAGGTTCTCATGGTTAACTGGGTTCCCGGTTCCCCTATGGACTGGGCCGCAATGATACCCACTGCCTCACCGATGTTGACCGGATCTCCGGTTGCCAGGTTGCTGCCATAGCATTTTGCACACACGCCGTGCTCTTCTCTGCAGGTCAAAACCGAGCGGATATGGCATTGGCTGATGCCTGCTTCCTTGATGGATCTTGCTGCGGCCGGTGTAATCAATTGGTTTTCCCCTATGATTACCTCGCCTGATTCCGGATGAATAACGGGGTCGGCTGTATAGCGCCCGATAATCCTGTCTTCAAAGGGTTCAATGGCTTCATCATCTTCCCGGATTTCCTCAACCACAATGCCCCGGATTTTTTCGCCTGAACCGGCAAAGCAGTCCTCTGAACGCACGATAACATCCTGACTGACGTCGACCAGGCGCCGGGTCAGATACCCGGAGTCGGCGGTCCTGAGAGCAGTGTCCGCCAGGCCCTTCCTGGCCCCATGGGTGGAAATAAAGAATTCCAGAACGGTGAGGCCTTCCCGGAAGTTGGCACGAATGGGCAGCTCGATGATCTTACCGGCGGGATTGGCCATCAAACCACGCATACCGGCCAGCTGACGTATCTGGTTGATGCTGCCCCGGGCACCGGAGGTAGCCATCATATTAACGGGGTTGAATTCGTTCCAAGCCTCTCTGAGGGCCTGGGTAACCTCATCTGTGGTTTCATTCCAGGTATCGATTACTCTCTCGTAGCGCTCCTCATCGGAAATCAATCCTCTGCGGTACTGGCGGTGTATCTTTTGAATTTCTTCTTCGGCTTTTTTCAGAAGCTCCTTCTTTTCCTTCGGAACAATCATATCGGATACACTTACTGTAAGGGCGCCTTTTGTTGAGTAATGGAATCCCAGTTCCTTGATTTTGTCCAGTACAATTGAGGTTTCAGTAGCTCCGTATTTATGGAAGCATTTATCTACAATCTGCCCCAGCACCGTCTTGTCTACGGTAGTGTTGACTTCCAGATCAAACATTTCATCGGGATTGCTGCGATCCTTGAATCCCAGGTCCTGGGGAATGGCTTCATTGAAAATAACCCTGCCGGCGGTTACATCTATCAGACGGGATATCTTTTTGCCTTCGATCTCCCTGGTTACCCGCATTTTTATTCGGGCATGAAGGTCTATGGATCCTTCATCATATGCCATAATGACTTCGTTGGCATCCAAAAAAATCTTGCCTTCTCCCTTTTCGCCTGCCTTTTCAATGGTCAGGTAGTAGCAGCCCAGTATCATGTCCTGGGTGGGAGTGACAACAGGCCGGCCGTCCTGAGGCTTCAATATGTTGTTTGCAGCCAGCATCAGGAATCGGGCTTCCGCCTGAGCTTCCACGGACAGGGGCACATGTACCGCCATCTGGTCTCCGTCAAAGTCAGCATTATAGGCAGGGCATACCAGCGGATGCAGTTTTATGGCGCGGCCTTCTACCAGCACCGGCTCAAAGGCCTGGATGCCCAGACGGTGCAGGGTGGGGGCCCGGTTTAAAAGCACGGGATGCTCTTTGATGACTTCCTCTACTACATCCCATACCTCCGGCCTGACTCGCTCCACCATGCGCTTTGCACTTTTTATATTATGCGCCAGGCCTTTTTCCACCAACCGTTTCATGACAAAGGGCTTGAAAAGCTCCAGCGCCATTTCCTTGGGGAGGCCGCATTGAAACATTTTAAGCTCCGGCCCTACTACGATAACGGAACGGCCGGAATAGTCAACCCTCTTGCCCAGCAGGTTTTGACGGAAGCGGCCTTGCTTTCCCTTCAGCATATCGCTTAAGGACTTAAGCGGCCTATTGCCCGGGCCGGTAACCGGACGGCCCCTTCTGCCGTTATCAATCAGAGCATCCACCGCTTCCTGCAGCATACGCTTTTCATTTCGCACGATAATGTCCGGAGCGCCAAGATCCAACAGCCTTTTCAGGCGGTTGTTGCGGTTGATAATCCTGCGGTAAAGGTCATTCAAATCAGAGGTGGCGAACCTGCCGCCGTCCAGCTGTACCATTGGCCGCAGCTCGGGCGGGATAACAGGAATTACATCCAGGATCATATGCTCAGGCAGATTCCCGGATTTTTTGAAAGCCTCCACTACTTCCAGGCGCTTTACTATGCGAACCCTTTTCTGCCCGGTGGAAGATTTCAAGTCTGAACGGAGTTCACGGGAAAGGGCGTCCAGATCGATTTCCCTGAGTAATTCCTTTACCGCTTCCGCTCCCATGCCGCAGCGGAAGCTATCGCCGTATTTTTCGTAGATTTCCCGATATTCCCTTTCGTTAAGCAGCTGCTTTTTTGCCAGTTCCGTTTCACCGGGATCTATCACCACATAAGAAGCAAAATACAATATTCTCTCCAGGGAACGGGGAGACATATCCAACAGCAGCCCCATACGGCTGGGGATTCCTTTAAAATACCAAATATGGGATACCGGTGCGGCTAATTCAATATGCCCCATCCGCTCACGACGTACCTTGGATCGGGTAACCTCCACACCGCAACGGTCACAGATAATTCCTTTGTAACGTATTCTCTTATATTTTCCACAATGGCATTCCCAGTCTTTCTGGGGGCCAAAGATTTTTTCACAGAATAAGCCGTCTTTTTCGGGCTTTAAGGTTCGATAATTAATGGTTTCGGGCTTTTTTACCTCGCCTCGGGACCATTCCCGGATTCTGTCCGGAGAAGCCAGACCAATCCTAATGGCATCCAGATTATTCAGCTCAAACAAAGGCCATCTCTCCCTTTCTACTAATTATTATTCCTCATCATCGTCCAGGTCCAGATCCTCAAACAAATCATCAGTATCTTCTTCGTCCTCATCGCTTTCGGTACTGTTATCGTCCAGATCGGGAATGGCTGCAATTTCATCCAAATCAAAGTCCAGATCGTCGTCTGAGAATTCATCGTCCTCTTCCGCCTGCTCCAGCTCTTCCCGGCCTTCGATATTGATATCAAGGCCTCCTACATCATCATCAATGTCTTCCTTAATGTGCATTTCCTCATCTTCGCCGCCCATAACCTTGACATCAAGGGCCAGGCTTTGAAGTTCCTTGATCAGTACCTTGAAAGCCTCGGGAGCACCGGGTTCCGGAATGTTTTCACCCTTTACAATGGCCTCATAGGTTTTGACTCTGCCCACCACATCGTCGGACTTCACCGTCAGGATTTCCTGCAGGGTATGTGCAGCACCGTATGCTTCCAGCGCCCAAACCTCCATTTCTCCGAAGCGCTGCCCGCCAAACTGAGCCTTTCCGCCCAGGGGCTGCTGGGTAACCAGGGAATAGGGGCCGGTGGAACGGGCGTGTATTTTGTCATCAACCAGGTGTGCCAGCTTCAGGAAGTACATATAGCCTACGGTAACCGGGCTGTCAAAAGGCTCACCGGTACGCCCGTCGTAAACCGTCATTTTCCCGTCACGGCTTAAGCCTGCCATTTCAAGCGTATCCATAATATCAATTTCCGATGCGCCGTCAAATACCGGGGTGGCAATATGCCAGCCCTTGACCTTGGCAGCCATACCCAGGTGAACCTCCAGTACCTGGCCGATATTCATACGGGAGGGAACTCCCAGGGGATTCAGGCAGATTTCGAGAGGTGTGCCGTCAGGCAGGAAGGGCATATCCTCTTCCGGAAGAACCCTGGATATAACGCCTTTGTTCCCGTGGCGGCCTGCCATTTTATCGCCTACCGATATCTTTCTTTTCTGTGCCACGTAAACACGTACCAACTGGTTGACGCCCGGAGGCAGTCCATCTCCGTTTTCCCGCGTAAATACCTTGACATCCACTACAATGCCGCTTTCTCCATGAGGCACTTTTAAGGAGGTATCCCGCACTTCACGGGCCTTTTCTCCGAAGATGGCGCGAAGCAGGCGCTCTTCTGCGGTAAGCTCGGTCTCTCCCTTGGGAGTAACCTTGCCTACAAGAATGTCCCCGGCCCGAACCTCGGCGCCGATTCGGATGATTCCTCTTTCATCCAGATCTTTCAAGGCCTCTTCGCCCACATTGGGGATATCCCTGGTGATTTCCTCAGGACCCAATTTGGTATCCCTGGCATCAGATTCGTACTCTTCTATATGAATGGAAGTAAAGACATCATCCTTAACCAGCTTCTCACTGATCAGAACCGCGTCCTCATAATTGTAACCCTCCCAGGACATGAACCCGACCAGAACATTACGCCCAAGGGCTATCTCGCCTTCATTGGTGGAAGGACCGTCAGCAATGGTCTGACCCTTGGTTACAATTTCCCCTTCGGAAACGATGGGCCGCTGATTGATGCAGGTACCCTGGTTGGAACGTTTGAATTTCAGTAAATCATAACGATATTCCTTATTATCGTCTCCTTTTATGATAATCAAATCGGAGGATACCTTTTTGACTACTCCGGATTCTTTGGCTATGACGACAACGCCCGAATCCTTGGCTGCCTTGTATTCCATACCTGTGCCGATGATCGGCGCTTCCGGTTTAATAAGAGGCACTGCCTGCCGCTGCATGTTAGCGCCCATCAGCGCACGGTTGGCATCGTCATTTTCCAGGAAGGGAATCATGGCGGTGGCAACGGATACCAATTGCTTGGGAGAAACGTCCATAAAGTCCACCTGGTCCCGGGGAACTTCCAGGATTTCCTCACGATGGCGAACCATAACCCGTTCGTCTATAAAATGCCCCTCTTCATCCAGGGGTTCATTTCCCTGGGCTATAATGTACTCGTCCTCTTCATCGGCAGTAAGATACACAATCTCATCGGTAACTACCTGTTTTTCGTGATCCACCTTCCTGTAGGGAGCCTCAATAAAGCCGTATTCATTGATCCTGGCGTAGGTGCTCAATGAACCAATCAGCCCGATATTGGGACCTTCAGGTGTTTCAATCGGGCACATGCGGCTGTAGTGGGAATAGTGAACGTCACGCACCTCAAAACCGGCCCGCTCACGGCTTAAACCGCCCGGGCCCAAAGCGCTCAGCCTTCTCTTATGGGTAAGCTCTGCCAGGGGATTGGTTTGATCCATGAATTGGGACAACTGACTGCTGCCGAAAAACTCCTTTATGGCAGCGGTAACAGGGCGGATATTAATTAAAGCCTGCGGTGTTACCACATCAATATCCTGTATGGTCATCCTTTCCTTGATAACCCTTTCCATTCTGGACAAGCCGATTCGGAACTGATTCTGCAGCAGTTCACCGACGGAGCGGAGTCTGCGGTTGCCCAAATGGTCGATATCATCGATATGTCCTACTCCGTCTGCCAGGTGAAGATTGTAACTGATGGATGCTATAATATCATCGATAATAATATGCTTGGGAATCAATTCATCTATGGAGTCCCTCAAGGCGGCCTTCAGCTCTTCTTCATTCAGCTCCTGATCCAGGATTGCTTTAAATGTAGGATAATGTACTTTTTCATTAATACCCACTTCCCTGGGGTCGAAGCTCAGATAGCCTCCGGCATCAACAAAATTGTTGCCCAGTACCTTTACTGTTTTGTCGGTATCCAGTTGGATGAAGACTTCATTGATGCCGGCATTTTGTATCTGCTCCGCCTTTTCACGGGTCAGCTTTTCCCCGGCTTCTGCAAGAATTTCACCGGAAAGGGGATCAACAACCCGTCCTGCCAGGCGTCTTCCTGCAATGCGGGACGCCAAAGCCAGCTTTTTGTTGAATTTATAACGGCCTACCCGGGCCAGATCATATCTTTTGGGATCAAAAAACAAGGTTCTGAGCAATTGATTGGCACTTTCCACGGTCGGAGGTTCACCGGGCCGCAATCGTTTATAAATTTCCAAAAGGCCTTCCTCCACCGAATTGGTGTTATCACTGTCAATGGTGGCCAAAAGGCGTTCATTTTCCCCCAGAAGCTCTTTGATTTCCGTATCAGTGCCGAATCCAAGAGCCCGCAGGAGAACAGTAATATTGATTTTTCGTGTACGGTCCACACGAACATAAACTATATCATTGGAATCGGTTTCGTATTCCAGCCATGCGCCGCGATTGGGAATAAGAGTGGCAGAATAAAGTTTTTTACCCGTTTTGTCGATTTGTTCTGCATAATAGACACCGGGGGATCGAACCAGCTGGCTGACTATAACACGTTCTGCTCCGTTGATGATAAAGGTTCCCTGATCGGTCATAATGGGAAAATCACCCATGAATACCTCTTGTTCCTTTACCTCGCCTGTCTCTCTGTTGATCAGCCGCACCCGCACCTTGAGCGGTTTGGAGTAGGTAACATCCCGTTCCTTACATTCTTCCACTGAGTATTTGGGATTCTCGTCCAAATAATAGTCTACAAACTCGAGAACGAGATTTTCAGTATAATCAGTGATGGGAGATATGTCTTCAAAAACCTCCTGAAGTCCCTTTGTGAGAAACCATTTATACGAGTTCTTCTGTACTTCGATGAGGTTGGGCATTTCCAGAACTTCATCAATCTTGGAATAGCTCATCCTGGTTCTCTTTCCTAGCTGTACTGGATGCAACATGTACATCTCACCCCTTAAGTATAGTTAACATTCCAAAAATATCTTGGTCGTTGTGGAAAAATAAGTAAATGGGCATTAATATATATTATACCCTTGCATTTTATACCTTATTCAGTGTAAAATAGAGTTAACATCATTGAAAACGGCATTAACCAATTAGTTTTAACAACAAGGTTTATCGAAACAGATTGTACATAAAACTATTAATGCAATTTACGATCTTATCATAGGGTTGTAATATTGTCAAGGGTTGTTTTTTGTTTCAACCGAAGAAAATGCAAAAAAATAAGGAGCTCAATCCTCAAAAGAGCTCCTGTTTTTTTGCGTCCGTATCAATTACTTTAATTCTACCTTAGCTCCAACTTCAGCAAATTTAGCCTTGATGGCCTCGGCATCTTCCTTGGAAAGGCCTTCCTTAACTGCTTTGGGAGCAGCCTCTACCAGATCCTTGGCTTCCTTCAGGCCCAGCCCGGTTACTTCACGGACAACCTTGATAACCTTGATCTTTTCAGAGCCAACTTCAGTCAGAACAACATCAAACTCTGTCTTTTCTTCCTCAGCAGGAGCAGCAGCAGCGCCTGCAGCGGGGGCAGCAGCAACTGCAACGGGAGCAGCAGCGCTGACACCGAATTCTTCTTCAAGAGCCTTTACCAATTCGGAAAGCTCCAATACCGTCATATTTTTTATAGCATCCAATATTTCCTGTTTATTCATTTCAAAAATCCTCCTAAAAATATAATTTTATTTTTACGCTTCCTTGGATTCCTTCACTGCATTCAAAGCATAAAGCAGGGAACGCATAGTACCGCCCAATACATTGACCAAGCCGGATATGGGAGCATTCATGCTGCCCAGCATTTTGGCAATGAGTTCCTCCCTGGAGGGCAGCTCAGCCAGTGCTTTAATTCCGTTTACATCAATGATCCGTCCGTCTACTACACCCACCTTAAACTGCATTTTCTTGAGCTTCTTCATGCCTTCGGTAAGAATCTTGGCGGGTGCCACCGGGTCCTTCACTCCAAAAGCAATGGCAGTGGGGCCCTTCAGGAAGGGTGTCAGATCATCCATACCCAATTCCTTGGCGGCCAGCTCTGTCAAAGTGTTTTTATATACCTTATAGTCCACATCATTTTTGCGAAATTCACTTCTCAGCTGCGTAACCTCTTCAACCGTCAATCCGCGATAGTCAATCAGGATTGCACTGCTGGAATCGGCTAACTTCTGTTTGATTTCAGCTACAATTTGTTCCTTTTTTTCTCTGGCAGACATTTTCCACAGCACCTCCTTCCCTGCTAAATCTTTATGGGGCGTTGCTTATCACAGAAAGGCTGTATCAAAAAAGCCCTCATGCCAAAAGGCAAGAGGGCAGTATTATCAATACATTCCCTTACCTCGGCAGGCTGTAGGTTTAAGCTTAAAGCACCTGCTGTCTACGATAAGACCATGCTCCAATTAAATTCAAATGTCATGTGGAAGTATAGTACATTCCCCCGGGAATTGTCAAGCAGAATTTTCTGTAACGGAAAACCCAATCCCGGAAATGAAGATTTCTATACAAACTTGGCAGCATTTACCCGTATACCGGGGCTCATGGTGCCGGATATTACCACACTGCGCATATAGGTTCCCTTGGCGGCAGCGGGCTTAGCCTTGATAATGGCATCTATCAGAGTCTGAAGATTTTCATTCAGCTTCTCTGTGCCAAAGGACTTCTTACCAATGGGTACATGAATGATGGCGGATTTATCCACCCTGTACTCCACTTTACCGGCTTTAATGTCCTTGATGGCCTTGGCTACATCCATGGTTACCGTACCGGATTTGGGGTTGGGCATCAGGCCCTTGGGGCCTAAAATGCGTCCGAGACGTCCCACCAGGCCCATCATATCGGGGGTGGCTACGCATACATCAAATCCAAACCAGTTTTCATTCTGGATCTTTGCAATCATATCTTCAGCGCCTACAAAGTCGGCACCGGCTTCTTCCGCTTCCCTGGCTTTCTCGCCCTTGGCAATTACAAGTACCTTAACGGTCCTGCCTGTTCCATGGGGCAAGACAACGGCTCCGCGAACCTGCTGGTCGGCATGCCGGGGATCGACACCCAGTCGAACGGATACTTCAATAGTTTCATCAAAATTTGCTTTTGAAATCTGCTGAACCAAGTCCAGCGCTTCTGTCGGATCGTATAACTTGCTGCGGTCAACAAGCTTGGCACTTTCCAGATATTTCTTTCCGCGTTTCACTTAACATTCCTCCCTGTGGTCATAGCGGGTTTCCTCAATTAACGGATTCCCTGCCACTTTTTTATTATGGAATAAAAATCCTTATTCTTCTACGGTAACGCCCATGCTGCGGGCGGTTCCGGCAACAATGCTCATAGCAGCTTCCAGGCTGGCTGCATTCAAATCGGGCATTTTAATTTCCGCAATTTCCTGAACCTGCTTTTTAGTCAGTTTCGCTACCTTATTCACATTAGGCCTGTCAGATGCCTTGTCGATCCCGACTGCTTTTTTAATCAAAACAGCAGCAGGCGGCGTCTTAGTGATGAATGTGAAGGATCGATCCTGATAGACGGTTATTACAACAGGAATGATCATTCCCGCTTGTTTGGCTGTTTTCTCATTGAACTCCTTGCAGAAGCCCATAATATTAACACCATGCTGACCCAGGGCAGGGCCTACCGGTGGTGCAGGTGTTGCCTTGCCGGCGGGAATCTGCAATTTAACATATCCGGCGACCTTCTTTGCCATTGTACACACCTCCTTACATGATTACATGCTCTATATCTTTTGGATTTGATGATATTCCAATTCAACAGGAGTATCCCTGCCAAACATGGAAATCAGAACTTTAACCTTCTGTTTGTCGGGATAGATTTCCTCAATGGTACCGATGAAGTTTTCCAGAGGACCCGAGGTCACCCGCACATTGTCGCCTATCTCCGCATCCAATTTAACGGGGATGAATTCCACTCCCATGGCACGGATTTCGTCATCGGTCAAGGGAATAGGCTTGGAACCCGGGCCTACAAAGCCGGTTACACCCCGTGTGTTACGGATGATGTACCAGGATTCATCGGTCATAATCATTTTAACCAGAACATAACCCGGGTAAATTTTCCGCATGACAGCTTTTCTGCGACCGTTCTTTTCCTCAATATGTTCCTCCATCGGCACTCTGATTTCAAAAATCAGATCTTGGAGGCTGCGGTTTTGAATTGTCTTTTCAAGGTTGGCTTTCACTTTATTCTCATAGCCGGAATAAGTGTGAATGACATACCATTTTCCTTGTGTATTATCTATTTCAGACATAAACCAAGGGTCCAGGCTTTCCCTCGACCCCCCTCCTTCTCTTAAGTAATCAGTTCAAGAAGTTTGCCCAGACCTAAATCAATAATGCCTACGACAACAGAAAAGATCAGAATAAAGGCCAATACTACCATAGTCGTATTCATTAATTCCTTCCGGGACGGCCAGGAAACCTTTTTCATTTCGGAAGCAACACCCCGAAAATACTTCCTGATGCTCAACCGTTTCTTTTCACTCACAACCTGCTTTTTGGAGGTATCCCTTTCCTTCGCCATTTTTTCACATCCTTATCCTGAACTCATGGAAAAGACTTTTACTTTGTTTCTCTGTGGAGGGTATGTTCCTTACAGAATTTACAGTATTTCTTCAATTCCATACGATCAGGATCGTTTTTCTTATTCTTCATGGTGTTGTAATTACGCTGTTTACACTCGGTACAAGCCATAGTTACTCTAACTCTCATTGTTCCCACCTCGCTTAACGACCGGAATCCGGTTTTACGGCATTGTTGCCGGAAAACGGAATCACTGTTTACTCATAATAAAGATAATACCTATATAATTTATCACACTGGAAAATCGGTGTCAATAAGCCGGCTTTCAAAAAATAAGCAAGGGGAAAAACCCCTTACTTATATATTTAACGAATTCCCATTGTTTCATAAGCATACAGGGCCGTAATTATTCTATAATGGAGGTAACAACCCCTGCTCCGACGGTTCTGCCGCCTTCACGGATAGCAAAGCGCAGACCTTCCTCAATAGCAATGGGAGTAATGAGCTTGATGGTCATCCGGATATTGTCGCCGGGCATTA
>DUOI01000021.1 GCA_012838915.1 Clostridiales bacterium
ATTTGACTTGTCTTAAAAAGCTTTTCATAGCACCCTATCTCCCATCAATATTTTCTTATCTGATTTGCGTCTTGCTGCCGGTGGTCATAGACAGAAAATCCTGTTCCAGGGTTCTGTGTTTTTGGTTGACAGCGTATATTCTTATATTTTCGTGAACCAATTGTGAAATTATATCCGGAATCTCACTTTGCTTCAATACAACATTTACACCGCCGTTTACAATCTCGCAATTAGCCTTGCGTTTCTTGAAATACCCCAGTATTTTTTCATTGTTGTCTGTGACAAATGTATACTGATATATGTTGTCATTAACGGTTTCCTCTTCCTGATGGATGCGCTTCTCCCCGATTATAACGCCGTTGTCAATTATATAGATCCGGTCGCACATGAGCTCCATTTCTGACAGCAAATGGCTGGAAATAAAGACACCCACATCGGCTTCCGTGGAAAGATATTTCAGCAAATCCCTTAACTCCTTTATCCCCAAAGGATCCAGGCCGTTGGTAGGTTCATCCAGAACAAGGAGCCGTGGATTGTGAAGGAGAGCCTGGGCTATGCCTATCCGCTGGCACATACCCAATGAGTAGGTTTTGACCTTATGGTCGATACGCTCCGACATTTTGACCAGTTCCACAATGCCATCGATGCTCTCCTTATCAATACCGTCATGCATGGAAGCAAAGTACTCCAGGTTTTCCCTTCCCGTCAGCCTCTTGTAGAGATCGGGGTTTTCCACGATGCCGCCCACATTTTTCATGGCATTCTCAAAATCCGTGGTAACGTCGTGGCCGCAAATACTGATGCTACCCTCGGTAATGCGGAAAAGCCCCAGAATTAACTTGATTGTGGTAGTTTTACCCGCGCCGTTGGGCCCCAGAAAACCTACAATCTCTCCGGAGTTTACCGTTAGGGATATGCTGTCCAGTATCTTTTTTTTGCGGATTGTTTTTGTCAGATTTTCAATTCTTAATAATTCCATCTTACTGTTCCTTTCCCGTATTATTAATTTACTTGAATATATATTGATTTTTTTGGCGGCGTGTATATCGGGGCATACAAGCTGGGACAATTTTGAAGACGATCTTGCATTCTGAATATGTATCTATTAAACTGGAATCGCATGACAGATTGTTAATTTTTGCAACACAGATATATTTTAACAAAATGTATATGTTTTGCACACATGTTAATTATCACTTTCAATAAAAACATAATGCTGCCTGACAAAATAACAATCATGTAATACCCGGATATATGGTAATCACATTCAATAGACGTATTGCATCCGGAAAAGTTTCATCGGCAGGTGAGATTTTTGAAGAAAAAATGGGACATTTGGGTAAAAAGGCCTGTTTTGTGGTTCCTGGCTGTGTACGCAGCAGGTATTGTTTTTTCCATCTGTTTTCCGGTGAAACCCATATATCTGCTGCCGGTAATGACAGCGATTGCCGCAGCCGGTGTTTTGTTTCGAAAAAAAGCCCTGTTTCACATTCTGCTTGCGCTGATTCTCCTGTTTGGCTGTCTGAGGGGAGCCGTTTTCAAGGAGCGCAGCAACCCGCTGGCACCCTTTTCCGGTATGGAAATCAGCCTGCAGGGAGTGGTTACAGGTGCTCCTCAGATAGAAGAGGACAGGGCAATTTATGTTATACAATCCACGGCTGTGAAGGTGGATGATCTTATATACCCGATCAGGACAAGGATAAAGGTCAGTGTGTATCCCGATGCTTTCGGCAAGGAAACAAAAATCCATAATACTTATAAAACCGGTGATTTACTCCAGGTAACCGGTACTGTCAAGGAACCTTCCGGTCCGAGAAACCCAAAGGGCTTCGACTATGGAAGTTACCTGAAACGCCGGGGTATTTATAATATTGTTTCGGCAAAAGAGCGGAATACTGCTTTGATTGGAAAAGGCTCTTCACTTTCCCTGGATAGGATTCTTGCCATGTTCCGCGATGGGTCATCCGAGGTATTGGAGCAGGCAGTCGGTGGCAGGGAAGGCAATTTCTTAAAGGCTGTTTTGCTGGGGCAGCGCTGGCTGATTGAGCCGGAATCGGAAGATGCCTTTACCAGAACCGGCCTTGCACATATACTGGCAATCTCCGGCCTGCACATCGGTTACCTTGTTGTTTTACTGAGTATAATACAATCTGTATTGCGGCTGCGGAAGGGGACGGCTCTGCTGTTCCAGGCTGTCATTCTTATTTTTTACTGTCTTATGACCGGCGCCTCCCCATCAGTTGTAAGAGCAGTAATCATGTCCCTTATCTATCTTACCGGTAAAGCGCTGGGAAGAAAATCTGATTTAATCAACAGCATTGCCACTGCCGCATTTCTCATATTGTTAATCCGGCCTATGGATATCCAGGAAATCAGTTTTCAATTGTCCTTTATAAGCGTCTGCTCCATAGCATTGTTACACCAGCCCATCCAAAAAGCATTCAAATTTCTTCCGAAAAAAATCTCCTCCCTTATTGCTGCAGGTTTGTCAGCCCAATTGGGCACGCTTCCGTTGACTGCTTATTATTTTAATCTTGTTTCGCCGGTGTCTGTTCTTGCAAACATATTGGTGCTGCCTGTGTTAGGAGTAGTCACTGCAGGAGGCTTTCTGCTCATCCTGTCAGGAATGGTTTTCCTGCCTGCAGCTGCCATTGCAGCCATCCCCATCCGTTTTCTCTGCCGCCTGATTTTCATGGTTACAGATTTTGCAATGGGGCTTCCCTTTTCCTTTTTCAGGGTGGTATCCCCTTCTGTCTTTGCCATTATCATTGCTTACCTGCTTCTATGGATTATTTCCCGGGAGAGACCTGCCTTTATCCGTCATCCTTCCCTTGTTTGCATGATGTTGATAGCAGTGTTTCTTGCAGGAAAGCTGTTGTCGGGTTTGACAGCACCCAGGGAGCTGAAAATTGTTTTTTTGGATGTGGGTCAGGGTGATTGCTGCTTCATTCAAACTCCGGACGGCAAAAACATATTACTGGACGGCGGAGGACAGGCGGGGACGGAGGTCGGGGAGGATATCCTGCTGCCCTTCCTTTTGAAAAACGGCATTGCCTCCTTGGACTTGGTGGTAATGTCCCACGGACATGATGACCATATCAGCGGATTGCTCTGCGTTTTGGATCAATTGAAAACCGCAGCATTTATGGAATACCCGCCGGGGGAGGCAAGTCCGGTTTATTTGGAATTGAAGAAAATTGTCAGCGAAAAAGGCATTCAGGTATTTATGGCAGACAAAGGACAATCCTATTGTATAGGAAAGGAAACATGGCTCCATGTTCTTTATCCTGAAGAGAAAATCGCCTCAACATTGTATCAGGGAAATGAGAATAATCTTTCACTGGTTTTGCTGCTGGAATGCGGGGACGCTTCCGTACTTTTTACCGGGGACATTGAAAAAGGGGTGGAATATTTTTTATCCAAAAGAATGGAAAAGCAGGCATGCATATTGAAGGTACCTCATCATGGCAGTAATTCTTCCAGTACAGAGGCTTTCCTGGATGCAGTCTCTCCGGAAGCAGCCGTGATCCAGTCGGGGATTAACTTTTTCGGACACCCTTCTCCCCAAACCCTGGAAAGACTGGAACAAAGAAATATAGTGGTTTACCGGAATGATTTGCATGGTGCCGTCATGTTGAACTACAGGGACGGCAAGTGGATTATTCGCACCATGATATAGTACAACCTTCATTCATATGCTAGAATATATATATTATTGGGAAATGTTGAAATTATTACAATTCATCAAACGATGGCGCGGCAAAAAAATAAGCCGGAAGGGAGATGCAATTATGAAACGATATGATTCTCAGCAATGGAAGGAATCCATGAGGATAACATTTGACTTCAACAATATGATGGCGGATATGATAGGGAAGGAACAGGGAATCACAAAAGAATCCGTTAATTCCCTGAAAGATAAGTTGAAAACAGCGGCCCAGGCCATGGTAACAAAAAGAGCGGAAGGCAAAATGGATTGGAGGGATCTTCCTCATAATCAAGGTGACATCATAGAGGATATCCTGAAGACAGCGTCTGAAATCCAGGATAAATTTGATGCATTCGTGGTGCTTGGCATCGGCGGCTCTGCCCTGGGGCCTATTGCCGTACAGCAGGCATTGAACCATATGCACTACAATGAATTATCCGAAGAGCAGCGGGGAGGATGCCCCCGGTTCTATGTAGCGGACAATGTTGACCCGGAACGAATGAAGGCATTGTTTGAAATCATTGATGTGAAAAAAACCATGTTCAATGTCATTACCAAATCCGGCAGCACATCGGAGACCATGGCTCAGCTTTTGATTGTTTGGGATATGCTTAAAAACGAGTTGGGGGAAGGATACAGGGACCATATAATTGCCACCACCGACAGGGAAAAGGGCAACCTGATAAGGATTGCCGGGGAGCATAAACTGAAAACCTATTACATACCCGGAGGTGTGGGCGGCAGATTTTCGGAGTTGACCCCGGTTGGATTACTGCCGGCAGCGGTTTGCGGTATTGATATCCAGGAGATGCTGGCCGGAGCCGCTTATATGGATGAGATATGCAAAACAGGGGATGTATACAAAAACCCTGCCTATATGGCAGCTGCCCTGCAATACCTTGCTATGAAAGCCGGGAAAAACATTTCCGTTATGATGCCCTATGCCGACTCTCTTAAATATATGGCTGACTGGTATGCGCAGCTTTGGGCGGAAAGCCTGGGCAAACGATACAATCTGAAGGGTGAGGAAGTCTTTGTCGGACAGACACCGGTTAAGGCACTGGGCGTAACCGATCAGCATTCCCAGGTACAGTTGTATACCGAAGGGCCTTTTGATAAGGTGGTTACCTTCCTGGGAGTAGGCAAATACCGCACATCCATGGAAATTCCCAAGGGCTTCGAAGATATTCCGGCTGTATCCTTCCTGGGCGCTCATACGCTGAATGAGCTGATTCATGCGGAACAGGCAGCTACCGAGTATGCCCTCCTGAAGGCAAAGCGCCTGAATCGGACGATAACCCTTCCTGAGGTCAATGCCTTTACCGTAGGTCAGCTGTTGTACTTTATGGAAGTGGAAACAGCCTTTACCGGAGAACTCTTGGAAATCAACGCCTTTGATCAACCCGGGGTGGAGGAAGGAAAAAATGCAACCTATGCCTTGCTGGGACGCCCGGGCTATGAAGAAAAGAAGGCTGAGCTGGACGCCCGGCCGAAAAAAAAGGAAGAGTTTATACTATAGTTTTTCCCGGAATTTCCTCCGGAATTTTACATTGGTGGTTATATAAATTGAGCTCACCCTAACTTTTTTACTGTATTATTTGTATAGTAAAAAGGAGCTCTTTATGCCGGCATCATTCTCAAAAAAGGTGTTGTGACCGAGCAGGTATGCCCTTAATCACCCGTAAGCAAAGCAGGAACAGGATGAACCCGGTGCCTGCGGAAATAATGAGATTCAATAAAGCAGGTATTTCATTGACGGAAAGCATTTTATAAACCGTACCGGACGAAAAGCCCATGAGTAGGGAGGCAGCTCCCGGCTTCATGATCCAATCCGGAAAACGGAAGGGCAACTTCGCTGTTTTAAGCAAAGTAACTAGATTGGCAGTGCAAACCGTCAGACTGCTTAAGGTGAACCCAATAACCATTCCCCAGATGTTGATGGCAGGATTGGCTGCCAGAAACCAGGTGCAAATCAGTTGTATGAAACTGCCTGCTATAAAATGCGCTGCGGCTTGGTTTTGTCTGCCCAAACCGTTCAGGATACTGCTGCTGGTATGCTGCAGGGCATGAATGGGCAGGGCATAGGAGAGAGGAATTAACAATGTGGCAACCAGCGGCTGCCGGTAGAGCAAATCTCCGATTAGCCCGCCCAGCGCCGCCAGCAATGCGGCGGAGGGAAATGCAATATAACAGGTCAGTTGTATGGCTCTGTTTATTTTACTTTTTATGTCCTGCCATCTGTTCAAAGCCCTGCTCTCAGCAAGATTTGGAATTATAACCACAGACAGCGCATTGGTTATGGTAAAGGGCAGAAAAAAAAGGGGCATTACCATACCGGAAAATATACCGAACAGATCCAGGGCTTGTTCTCTGGTTAATCCGCTGACTGCCAGCCTTTGTGGGATCAATAAGGAATTTGCAGTGAACATAACGGAGTTTATTAGGCTGGTGGCTGTAATCGGCAGGGCTATTGCCGCTATTGCCCTTGCCGTTTTTTTTATGCTGTTTGTTCCAAAGGACAGTTTTCTGCTGAACTTTATATATGGCCATTGTAACTTCAAATCTTTTTTTGCCTTATTATAGTGAATATGCAGGTATAACAGGCCGGACATTTCCCCAATAACGGCTCCAATCATAACCAGCACAGCAGCCAGGGCGAAATTTTCTCCGGGTGCTAACCATAAAATCAATCCGATAGCAACAGTCATACGTGTAATTTGTTCTGTAATTTCTGCCAAAGCAGGGGGATGAATATTCTTTTGGCCATGGAAAAAGCCTTTTAAGGTCGCGCTCAGGCCGATAAAGATTACGCAGGGAAACAGAATAAAAAGAGCTTCCTTTGTCCGTTCATCTCTGATGATGAATTTTACAATCAAATCCAGGTTAAGTAAAGCCGGCAGGGTCAGGCTGACGGAAATAACCGTAACCAGGCTGAGAGCTACGGCCATAGTGCGGCGCATTCCCCGGATGTCGCCCTTTGCATTTTTTTCAGAGATCAGCCGGGAGACAGCCACGGGGATGCCGGCTGCTGTAAGGGTGACGAGGATATAAAATACAGGGTAGACCAATTGCACTAACCCCATACCCTGGGGGCCGATTATTCTGCTTAGAAATACCCGGTAGGCAAAACCCAGCAATTGAACAATGAAATTAGCCATGGAAATAACTATTGTTCCATAGAGCAATGATTTGGTATTGATTTTCAAATCTACCAGCCCCCGGTTCAAGCATACTGATGTCTGATACATATCTATTCCGGCAGACAGGCTGTTTAGAATTGCCGGACGCAGATGCGGATGCAATGGTTTACGGATTGCTCCGAATCCCGGCAGACTGTTTTTATTTGGTAAGCAAACCGCAAAATTCTTGCTGTTTAGATAAAAAATTATTTAGGAAGAAGGATTTTTATCAGCAGAGCAGAAATAGTAAAGCTGAGGAGAAATATTTCTGCTGCCTTTGTGAATAAATAAAAGTTCAAATTGCAGAAATACTTTCTGACTATATTGTTGAGCGGGTGTGGAAAAACTTTCCTCTGGTCAAGTTTGGCTATATTATGTATACTAAAAAGCAGGTGAGCAGGGTGTTGATGGAAAGAAGAATGCAAAAGATTTTAGACAAACTGGTAAAAAGTCTTCAGGTGGATACGGATATCCTAGATGCCAATGGTATGGTTGTTGCCAGCAGCGACAAAGCCCGCATAGGCCACTTGGGAAATATTGCTGAAGGGCTGGCGGATGAAGACGATAAAGCCATATTCATAGACAGTTACAAAACATATATGAAGTTTACAGTTGATAAGCTTACCTATATACTTGTCATGGAAGGCACCAATCGGGTGATTCGCAACTATTGTCTGTTAATGGTTTCCCTGCTGGAAACTCAATTGGAAAACTCCGTCCGGAAATTGGACAAGGAAGAGGTTATGCGCCGCATTCTTTTGGATCAATTGGGGGAATTGGAGCTGCGGGAACTGGTTCAGGATTATAAGCTGGAGCTTGGCCTGCCCCGCTGCGTCTATGTCATTCGTACAAGAGGTATAGAAGCGGATCAGGTCTACCAAATGCTGCAGAAGGCTTTTCCCGGCAGCAATGAGGATATGCTTATTCTGATAGACGGTATGACAGTTTCTCTGGTAAAGGCGGTATCCATGGAAACGGAAGAGGAAGAGCTGATGCAATTGGCGGAATCCATTGACCGGTCCATTCTCAGCCAAACCTCCGTCAAGGCCTGTATCGGAGTGGGGGGTATCAAGGAGAATTTCTTCCGCCTCCAGGAGTCTTATGAGGAAGCCTCCAAAGCCATCGAAGTCGGGAAGGTTTACAATGCCCACAATCGGATCTATATGTACAGTTCCCTGCTGTTGGAACGCTTTTTGCATGAAGTTCCCCTTCACTTGTGCGAGCGATACAGCAAAGGCCTCTTTGTCAAGGAATACAAAAAGCTTCTTACAGGAGAAATGCTTGAAACCATTGACAAGTTTTTTGAAAACAGCCTGAACTTAAGTGAAACAGCAAGACAGCTGTTTATACATAGAAATACACTTGTATATCGGTTGGATAAAATCCAGAAGGTCATGGGGCTGGATCTTCGTAATTTCCATCATGCTGTGACATTTAAAATTATGATGATGCTTAGGGATAGATATACTTGGGAGGTTTGACGTTTGATCCAGTTTATTAATGTTACGAAGGAATATGAAAACGGTCTTCGTGCATTGAACAATGTCAATCTGATTGTTGAAAGAGGGGAATTTGTTTTTATAGTCGGGGCAAGCGGTGCCGGAAAATCCACCTTAATCAAGCTGCTTTTGAAGGAGATTGAACCTACTGCCGGGGCCCTGTTTGTGAATGACAGGGATTTGACCCAAATGAAGCCAAAGGAAATTCCCTTTTACCGGAGGAGCATGGGTGTAGTTTTTCAGGATTTTCGTTTGCTGCCCGACAAAACCGTTTTTGAGAATGTTGCATTTGCCATGGAAATTGTAGAAGCTTCGAGAAAGGAGATTCGCCGGCAGGTGCCCGCCGTATTAAGCATGGTAGGTCTGGCTTCCAAAGCCAACAACTATCCAAGCCAATTATCCGGCGGGGAACAACAGAGGGCGGCTTTGGCCAGGGCACTTGTCAACAACCCTTCCATACTGTTGGCTGACGAGCCTACCGGCAACCTGGACAGTGCAACAGCAAGCGAAATCATGAAGATCCTTAATATGATTAACCATCGGGGGACCACCGTTTTGATGGCCACTCATGCCAGGGATATAGTAGATTCCATGAAGAAAAGAGTAATCACCTTTCATAAAGGTACCATTGTATCAGATAAAGAGAAGGGAGAGTACTTCTTTGAAGATTAGAACCTGGAAGCGCATGGTAAGACAGGGGTTCCTGAATGTTTTTCGAAATCGGATCATGTCACTGGCCTCTATCAGTGCCATTGCAGCAGCACTATTTGTATTAGGCCTGGTTATGGCTGTGGTTATGAATATTAACAATATTGTATCCTCACTGGAATCCAAGGTGGAGATTACTGTCTTTTTAAAGGACAATACCTCAAAGGCGGATATTGATAATATTGAGCAGCAAATCAACAGCTGGGATGGAATAAGTGAATGCCAATTCATATCCAAACATCAGGCTCTTAATAAGTGGAGGGAAGAATGGGGCGATAAGAAATACCTGCTGGACGGATATCATGAGTCCAACAACCCACTACCCGATTCCTTTCAAATTACGGCGATAAAACCGGAGTTTGTAGAGGGTATTGTGGAGAAGGCAAATAGTATACAGGCTGTGGAAAAGGTCCAATACAGCAAGGATGTGGTTGATTCCATTACCAGTATCGCCTCTACCACCCGCATATTCGGATTGAGCATCGTAGGAATTCTGATTGCTATGGCTATGGTAATAATAAACAATACCATTCGGTTATCCGTATATTCCCGGCGGCGTGAGATCAATATTATGAAATATATCGGTGCCACCGACTGGTATATTCGTTGGCCTTTTCTGATGGAAGGAATGCTGCTGGGCTTGTTTGGGGCAGTGCTTTCCTCCGGCCTGGTTGCGGCAGTATATTCCCTGCTGGAAAAGCGGATGGGCGGCCCTTCAATTGAGAACAATCTGCTTTCACTGTTTCAGTTGCTTCCTTTGGATGCCATTCTATATCAAATTGCTGTATTGTTCATTCTGATAGGCAGCATAGTAGGTACGATTGCCAGCTTACTGTCCATGCGGAAGCATTTGCAGGTTTAGGTATTATTGTATTGAATTATTTGCAGCAATGCATCGCTGATTTTGATAAGGGCTCGGAGTAATGCAGGGCTCTTTTTTTATTGCTGTGAAGATCGCATATTTCCGGGATCCATCACCGCCATTGATTGTATATCAGGGGGATTTCTCCAGCAGGATTGATATTTTATATTTTTGTCTATAATTATATATAATGATTAAAAAAAACGGCGCATCAGTCTATGCATGGCCGCCAATATCTATTTGTTCCCTGGAATGAATAGACCCGGTTTGTTCATATACTGATGAAAAAAGTATATATGGTATTAGGAAAACTTCTTTTGTATAAACAATTCATAGATGCTATAATAAAGAATAATGCGGATAGCATGCAGTTGGGAGGACGCTTATGATCAGCAAAAGGGCTGCCGTGTTTGGAGCAATCATACTCATTCTCTGCACGGCCTTTTTTTCATCCTTCATTACCTTGCGGGTAAACGAGTATATGATGATCAGTAACGGCGATGTAATACAGGCTCAGGAATATACCGAATTGAAGGACTTCTACCGAAAATTCAATGAACTCAAGAGCATTATTCAGGCGGATTATCTGGAGGAGCCGGAGCTGGATACCTTGCTGACAGGTGCCTTGAAGGGAATGGTTTCTTCCTTGAATGATCCCTATACATATTACCTTACGGCTGAGGAATATCAGGACCTCCTGGTTGATATGGTAGGATCCTATGATGGAATAGGTCTCAGGGTAACCGTCATGGATGAGGACATTATGATAACGGTTGTTAACGCTTTTAAGGACGGTCCGGCTGCGGAAGCGGGGATTGTATCCGGGGACAAAATAATCCGTGTTAACGGTGAAGACGTGGATGGTTCCATGCTTGATGAAGCGGTAAGAAAAATGCGGGGTGAGCCCGGCACATCGGTTACTATTTCCGTCCTGCGCGACGGGGAAATCAAGGATTATACCATGGTAAGAGCCAATATTGATATTCCCGATATGGAATATGAAATGCTGGACGATGAAGTGGGTTATCTCTGGCTTTATAGCTTTGATAAGAATTCCTCGAAAAATTTCATTGATGCAATAAATGATCTGAACTCCCAGGGTATGAAAGGCCTGGTATTGGATTTGCGCAGCAATCCGGGCGGTCTGCTGGATGAATGCGCAGCCATAGGCGATATGCTGCTGCCCGAAGGCCTTGTGCTGTACAGCGAGGACAAACACGGAAATCGTGTGGAATACACGTCAAATGAGGCACATATTGATATTCCCATGGCAGTATTGGTAAATGAATACAGTGCCAGCGCATCTGAGGTGCTGTCCGGTGCCATACAGGACCATGGGGTAGGAGTGGTTATAGGAAAGCCCACCTTTGGCAAGGGGTTGGTGCAAACCATTCGAGGGCCTTTCAAGGAAGGCGATGTAATCAAATTGACAACTGCTCAGTATTTTACACCCAAGGGCAGGGATATAAACAAAAAAGGTGTGATTCCGGATATTGAAGTGGAGGAACTGGAAGAAGCCTATGAGTTTATTCTGAAGAATCCCAATAAAGAGCTTCCCCTGGAGCTGGATGCGCCCTTAGCCAGAGGATTGGAAGAAGTGAGGAAGATGCTCAGCGAATAGCAGGGAAGAGGGAGTTTTGTACATTCTGATTATAATATTGGAGTACCGTCACATTAAAAAAGAGCCCAACTGGAACAAACCTGGTTGGGTTTTCTTCTGTGTTCCAGCCGGTTTAATGGACGGTGGGTGGTGCCTGTTGTTTGAAATTGTCAGGCTTAAAGAAGCAACAGGGACTTCAGGTTGATTCCTGCTCAATACGGATCATGACGTGCAATTTGATATGGTTGATTTGTTTTGCAGTATTCCACCCGAAGACATGATACACTCCCTCCCGTGCTGCAGGGGGCAGAGTGAATTTTTCCGTATAGCGAACTACCTGGCCGGGAGCGAGGGAAACGCTGCCCAATACCTGGGTAAAGGATTTGTCATCGGACCATCTCCACAAGGTGCGGCCGGATGGATAGGACAGCTTGAAATCATAGCGTTGACTGGTATTGTAATTCAGCTTTATGGTCTGATCGGACTGGTTGATTTTGGTCAGGGCAAAGCTAATCGGCTGGCCCGGAGCAAAAACAGCCTTGTCAACGGATAATAACATGAACAGCCCGGACAACAGCATATCCCCATGATAGGGAGGTGCGTCAGGATAACCCCTGGTATCATCCAGCAGGTGCTTCCATGTATCCATATCTGCCTGACCGGTAGGCTGTAAATTCCGGCTGGCCTGAAACTGCTTTACGCTTCCTTCGGTGGTGGGGGAATAAATACCGTCAAGGCTGCCCTTGTAATATCCCAGGCGGGCCAATCGGCTTTGCAGCAGCAGTACAAAGGGTCCGCTGCTGCCCTGCCGGATATCCGGCAGGCGGCTGATATCATCTGTCGGTGTGTGGGGCAGAGGAATGTTCAGTATTTGTCCTGGATAAATCATATTTGGATCCGCAATATGATTCGCCTGCATCAGGGCACTGACGCTGGTTTTGAATCTTATGCCGATGGTATAAAGATTGTCGCCGGGCTGGATGATATACTGAATCATTTGCCATTCCTCCTCCGGAAGTCCAAAAGGGCGGATGTTTAAACAAAGCCTTCTGTATTAATATATATTATTTTATCACGAAACTATGCCTATGGATTGGGAACCTTTCATTCAACTGCTTGCTTCCGGGGTTGCCGGCAGAATGCTTTTTTGTCTGTTATATTATTGTCTATTATATAATTATGAAACGGAACCTATTACAGAACGGGTGTTCTATTTACTTGACATATATGTTATAATGAATGGACGTAAGGAGGGAGATAATGAAGTTTGTCATCAAATCCGGCATGACCCCTCAGGGGGATCAGCCTAAGGCCATCCAACAATTGACACAGGGTGTCCTGGAGGGAAAGAAGTATCAGACTCTGCTCGGCATTACCGGGTCGGGGAAGACCTTTACTATGGCCAATGTCATAGAGCGGGTGCAGCGTCCAACATTGGTCCTGGCACATAATAAAACCTTGGCTGCACAGCTTTGCAGCGAGTTTCGTGAAATTTTCCCGGATAACGCGGTTGAATATTTTGTAAGCTATTATGATTACTACCAGCCGGAAGCATATGTACCCTCCAGTGATACCTATATCGAAAAGGATGCCTCCATCAATGACGAAATTGACAAACTTCGGCACTCGGCTACGGCAGCCCTGCTGGAACGCAGGGATGTAATCATCGTTGCCAGCGTCTCCTGTATTTACGGCTTGGGTAATCCCAATGAATACAGGGATTTGATGCTTTCTCTCCGGCCGGGAATGGTCAGAGATCGGGATGAGGTTCTCCGTAAATTGGTTGACATTCAATATGAGCGCAATGACATGAATTTTGTCAGGGGTACCTTCCGTGTCCGGGGAGATGTATTGGAAATCATTCCGGCTGACAGCTTTGAGAAGGCAATCCGGGTGGAGTTTTTTGGGGATGAAATAGACAGGATTTCAGAAATTCATGCTTTAACCGGGGAGGTTTTGGGGTATCTGTCCCATGCAATTGTATTCCCTGCTTCACACTATGCCACCTCCCGGGCCAGGCTGGAAAGAGCCATGGTGATGATAGAGAAGGATCTGGAGGAGCAGGTCATCCTGTTCAAGGAGCAGGACAAGCTGCTTGAAGCCCAAAGGCTGCTGCAGCGCACCAATTTTGATCTCGAAATGATGAGGGAAATAGGGTATTGCAATGGCATTGAAAACTATTCCCGTTATATGGACGGAAGAAGTCCGGGAGAACCTCCCTATACCCTTCTGGATTATTTTCCCGATGATTTTCTGCTTTTCGTAGATGAATCCCATGTAACGCTGCCCCAGGTAAGAGCCATGTATGCGGGGGATCGTTCCAGAAAGGAAACACTGGTGGAGTACGGGTTCAGGCTTCCCGCAGCTTTCGACAATCGGCCCCTGACCTTCGAGGAGTTCAGCTCCAGGCTGAATCAGGTCATCTTTGTCAGTGCAACTCCCGGTCCCTATGAAATGGAGAAGTCATCCAATGTGGTGGAGCAGATTATCCGGCCTACCGGCTTGCTGGATCCGGAGATTATTGTCATGCCCGTTCAGGGCCAGATTGACCATCTGATAGGTCAGATCAGGGAGAGAACGGCAAGGAAGGAACGGGTGCTGATAACCACTTTGACCAAAAAGATGGCGGAAAACCTGACCGACTTTTTGAAGGAAATGGATGTAAAGGTGCGTTACCTGCATTCTGATGTAGATACCATGGAAAGAATGGAGATTGTCCGGGATTTGCGATTGGGTGTTTTTGATGTGTTGGTAGGCATCAATCTGCTCCGGGAAGGGCTGGATTTGCCGGAGGTATCGCTTGTAGCCATTCTGGATGCGGATAAGGAAGGCTTTCTGCGGTCGCAGACCTCGCTGATTCAGACCATTGGGCGAGCAGCCCGGAACACAAACGGAAGGGTTATCATGTATGCAGATAACATTACTGATTCCATGCGTTATGCCATTGACGAAACCAATCGCCGAAGGGCTATGCAGACGGAGTATAACAAAAAGCACGGCATCGTTCCAAAAACCATATTGAAGCAGGTGCATGACAGGATAGAGATCACTAAAGCCGCCGAGGAACACTCTCCCTATGAAGCCGGTGAGGCTATGACAGCGAAGGAACGGGAAAGAATGATCAGGAAGCTGGAAAAGGAGATGAAGGCGGCAGCAGCTGCTTTGGAATTTGAAACAGCAGCAAAACTGCGGGATCAGCTTATGGAGCTGATAAAAAAACAGGAGCAGGAAACGGGAGACATTGATGAATAAGAATGTACTGTATATAAAAGGTGCACGGGAGCACAATCTGAAAGATATTGAAATTTCCATACCCAGGGAGAAATTCATCGTATTGACCGGGCTCAGCGGCTCAGGGAAAACCTCCCTGGCCTTTGATACCATATATGCAGAGGGACAGCGCCGCTATGTGGAATCCCTGTCCGCTTATGCCAGGCAGTTTCTGGGTTTGATGGAAAAGCCTGATGTAGACTATATTGAAGGCCTGTCCCCGGCCATCTCCATTGACCAGAAAACCACCAGCCGGAATCCCCGGTCTACCGTAGGCACAGTGACGGAGGTCTATGATTATCTCAGGCTGCTGTTCGCCAGAATCGGGGTGCCCCATTGTCCCAAATGCGGACAGGAGATTCATCAGCAGACCGTGGATCAAATGGTGGATCAGATCATGAATCTGCCGGAACGAAGCCGTATCCAATTGCTGGCACCTCTCATACGGGGGAAAAAGGGCCAGTATATCAAGCTGCTGGACGGTATCCGCAGGGACGGATATGTAAGGGTACGGATAGACGGTGAAATGCGGGAGTTGTCTGAGGAAATTACCCTGGAGAAAAACAGGAAACATACCATTGAAGTTGTGGTGGACCGTCTCATTGTCCGGGAGGGAATCCAGCAGCGCCTGACCGATTCTCCGGAAACCGTATTGGCTCTCGGGGGCGGTTTGGCTGTTGTGGATGTCATAGACGGGGAAGAATATATGTTCAGTCAAAACTATGCCTGCCCTGACTGCAACATCAGTATTGAGGAAATGGACCCCAGAATGTTTTCCTTCAATACCCCCTATGGCGCATGTGATGCCTGCAACGGCCTGGGTTCTCAAATGGAAATTGATGTCTCCCTTATTCTGCCCGATTGGAACCTTTCCCTGAATGAAGGGGCTCTTGTGGCACCGGGATGGAATATGTCCAACGGAGACAGCGTGGCGCAAATGTATATGAGGGCTTTAGCCAAACACTATGGATTCAATCTGAATACGCCCATCAAGGATTTGGATCCGAAATACATTGATTTGATTTTATACGGCACAAAGGGGGAAAAAGTCAAGGTACACTATAAGCGAGAGCATGGTACCGGTTCCTTTCAGTCACCCTTCGAGGGCATAATTCCCAATTTGGAGCGAAGATACCGGGAAACCCAGTCTCAATACAGTAAGGAAGAAATCGAATCCCTGATGAGCATGAAACCCTGTACAAAATGCAATGGAGCCCGGCTTCGCCCGGAATCCCTTGCAGTTACGGTGGCTGATAAGAACGTCCATGAAATTGTATCCATGTCCATCCGGGAATGCCGGGATTTCTTCCGTAATTTACAACTATCTGAGAAGGATACTATTATTGCTCAGCAAATACTGAAGGAATTGAATGCAAGGCTGGGTTTTCTTGTGGACGTGGGGCTGGATTACCTTACCCTGGCCCGTTCAGCCGGTTCCCTATCCGGAGGTGAAGCCCAGCGGATTCGTCTGGCTACTCAGATCGGATCCGGATTGATGGGAGTCTTGTATATATTGGATGAGCCCAGCATCGGTTTGCACCAGCGTGATAATAAACGTCTGATTCAGGCTTTGAAAAACCTGCGGGATTTGGGAAATACTCTGATTGTGGTTGAACATGATGAGGAAACCATGCTGGCTGCCGATCACCTGATCGATATCGGGCCGGGAGCAGGTTTGTGCGGCGGTGAGGTTGTGGCCCAGGGAACGCCGGCGGAGGTAATGGCCAATCCCAATTCCATCACCGGACAATACCTGAGTGGAGCAAAGCGGATAGAAATTCCCTCCCGGCGCAGGCCGGTTAAGGGAAAGTGGCTTAAAATCCTGGGTGCGAGGGAAAACAATTTGAAAAATATAGATGTAGGTTTTCCCCTCGGTGTCATTACCTGTGTAACAGGTGTATCCGGTTCAGGGAAGAGCTCCCTGGTAAATGAAATTTTATACAAGAGCCTGGCTCAAAAGCTTAATCGTGCCAGAACCAAGCCCGGAGATCACGATGGAATGGAGGGCATTGAGCATCTGGACAAGGTTATTAACATCGATCAGTCGCCCATAGGCCGGACACCCCGGTCTAATCCCGCCACCTATACCGGTGTTTTTGACATAATCCGCGATGTATTTGCCATGACCAATGAAGCTAAAATCCGGGGCTACAACAAGGGCAGATTCAGCTTCAACGTCAGGGGCGGGCGATGCGAGGCCTGTCGCGGCGATGGGATCATTAAAATAGAAATGCACTTTTTGCCCGATGTATATGTCCCCTGTGAAGTGTGCAAGGGGAAACGCTATAACCGTGAAACTCTGGAAGTTAAGTACAAGGGTAAAAGCATTGCGGATGTATTGGATATGACGGTGGAAACTGCAGTGGAGTTTTTCAGGAATATACCAAGGCTGCAAAGAAAATTGCAAACCCTGTATGATGTAGGGTTGGGTTATATCAAACTGGGTCAGCCCTCCACCACCTTGTCGGGGGGTGAAGCCCAGCGGGTCAAGCTGGCCAATGAACTGGGGCGAAGCAGTACCGGTCAGACCCTGTATATTCTGGACGAACCGACTACCGGGCTGCATACGGCGGATGTAAAAAAGCTGATTGCCATATTGCAGCGCCTGGCAGAGGGCGGCAACACCGTTGTTGTCATTGAGCATAACCTGGACGTAATCAAAACAGCTGATTATATTCTTGATTTGGGTCCGGAAGGAGGGGACGCAGGAGGGGAAATTATCGCCTGCGGTACTCCCGAAGAGATTGCAAAGAATGAAAAGAGCTATACGGGCGCATTTTTGAATAAGATTCTGGAACGTGGTTATTGATTTCCCGGAAGGCATTGTACTAAAAAATATTGCTCAAGGTAAGCTTTTCCTTATCAGGTATATAGCGTATATTCTGTTCAAGGGCTGCTATTTCCGCAAGGCAGTCCTTCTCTTCCTGTACCAGGAGAAAAGCCTTCAGCCGGGCAAGGGATTCATCAATATGGCCGATTTGCGTATGGTCTGTCACTGCATGCCATTTTCTTCGGATGCGCTGCCATCGGCTGTTTATTACTGTTATGTCTGCATTTGCTTCTCCCCATTTCCCTGCCCGTATCAGCTCTGTAATGCCCTGCAAACTGGTGATTAACTCACGGGACTCATCGGTCAGCATGTTCTGAAAAAAGATGCTCAACCCAATAATCAAAGTGAGCAGGATCAGGAAAAAGATAATGGTTTTCACTGGTTTTCACTCCTGTCATAAATGCGTATTTCGAAATTTCCGCCGGAATCCAAACCTGCGTAGAATACATCTTTGGCTTTCAGATTTCGCTCTGCTAACTGCCGATGCAGCCAGGAAATATCCCGGTTTGCCTTGGCCAGGTTTTGGTGATGAATATGGCCGTCCATTATGAATGTATAAGGGATGCTTTCGTAGGGTGTTTGAATGTTTAAATCCGCCGGTGTCAGCGGCCGCTTTTGTGACTTGGGGATTACATTTAACTGCCCACCTGTTTCCAGTATGGCAAATTCTACATCCGACAGATCGAGGATGTCCTTAGAGCGGAGCTGCTCCATCAAATCGTTCAGATTCAGCCTTTGTTTTTCCAGCTCCTTATATTTCAATTTACCGCCCTCAATGACAATGGTGGGCGAACCGCAGACAAAAGCACGGATGCGTTCACTTTTCAGAGTGAGGTAGGATAATAACAATTCAGCCAGCATGAGAGCTGTAATGGGTACTAAACCGCTGAGCAGGGGTTTGCTGGTGTCTTCCATGGGGATGGCTGCCAGATCTGCAATCATCAAAGCCACCACCAGTTCAAAGGGCTGCAGCTGAGCCAGCTGGCGTTTTCCCATGATGCGCATGACAATAACAACAACTGCATATATAAGCAGGGCACGAACCAGGGATATCAGCAAGGGAATATCATCCTTTCGGTATAAAATGAAAGCACAAGCCGGCTGGACTTGTGCTTTCATTTTACATCATTATTCTCACTGCATCAGAGGATGCATGTTTACTACTGTTGTTGATGCTTGTTTCTGAAGTCTGCGAAAACCTTTTTAACGATGGTTCCTCCGATTCGGCCTGCATCTCTGGAGGTCAGGTTTCCGTTGTATTCTTCATTAAGGGTAACACCAAGCTCATTTGCAACTTCATATTTCATGTTGTTAAATGCACCTGAGCTACGATTGCTGGAACGATTACTGGTAGCCACGAATATCACCTCCTTGTTGTTTGTAATCTTATTATGAACAGTCCAAATCCGTTCTATGACTATTAAATTATGGAAGTATTAGAAATTCCAATATGCTTATTTTTATTGTATATTGACAATCCACATAGAAACCTTTACGATTTGAGTATAATCAGAATTGTATTACGCTACACGTGGTAAATATATACTTTTATTTAGAAATGCAAGGAAAAATTTTTGATATAAATTCGGGAGGGAGCAGGTCAGATGATGCATTTGATACTATCCATTGCAGGTCTGGATTTTTCCGGCTTGGAAGGCCTTATAATCATTTTGTTTATTCTGGGTATTGCTTTGGTTGTAATCGAAATGGTTATGCCCGGAATCGGTGCAGCCGGCATATTGGGGATTATTTCCCTGATAGCCGGGGTTATACTGGCGGCACAGGTTGTTTCATTCACTGTTTTAATATTAATAATACTGGTTGTGCTTCTCATTATTACAGGTATGCTTGTATGGCTGTATAAATCCGCTGTCAAAGGCGGCAGGGTGTCCAGGCTGCTTATGCTGAAAACCCAGACCAGCAGGGAAGAAGGCTACAGCAGCACTTCCGTCACCGAGGATTTGGTTGGTCTGGAAGGCATAACCACCACCGTTCTGCGGCCTGCCGGAACGGGGGATTTTCAGGGCAGAAAACTGGATGTGGTAACGGACGGTGAATTCATTCCTAAGGGTACTCCGATTCGGATTACGCAGGTAGAAGCTTTTCGCATTGTTGTAGAAAAAAGGGAGGACAAGTCTTCAGATTGATTTTTTCTGCATGTATATTATCAGTAAACAAATAAAAAATATTATGCCAAATTCAGCCGGGCGGATACGCCCGGCTTTTCCACATTTTACATGGCAACAAAACTCGGCGCAATGCAATACTAGTAGTATAAATCTATTCTGTAATCAATGAAGGAGGCAGGAATATGGCTCAATTAACTCACAAGGAATTGCTGCTGCTTCAGGATAACATCAAGATGTGCCAGGAAACGGTACAATTTCTGCAGGGCTGCATTCAGATGGTAAACGATCCACAACTGAAGAATCTTTGCCAGCAGATGGTGCAGGATCATAAGCAGGATCAACAGATACTGTCCGGTTATATTACCAACACCGGCATTCAATAATATAAAAAGGAGATGAAGGAATAATGGCACAAAATCAAGGATTAGGCGACAGGGAGCTTGCATCCGCCCTGCTGAACAACCATAAATTGAGTGCAAATTCATTAAACAACCTGATTTTGGAGAGCGTTGATCAAAGACTGCGCCAGGAAGCAACCCAGATTCTATATCGTACCTATCAGCATCAGAAAATGATTTGGGATTATATGAACAACAAGGGCTACTATCAAATAGAAGCTGCGCCTCAACAGGACATTGCAAGAGCCCGGCAGCAGCTTCAGCAGGGATTGCAATAGCATCTTACAATACAGGGCAGCGACAAACACAAGGCGGAATTTCAATGAATTCCGCTTTTCTTAATGTGTGTTGTGGATTCCAAACATCAGCTTCTTTATAATACCGTTAACCGTCTGAGAGGGACAGCCCGTCAAGCAAACAATATTCCCCCTTTTGAACCGTAATAGGAAAGCCCTGCTGCATCTTTTTTGAATCGAAACCTGCAAAACAGCTTGTATTTAGTTATAAAAGAGTGCTATACTAAAATAAGTATTACACCTTGCTGGGGTATCCAAAGGGAGGAGTTTTGCATGCGCAGAGCAAGTAGTCGAGGCACCGGCAGATTATTGCTGCTTTTGCTGTGCGGTATTATTATCGGCACTATTATTGGTTATATCTTGTCCTTATATGTGGATCATCCGATATTTACCCACAATGTAAACCTGGGTATGGATGTGGAGAAGCCCATAACCCTGCATCTGAGGGTATTTACCATCACTTTGGGGCTTACACTGCATGTCAATTTTGGAACGGTTATCGGAGCAATCATAGGGTTGGCCTTGTATTTCAGATCATGACACCATTGTTGTTCATTCCCAAAAAAATTGTATTGGCATCGGCATCCCCTCGCAGAAAGGAATTGCTGGCCCGTATGGGCCTTTCCTTTACCGTATTTCCCAGCAATGCGGAGGAGAATACAGAGGATATGAGTACTCTTCCGGCTGCCCGGCAGGTATGCCTTCTGGCGGGGAAAAAGGCAGAGGATGCGGCATCCCGTCTGCAGCATGACTGTCTCGTTATCGGAGCTGATACAATTGTGGTCAAAGACGGACGCAAATTGGGAAAACCGCAAAACCAGGAGCAGGCTGCTGCCATGCTGCGATTCCTGGGGGGCGGTAGGCATGAGGTTTTAACCGGAGTAGCTCTCATAGACCGAAAGATGAATTACAGGGATACTGACTGTGAACGTACCCTTGTGGAAATGATGAGGCTTACTGACAATGAAATAAAAAGGTATACGGATAGCGGTGAATACCTGGACAAAGCCGGGGGATATGCTATACAGGGTCTTGCGGCAGCCTTTATACCATGGATAGAAGGCTGTTATTTCAACGTTGTGGGGCTGCCGGTGAATCTTTTGTATACAATGCTGAAAAAATATCTGCTCTGTGCAGAAGGCATGGAACAGGGTTATTGAACATGGCAAGAATGGCAATAATATGAATACAGTAGACATCGATTTGATGAAGCGGAAGGAGAAATGAACAAATGGGATTGTTTAATATATTTTCTAGAGATTTGGGTATTGACTTGGGCACAGCCAACACGTTGGTTCAGGCCAGGGGAAAAGGCATTCTCCTGAGGGAACCTTCGGTGGTTGCCATTCGCAGTGACAACAAGCAGGTACTGGCAGTTGGGGAAGAAGCCAAACGCATGATCGGCCGTACCCCGGGTAATATTGTAGCCATTCGACCCATGAAGGACGGTGTCATTGCCGATTTTGATGTAACCCAGGAAATGCTTCGGTATTTTATCAGGAAAGCCCTGCCCAAATTTATGCCCTTTCATCCCAGGGTAGTGGTTTGTGTCCCTTCGGGAGTGACGGAAGTGGAGAAGCGGGCGGTTGACGAGGCAACCCGTTCCGCCGGTGCAAAAGAAGCCTATCTGATTGAAGAGCCCATGGCGGCGGCTATCGGCGCTGGGCTTCCCGTGCAGGAGCCAACCGGAAGCATGGTGGTGGATATCGGAGGCGGCACAAGTGAAGTAGCAATCATATCCCTTGGCGGTATAGTAACCAGCCGATCCATCCGTGTGGGAGGCAACAAGCTGGATGACGCCATTATTTCCTATATAAAAAAGGAATACAGTCTGATGATCGGTGAGCGGACTGCGGAAGAAATCAAAATCACCATTGGCTCCGCTTTTCCCAGGGACCAGGAAGACTCCATGGATATTCGGGGACGGGATTTGATTACCGGTTTGCCCAAAACCCTGAAGATTACTTCAACTGAAGTGCTGGAAGCCATGCGGGAACCCATCAACAGCATCGTGGAATCCATCAAGTTGACCCTGGAAAAAACACCTCCGGAGCTGGCTTCCGATGTTATGGACAAGGGGATTATGTTAACCGGCGGCGGAGCGCTTTTGGATGGCATGGATCGATTGGTGCAGCAGGAAACAGGCATGCCGGTACGCATTGCAGACAATCCCCTGGATTGCGTTGTATTGGGCGCCGGCAAGGCTTTGGAGGAAATCGAAACATTGAAGCGGGTAGCCATATCCACGAAAAACATAAGGTAGGGGGAGGAAGCGTTGCCCCATTTTAAGAAAAGGTGGCAGCTGGTACTTGTAATTGTATTGGCAATCATGTTGATTGTGCTGACAGTTTTAACATCGGAACAAAGGATCAATCTGACAAAGGTAGAAGGGGTTGTGGGGGATATCATTTCCCCCGTTCAGGGATTCATGTATCGGGTTGCCACATCGGTATCTCAGTTTTTCCAATCCATATCTGAAAGACATCAATTATTGGAACAATATGAAGCTCTGAAGGAAAGGGTCACACAGCTGGAGCAGCAGCAGTTGGAAATGGATGAGGTAATACGGGAAAATCAGAGATTGAAAAGGCTGCTGGACTTTAAAGAAGAAAAAGACCATTTCACTGTGGAAGGTGTGCGTATTACGGGTAAGAATCCCGGGAACTGGTTCAACACCATGACTATAAACAAGGGTTCCAATCACGGGGTTACCGTCAATATGGCTGTGATAAACGATCGGGGTCTGGTTGGACGGGTTATTGATGTAGGAGGCAATTGGGCTACAGTAAGAACTATTATTGACGGACAGAGTTCTGTGTCAGCTATCATTGAACGGACCCGGGATAATGGCATGGTAAAGGGAAACAATACCCTGACCTTTGAAGACGGGCTGTGCCGTATGATTAATCTGCCATTGGATTCAGATGTTGTAAAGGGAGACCGGGTAATCACCTCCGGACTGGGTGAAATTTTCCCCAAGGGAATACCCATTGGCGAAGTGATAGAAGTGTTGGATGAGGAACGGGACATGTATAAAACCGCCATTATCCGGCCCAATGTGGACTTTATGCGGTTGGAGGAAGTACTGGTTATCCGGAGTGCAGATGAATGAAAAGGCAGGGATTGTTAAATGAAGTATTGGACTGTGGCAGCAATTCTGTTCTTTAATAACATTCTGCAGTCTACCTTGTTTCCCTTTTTGCAAATCGCAGGCATTCAGCCGGATACGCTCATCGTACTAATCACTTGTTTTGGCTTGCTGGGCGGAACCGGTTACGGGGTGTTCACCGGCATTGCAGGCGGTCTTTTGCAGGATATCCTGTACGGAGGCCCCATCGGCATGAATGCCCTGATCTATATGGTCATCGGTTACCTAACAGGGCTTTTGTATGAAAGAATATTTGTGGACAGGTATATTGTACCTACCTTTATTGTTTTCTGCGTATCTCTTCTTCGGGGCTTCATGATGCTGGGTTACCTGTACTTTTTAAGGTCGCCCTTTTCCGTGGATTATGGATTTACTCTGGTGATATTGCCGGAGGCCTTGTATACCGCAATATTTATGCCTTTTACCTTTTACTTGATGTCCCTTTTGTTCCAGCAGAGATTTATGAAAAAGAAGTGGCAATTCAGGAGAAGATAGCACTTCTCCTTTTTTATTTGTCCCGGACATGATAAAATAAAGTAGTGCAGGATGTTTTCAGGGGGAGGATACTCCGTGATTTGGAAGAAGTTCATAAAGCTGGTTAAGAACCGGTTTTTCATATTCAGCCTGATTATAACATTTATGTTGGGAATCCTGGGTTTCCGTCTGGCCTACCTGACGGTGGATATGGGTGAGCATTATTATAATATGGCACAGGAACGGAAGAAAATTGAGGTCACTTTAAAAGGAGCAAGGGGCAATATTCTGGATCGCAATGGAATTCCGCTTGCTGTAAACCGTCAGATCCATGTTGCCCAGGTGGACAGACGATGGCTGCCGGCTGGCGGTGATGAAATCAATGATATCCTCAGGCAGGCTATAGAAATCATTGAGCAGAACGGGGATACCGTTATCGACAATATCCCCATAAAGAACGGGGTTAAGGTATTTGAAGGCATAATACCTCATACTGTGGACGGATTTTACTATGATTTTGCAACCGGCAACGCAGAAACCCGGATTAAACGCTATAACGCCTGGAGGCAGGAAACCGGTATCAATGAAGACCTGCCCGCTGAACAGATGCTGGCAGCGCTTCGGGAACGCTATGAAATCCACCCCTCAATTTCCGATGAAATGGCCAGAAAGATTATTTCCATCCGGCTGGATCTGTATTTGAATCGCTACCGCCAGGATGAACCGGTTAAAATCGCAGAGAATATAAGCGAACGGACGGTATCCCATCTGGAAACCTATTCAGATGAACTGCCGGGTATTCAGACCGTAATTGAACTGGGCAGATACTATCCCTATGGTACCAGTGCCCAGCATATCATCGGCTATGTGGGCAGAATTACGGAAAACAATATTGAGGCGTATGAAAAAACATACGGCAGATCTCTTGAGGAAGCCGGTTACAATGTCTACAGCGACAAGTACGGTCAGGACGGTATCGAAGCCTATGCCGAAAGCTGGCTGACCGGAAATACCTCGGACAGGCACGGATACCTTGAGGCGGAAGTGGATGCTTCCCGCCGGGTTATCAAGGTGCTGGATGAACAGGTTCCGAAAAACGGGAATGATGTGGTGCTGACCATGGACATCCGCCTGCAAAGAACAGTAGAGGCTATTCTGGAAGAAGAACTGGAGAAAATGCGGGAAGGCATCGAACCCTACGACGGAGAAAACCAGGCACCTCTTGCTGATACCGCAGCAGCCATAATCCTGGATGTAAACACCGGTGAAATTCTGGCAATGGCCAGCTATGCCAACAGCGAGTACGAATACAACCTTAACGATTTTGCCCGGGGCATAACTGCCGCCGAATACAGCAACCTTGAGAGTGATCCGTCAAAGCCCCTGTTTGCCATTGCATTCCAGGGAGGTCAGCTGCCGGGTTCCGTCATCAAAATGCTGGTAGGCATGGCAGCATTGGAAGAAGGAAAGATTAGAGTGAATGAAACCATACTCGACCGTCATCGCCTGAGGCCTTCCGCTCCTTCCTGCTGGTCTGCAAGAGGACACGGAAGAGTTAATTTAATGGATGCACTCAAGGTTTCCTGCAACTATTACTTTACAGCAATTGGTGACCGGATGGATATCTGGGATTTCCATAAATGGGCGGAAGCCTATGGTTTGCACGGCCCTACCGGCCTGGAGCTGCTGTCTATAAACGGGAAAACCGATTTCAATGTAGTGGCCAATCCGGATGTGGTAGAGGAAATCCGGCGGAATAATGCATTTATAACAACCAAGTCCATCATGCTGAACAAATATGGGGTGGAGCTGACAGATGAGCAGGCATGGGCATTGGTGGATATCGACAGGCATTATTCCCGGCTTGTGGAATATCTTCGTGATGAAGGCATCTATGATGAGCAGGATTCAACAGCTCATGACGCAGCAAACGATCTTCTCAGCAGGTTTTATGATGGCCGGTGGACAGACTGGGAGTACCTGAGGGTATTTATCGGACAAAGTGCCACCAGTGTCAGTCCTTTGGCGGTTACCAGGTACATTGCCGCATTGGTTAACGGAAATCGTGTAATGGAGACCCATGTGATGAAGGAGGTCCGCAGTCAGGACGGAAGGGTACTTCATGAGATAAAACCTGAATATAGACAACTGGATGTAGATGAAAAGCATGTTGCAGCCATCAAGGAAGGAATGCGTCGGGTGGTTTATGAAAGAGGGGGTACTGCATTAAGAGCCTTTGCGGATTTGGATCCGTCCATAACCCTGGGCGGGAAGACCGGAACCGCTCAGACCAAACCCGGTATTGTGGAGAGGAATACGGCCTGGTTTACATCCTTTACGCCTTATGAGGAGCCGGAGATAGCAGTTGCGGTGGTGGTGCCCAACGGAAAGACAGCGGGTAATGCGGCACCCATCGGCAGGCGCATCATAGAGGAGTACTATAAACTCATGAAGAGTGAACAACACAATCCTCTTCCGGAATTCAATCAATTGATTCCATGATGCAGTACCATATAAAAACATGGGAAAGATTAAAGGATTTTGTGTAATTTTGTAGAAATATAGTAAGGATATGCGGTTCAAAGGGACTGACAGCGGGGGATAGATGGAGAATGAAAGAACAACCGGTTGTTTTCAAAGGCACGAGAAAAGGCCTTCATGTATATATTTCCAATGATTCGGACATGTCTGAAATTCTGGAGGCGGCAGCCGGCAAGCTGCGATCCGGCAAGCCTTTTTTTGAAGGAGCCACGGTAAACCTAACCTTTCTTGGCCGTGAATTTGATTCCAGGGAGCAAGCACAATTATTGGAATTGTTTTCACGTTATATGAAACCGGGCAGCGTAGATTTTCAAATTCAGCCTGTTTCCGGGGAAAAACAAGAAAACCCGACCACGGATCACTATCATTCCTTCAACGGGATAGAAGAAGGAATGACCCGCTTTGTCCGGGGTACAGTTCGAAGCGGGCAGCGGATATTTTACGAAGGGAATATTGTCATCATTGGAGATGTGAATCCGGGCGGGGAAGTGATAGCCGGAGGAAATATCCTGGTACTGGGTACTATGAGGGGCATTGCCCATGCCGGTGCTACCGGTAATCCCGATGCAGTGGTTGCATCCTATTGTCTGCAGCCTACCCAGCTCAGGATTGCAGGTTATATTGCCCGGGCGCCGGAAGGTGAAACGGAGAAACCGCCTTATCCGGAAGTTGCCTATATTAAACAGGAACAGCTGTTCATTGAGCCATATCTTCCTGGCAAAGGAAAACAAACGGATTACATACTGAATAACAAAGTCTGATATTGATTTAGGGGGAAGAAGCTATGGGAGAAGTAATCGTCATCACATCCGGAAAGGGAGGAGTGGGGAAAACCACCACCACTGCCAACATCGGTACCGCATTGGCGTTGGCGGGAAAGAAAGTTGTATTGATTGATGCCGACATCGGACTTCGCAACCTGGATGTTGTGATGGGGCTGGAAAACAGAATCGTATATGATTTGGTGGATGCAGTGGAAGGAGTTTGCAGGTTGAAGCAGGCTCTCATTCGGGACAAGCGTTTTGAAGGCCTCTACTTGCTGCCTGCAGCCCAGACCCGGGATAAAAATGCCGTTTCACCTGCTCAAATGCAAAAGCTTTGTGAAGAATTAAAAGAACATTTTGATTTTATTTTAATTGACAGCCCGGCAGGTATAGAGCAGGGCTTCAAAAATGCCATTGCAGGAGCAGACAAAGCCATAGTGGTTACCGTCCCTGAGGTTTCGGCTGTGCGGGATGCAGATCGTATTATAGGGCTGCTGGCTGCAAATGAACTGATTGAACCTAAGCTTATTGTTAACAGATTGCGTATGGACATGGTGAAGCGCGGCGATATGATGAATATAGAGGATACCATCGATATCCTGGGCGTTGACTTGCTTGGCGTGGTACCCGATGACGAGAATATCATAGTGTCCAGCAATCGAGGAGAACCGGTAGTAACCGAGGAAAGATCCCTGGCCGGACAAGCCTATCGCAACATTTCACAAAGGCTGCTAGGAAAGGAGGTTCCTCTAATCAATATGGAAACAGAGGATACCTTCATGGAAAAATTGCGCAGACTGTTTTCCGGGAAAAATAACAAAAGGTATTGAAAGGGGGACGTGTATTGCTGGACTTTTTTAAATTTTTGGGCAAGGAACAGAACAAGAGTAAAGACGTGGCAAAGGAACGGTTGAAGCTGGTTTTGATACATGATCGGGCAAATATTTCCCCTAAATTTCTTGATATGGTAAAAGGCGATATTATAAAAGTGATCTCCAATTACATGGAAATCGATGAATCGGGTTTTGACATCAGACTGTCCCGCATTGAGCATGAAGATGACAACTATACATCCGCCTTGATCGCTAATATACCCATTAAAAGAATGAAAAACATAGGGAAGAATAATGGATGAGTTTTGACAGAGGGGGTGGCAGTAAACTCCCTCCTTTTTATTGCCTTGACTGCTTTCTTGTTTTCAGAAACCCTTCCATATGTTATAATAATTTTATGACTCTATTAGGATGAGGTCGGTAAATGTCACAAAAAAAAATCTTTCAGAATTTTGACTTTTTCCTGTTGTTTCTTATTATATTGTTAACCAGCTTTGGTTTAATCGGTATAGCCCTGGCTACCCGTTCACCGGTGGAGGGGACGGATGGCGCTGTTTCGGATGCCATTGGCAGCTTCAATCTGCAGCAGGTCAAGCTGCAGATTACCTGGTTTGTTACCGGCCTGGTTATAATGGCTGTCGTTGTAAGCATTGATTATCACACCATCAGCGATCTGGCTGTGTATGCTTATTGGGTTGTGGTGGGTCTGCTGATTGTTGTCATGTTTTTCGGCACCAAGGGCGGCGGTGCTCAGAGCTGGATTGAATTCGGGCCTTTTCGCATGCAGCCCTCTGAGTTCTCCAAGGTTGCGCTGATTCTGATGCTGGCCAGGATCATGGCCAAAAGGGAAGAGGAAGGCATTAATAATCTGAAAACCTTTGGTTTGCTGTTTCTGACGTTAGCCATACCCTTTGTACTGACGGTCAAACAACCTGATATGGGAACAGCAATGGTATTAGTGGTAATTTTTACAGGCATGATTTTTGTCGGCGGAATCAAGTACAAGCACCTCTTCATTGTTCTAGGCCTTGCCATAGCCGCTGTTCCTGTGGTCTGGTATACCTTTTTGGACGACTATCAGAAAAATCGCATTCTTGTATACCTCAATCCCGGTATGGATCCCCTGGGAGACGGCTATCATGTTCTTCAGTCCATCATGTCCATAGGGTCAGGGCAGATGACCGGTCAATTCGGACGAGAGGGGCTGTTATCAGTAAATTTGCTGAGCCAGCTGGACTTTCTGCCCGCAAAGGACACTGACTTTGTTTACTCTGTCACAACAGAAGCCCTGGGCTTTGTGGGAGGCATTGCCATCATCGTGCTGTTTTATCTCCTGCTCATGCGAACCATGCGCATTGCAAAGCGCTCCAGGGATACCCTGGGCTCCTACATCTGTGTGGGAGTGGCTTCCATGATTTTATTTCATGTGTTTGAGAATATTGGAATGGCTATGGGCATCATGCCCATTACCGGCATTCCACTGCCCTTTATGAGTTATGGGGGAAGTTCAATGTGGACCAATATGATTGCTTTCGGCCTGGTTCTCAATGTGGGCATGCGGCGGCAGAAGATCAATTTTTAGGAGGTTGTACCTTGAATATAGCTTTAATTGATCATGATAAGAAAAAAGAGGACTTAATCAACCTTTGCATAGCCTATCAGTACATTTTGGAACGACATACATTGTGTGCAACCGGAACTACGGGTAAACTCATCGGTGAGGCAACCGGGCTGAAAATTCACCGTTACTTGTCCGGACCGCTGGGAGGGGATCAACAGATTGGTGCCCGGGTAGCATATAATCAGATTGATTTGATTATTTTTCTCAGGGATCCCTTGACAGCACAGCCCCATGAGCCGGATGTCAATGCGCTGCTCCGACTGTGTGATGTTCATAATATACCCCTTGCTACCAATTTAGCCACTGCCGAAGCCATGCTGAAGGCGGTGGAGCGGGGCGACCTGGATTGGCGTTATCTGGTCAACCCTCCCAAAGAACAAACCCATTAACGGAATCCTGCCTGCAGGATTCTTTTTTATGGGGCATATTCGGTACCTTCCCGAAATATATCTTATCTATAGGAAACAAGACTGATATGCGTAGGCGATAGAATGAGGAGGAACCGGATATGGAGGAAAAAGAGCCTGTTGTAATACAGGGAAGAACCATCCGGCGGGAAAGGCAGGCAGAAAGGCCGGCTTCGGACCGGTATGCCTATACCGGCTCCGTTAAAACTCGAAACCGGCCTGATAGATATTCCTTATCCGCCCTGCGGGAAAACAGGCGCCTCAGGGGTGTACAGAAACCGCGCATCCGGCCGCGTACCGGAACCGGAGGATGGGCGGACAGCCGTGCATATTACGGGGATAACTTTCCCGGGCGAAAGGCTTCCGCCGGCAGCCACCGACTGCGAAGGCACAATGAGGAAGCGATTTCCCAAAACAACCCCTTGATGATTAAAATTGCCGTTTCGGTATTACTTGCACTTGTCGTTCTATTATTGAATTATATTCAAATGCCCTTTACCCAGGCAATTGTAGGCCATGTTAAAACCGCTCTTACGCAGGACTTTGATTTGGATGAGACCCTGGGCAAGTTAAAATTTGTGGGATCTGCCCTGCCCGAGGAGATAAAAGCGGTTTTCGGAGAGAATTCCGGGCTGTCCTTTGCTTCTCCTGCCCGTGGAAAAGTGATACATACTTTTGGAGAGCGGGTTTCATTGCCGGATACGGGTAAGAGCTATATCAATCAGGGCATTGATATTGAAACCCGGGAGAATGCACCTTTCTTTGCTGCTGCCAGCGGAGTGGTGGCAGAAATTATAGAGCATGAGATTTACGGCGGCTCTTTATGGCTGGATCATGGTGATGGGATATTTTCCTTTTACGGAAGGTGTGGGAATATAGAAGTCAAAAAGGGCGAAAAGGTACGAAGCGGCCAGAAACTGGGCATGGTGAATACACCGGCCGAAGGACACCCCATTCTTCATTTTCAGATTTGGATGGATGACAAGCCGGTAGATCCGCTGGAGCGAATTACCCAGGCGGGTCAGGAAGGGGAAGAACGAGGTGTGTAAGCGGAATGCGCATCGGCAGGATATTTGACATCGATATTCATGTCAGCAAGGCTCTGGTACTGTTAATTATCGTTTTACTGATAACGGGGCGAGGCGGTAAGTTTACCGCTGTTTTTTTCATATTTTTCATTCATGAGGCAGCTCATGTCATAGCAGCCAGGCTGCTCAATCTGAAGGTCAATGAGATAGAATTGCTGCCCTTTGGCGGAGCTGTCAAAATACAGAGCTTTTTTGAAAACAACCCTGCCCATGAAATTATTGTAGCCGTATCAGGACCTTTATCCAATATTTTGTTGCTGTTGCTTTACTTCAGCGGAATTCAACTGGGCTGGCTGTCCACCCGCATGCCCAACCCGGATTTTGTAAATATTAATCTTATGATTGCCGGCTTGAATCTGCTGCCCGCCCTTCCCCTGGACGGGGGAAGAATTCTAAGGGCTGTTTTGTCGCGGCAGATGAATATCGAAAGGGCAACAAAAATTGCTTCCGGCATGGGCTTGCTGCTTGCACTGGTGTTGGCCACCGCAGGCTTGTATGGACTTTATTACCGCGTGTTCAATTATTTCCTGTTTGTTCTGTCAGGTTTTATGGTGTATTCTGCAGTCCGGGAAAGAAGGAATGCTACCTATGTCATGCTCAGGGACATAACATATAAGAAGGAAGCTCTGCTCAGAGAAGGCAGTATGCCCATACGGAATATTGCAGTACTGTCCAGCCTGCCCCTGAAGGATGTTGTCAGGAAATTTGTGCCTCAGCGTTATCATTATATTCAGGTTTTGGATGAGCAATTAAAGGAGTTGGGTACACTGAATGAAAGTGAGGTTGTTAACGGCCTGCTGGATTTCGGTGCCCATGCATCGGTGGGCAGGCTGTTTCGAAAGCGTTAGAAGGAATTTACCTGTCAGTGTCGAAAACAAAAAAGGGAACAATTCAAAGGAGGCTGCTTGTTGGACAAGTTTATACTGGATCAAATCATGGGACAGGTCAGCAAGCCTGTTCGTTACATGGGGAACGAATACAATATGGTGGAAAAGCATCCGAAGGAGGTTTTCATCCGATTTGCATTTGCCTTCCCGGATGTATATGAGGTAGGAATGTCCCATTTGGGCATGAAGATATTATACCACTTAATAAATGAAAGAAAAGATACCTATTGCGAAAGGGTTTTTGCCCCCTGGGTGGATATGGAGGAAAAGATGCGGCAGGCCGGGATTCCCCTGTTTTCCCTGGAAACAAAAACCTCTGTTTCGCAATTTGATTTGATAGGCTTTACGCTTCAATACGAGTTGAGCTATACAAATATGCTAAATATGCTGGATTTGGCCGGAATCCCCTTACTGGCAGAGCAAAGGACGGATGAGCACCCCTTTGTGATTGCAGGCGGCCCTTGCGCCTACAATGCCGAGCCTCTTGCAGATTTTGTGGATCTTGTTGCATTGGGGGAAGGAGAAGAGCTGATATCGGAACTACTGGATGCCTACGGAGAATGGAAGGATTCCGGGAAAAGCCGCCGGGCATTTTTGGAAAGTGCAGCGCGAATTCCCGGCATATATGTGCCCGGTTTTTATGATGTAACCTACCTGGAGGACGGGCGGGTTGAATCTGTAAAACCCAATACCGATGTGGTGCAGGAACGGGTTACAAAACGCATAGTGCATGATATGGATAAAACATATTTCCCTGACAGAATCATTGTTCCCTTTATGGATATTGTACATGATCGTATCATGCTGGAGCTGTTCAGGGGCTGTACAAGAGGCTGCCGCTTCTGCCAGGCTGGGATGATCTATCGTCCTGTTCGGGAGCGGACCCCGGAAAGGCTGCTGGAAATGGCGGAGAAACTGGTGAAAAGCACCGGATATGAGGAATTGTCCCTTTCCTCCCTCAGCTCCGGTGACTACTCCTCCCTGGAGGATTTAGTCAAGCAGTTAATTGAAAGCTTTGGAGAAAAAAGAGTAGCCTTGTCCCTGCCCTCTCTTCGCCTGGATTCCTTTGAAAAAGAATATATTCATGAGATGCAGAAGGTACGGAAGACAGGTTTGACCTTTGCCCCGGAAGCAGGTACCCAGCGTTTGCGGGATGTAATCAATAAGGGTGTTACCCAGGAAGATTTATTCAAAGCTGTATCTCATGCCTTTGAATCCGGATGGAACAGTGTCAAGCTGTACTTTATGATTGGATTGCCCACAGAAACCCAGGAAGATTTGCAGGGAATCGCTGACCTGGTAAAAGAGGTTGCCCGATGCTATTACATGGTGGATAGGGAAAAACGACAGAAGGGGCTTAAAATAACAGTAAGCACCTCTTCATTTGTACCCAAGCCCTTTACGCCCTTTCAATGGGAGCCTCAGGCTGCCATGAAACAATTCAGGGAAAAACAGGGTTTTTTGAAAAAGGCGCTCCGACTTAGGAATGTAAACTATAATTGGCATGATCCCGAGTCGAGCTACATGGAAGCAGTTTTTGCACGGGGAGACCGACGGCTGGGCAGGGTTTTGCTGTCGGCCTGGAAGAGGGGTGCCCGTTTTGACGGCTGGTCCGAGCATTTCAATATGGATGCCTGGATGAAGGCATTTGAAGAAAACAATCTGCAGCCTGAATTTTATGCCCATCGCAAAAGGGAAGAGGATGAGGTTCTTCCCTGGGATCATATTGATGTCGGGGTTACCAAGGCATTCCTGTGGAAGGAACGTCAGATGGCCATCAAAGGGGAAACCACACCCGACTGCCGGATCGACTGTACCGGCTGCGGAATCCGCAGGCTGGGGAGGGGTTTGTGTTGATGCGAGTTGTAGTGAAATATACCCGGGAAGAGCGGGTGAAATATATTTCCCACCTGGATTTAATGCGTACCATGCAGCGGGCTGTCAGGCGGGCTGATATTCCCATTGCTTATTCCCAGGGCTTTAATCCTCATCCCGTTATGAGCTTTGCGTCTGCCCTGCCCGTCGGCGTGACCAGTGATGGGGAGTATATGGACATGATTCTTTCTGAATCCATGTCTCTGCCGGTACTGAAGGAGAGATTGAACCATGCCCTACCCAAAGGCATTACGGTCTGCGATGCAATGGCAGTGGACAGTAAAGCTCCCTCCCTCATGAGCCTGATTGAGCGGGCGGATTATAAAGTGACGTCTATCGGCATTGATTGGAACAAAGCACTGGCTGCCTATCGGGAAACGCCCGAGATACGGGTGGAGAAAAGGGGGAAGAGGGCGGTTTCCACCGTTAACCTGAAGGAAAGCGTGTATGATATCGGGGTAGACCGGGAAAACCAGGAGGTGCTGCACCTCTCCATGAAGATAGGAAAAAAGGGAAGCCTGAAGCCGGATGCTGTTGTTGAAGCTTTATTGGAATTATCAGATCAGAATATCGCTGGATCAGAACAACGGGATACGCGGGGTTCATTGACTGCAATTCACCGCATTGGACTGTATTACCGCCGAAACGGTGAATGGGTTACTCCTCTGTTAGAAAAGAAGGATTAGGGGGCATTCGGTGAGCAAAAGGATTATCATTGATGTTCAACATGAGCAGATTCGGGTAGCCTTTCTGGAGAAAGGCGAGTTGGTAGAAATTCATATAGAAGACAACGATCAGCAAAGAGTAGCGGGGAATATATACCGGGGCAGGGTGGTCAATGTTCTGCCCGGCATGCAGGCCGCTTTTGTGGATATAGGTTTGGAGAAGAATGCCTTCCTGTATGTGGGAGACATTAATACCGACAAGTCGGTTTTTGAATTTGCGGACAGCAGCAACAGGGTGGAGGAGGGTTTATGCAATCCTTCCATCCGGGATTTGCTGAAGGTAGGACAGGAAATAACGGTACAGGTGCAAAAGGAACCCATCGGTACCAAGGGGGCCAAGGTAACCACCCATATAACCCTGCCGGGCCGATATATGGTTTTGATGCCCACCGTTAACTATGTAGGAGTATCCAGAAGAATTGAGGATGAAGAGGAAAGGCAGCAACTTAAGAAAGCGGCAGAGCGCATCAAGCCGGAAAACATGGGTCTGATTGTGCGTACAGCAGCCCTGGAGAAGGACAGCTCCGACTTTGAACCGGATGTGGAATTCCTGGTACGCTTGTGGAATAAAATCAAGGATCGGGAGCGCAGGAGGGGCAGGGTACCCAGGCTCTTGCACAAGGATGAAAGCATCATTTACCGGACGGTCCGTGATTTATTTACCGGTGATGTGGATAAGCTTATAATCAATGAAAAAAACCAATACTATAAAATACTGGAATGGGTGGACTTCATTTCTCCCAACCTGAAAAGCTGTGTGGAGTACTATGAGTCCAATCGCAGCATTTTCGAGCTGTACGGCATTGAGGATAAAATTGAAAAGATTATACAGAAAAAAGTGTGGCTGAAAAACGGCGGGCATATTATAATTGAGCCCACGGAAGCCCTGACGGCAATTGATGTGAATACGGGAAAGTATGTAGGCGGGGTCAATCTGGAGGATACAGTTCTCAATACCAACCTGGAGGCAGCTGAGGAGATAGCCAGACAAATCCGGCTGCGTGATCTGGGCGGTATCATTATAATTGATTTCATAGACATGGAAATGGAGGAGCATCGTCAACAGGTGGTTGAAGTTTTAAAAGCCGCCTTGAAACGGGATCGAACCAAAACCAATGTACTGGGGTTTACCGACCTGGGATTGGTGGAGATGACCCGGAAAAAAGTACGTGACCGCCTGTCTCAATCCCTGCTCAGGCCCTGTCCCTATTGCAGCGGTACCGGAAAGGTGTATTCTGAGAATCTGGTACTGAGCAAGCTGGAAAGGGAGTTGGAACGGTTGACCCAGAACAACAGCCTGTTTGGTATATTGGTGGAAGTTCATCCGGCAGTCGGCAGACTATGGATGGAGGAGGACGGACGGGGACTGGAAATTCTGGAAGGAGCGTTAAATTGCAAGATTCTGCTTCGCGCCGACAATTCCCTCCATGTGGAGGATTTTCAGCTGACGCCCGTTCAAACCCTGAGGGAGGCGGAAAGGCTGCTGAAAGAGGATGATTCCATATATGCCTCCGACTTTGTCTTTATCAGTACAACATGATACAGCAAGGGTTGTGAAATCCTGTTGACAATCCAAAATAGATTGTGGTAGAATAACTTTTGTGCAAGCCGCATGGATATGGTTGCGAAAATACCCGTTTAGTGCGGGTTACCACTATTCAGCGAGACTGGTTAGAGGAGGTGTGTTGCCAATGTATGCTGTTATAAAAGCAGGCGGCAAACAATACAAGGTACAGGAAGGAGATATCATCCGGGTAGAAAAGCTGGATGCAGAAGAAGGCTCCACCGTACAATTTAATGAGGTTCTTGCTTTGAGCAATGACAATGGCTTAAAGGTCGGTACTCCCCTTGTGGAAGGAGCCGCAGTGGAAGCCAGTGTGATGGGGCATGGGAAAGGTAAAAAGATTATTGTTTTTAAGTACAAGCCCAAAAAGAACTATCGGAAAAAGCAAGGTCATCGTCAGCCCTATACCCAGGTTCAGATCACCAAAATCAACGGATAAAGATGGTTGATAGCAATGATTCGGGTTTATTTCCTGTCAGGTCCGGAAGGCCTGATACAGGAGTTTACAGTAAAGGGGCATGCCGGCTGCGAAGTGGCAGGGAAGGACATCGTATGTGCTGCAGTATCTGCTGTGGTACAAACTGCAGTCATCGGCCTGACCGATGTAGCGGGCGTTCATCCGGAGCACACACAACACAATGGATTTTTGAAATGTGTTTTACCGGAAAAAATCAACGAAGAGCAGAAAAAAGCCGCCAGCATAATATTGCATACCATGCTGGCCGGATTGATGAGTATCAAGAGCGGATACCCAAACCTGATCTCCATACAGGAAAGGATGGTGGATTGAATGTTCATAATGGATTTGCAATTGTTTGCAAGTAAAAAGGGAGTAGGCAGTTCCCGTAATGGTCGTGACAGTGAGTCCAAACGCCTTGGGCCAAAAAGAGCGGACGGACAATTTGTTTTGGCAGGCAACATCCTGGTAAGGCAGAGGGGAACCAAGATACATCCCGGAAACAATGTCGGTATTGGAAAAGATGACACCCTCTTTGCTATCGCAGACGGTGTTGTAAGATTTGAGCGCAAGGGCAGGGATAGAAAGCAGGTAAGCGTATATCCCGTTGCAGACGGTGCAGCCGCCCAGATATAGTTCCGATGAAAAGACCACTGCTTTTTCCGGCAGTGGTTTTTTTGTTACCTGTTTTGAATGATGAACGTCCCGGAGATACTATAAAGGAAAAATTCGGCTGTGCACTGTTACAGGGAAAACGAGTATGGTATAATCCTATAACAGGTATGCAGCAGGTGAGGAAGAAATGTTTGTAGACAAGGTAAAGATATATGTTAAAGCAGGAAACGGCGGAAACGGCGCTGTTTCCTTTCGGAGAGAAAAATACATTCCCCACGGCGGCCCGGATGGCGGTGACGGTGGTGACGGGGGCAATATTGTATTCAAGGTCAACCCAGGGATGCATACCCTGATGGATTTTCGTTATAAAAGAAAATTCGCTGCTCAGTCCGGAGAAAATGGCAGGGGCAGCAAACAGACGGGTAAGAATGGAGAAGATGTTGTGATAGAAGTGCCCCCGGGAACCATTGTCAGAGATGAACTGACAGGCTTGGTACTGGCTGATTTGCGTTATCCCGGTGAAAGCAGGGTGTTAGCCCGGGGAGGCAAAGGCGGCAAGGGCAATGCGCATTTTGCCACTTCCACCAGACAGGCTCCCCGGTTTGCAGGGGAAGTTGGCAGGGGGCAGGAGCGCAGCCTTGTTCTGGAGCTCAAATCCATAGCCGATGTGGGGCTGATCGGTTTTCCCAATGTGGGCAAGTCTACCATATTGTCGGTTTTGACATCTGCCCGGCCGAAAATAGCCGGTTATCATTTTACCACCCTGAAGCCCAACCTGGGCGTGGTGGAGGTTGGAAGAGGCCAATCCTTTATTATGGCGGATATTCCGGGAATCATAGAAGGTGCCCATCAGGGGACGGGTCTTGGTTATGATTTTCTCCGGCACATTGAACGGACAAGAATTCTGGTTCATGTCGTCGATGTGTCCGGTTCGGAAGGGCGGGATCCCCTGGAAGATTTTCATGTCATAAACCGGGAACTGAAAGAGTACAGCGAAGAGCTGGTCCAGCGCCCCCAAATTATAGCTGCCAACAAATCGGACATACCCGATTCGGAAGCTAATATTCAAAGATTAAAGGATGCCCTTGAACCGATGGGATATAAGGTATTTTCCGTATCTGCCGCCCAAAACAAGGGGTTTGCACCTTTGCTGAATGAGATTATGCGCCTGCTGGGCGAGCTTCCTGAAATTCCGTCCTTTGAAGAGGAGGAAGTGGATGTGTACAGGCCGGATGAGGCAGAATCCTTTGAAATTACAAAGGAGGACGGTGAATATACAGTGTCCGGTCCGGCTGTTGACAAGCTGCTGGGCAGGGTCAATCCGGATGATTATGAATCCCTGCAGTATTTCCAAAGAGCCCTCAGAAAACTGGGCATAATAGATGCCCTTAGGGAAAAGGGCGTTCAGGACGGGGATACGGTTCATATGGGCGGCTGGTCTTTTGATTTTCTGGATTAGACATTAATATTTGCTGCTCATAAAAATTGCTGCTGATACTCATTTAAATTGCTGCAAATACTCATTCGCCTGAGCCACGTTGCAAATCAGCATTCGCCTCATCTTGCATTTTCTCGCCGCATCTCATGCAAGCATCCTGCTTGGAGATGCTAAAAATGACATCACGTCATTTTTGCTTCGAAAATACTGCGATTTCGGCGGCTGATTTTAGTAACTCAGGCTAAAGCTCCTTCGTACTTTGCAGCAATATTGAATATGTAACTTTAGAAGTAACCTTGTATTTCGCAGCTAACAGGATTTATACATTTGAGAAAGAGTATCCTCATATTTCGCAGCATACAGAATTATTATGATAAAATAACTGTTATAAAATGTGAGACGGGAAGAGGTTTAATGATTATGCTGACAAGCAAACAAAGAAGCTATTTGCGTAAATTGGCAAACAAAGAAAAGACCATTTTGCAAATTGGCAAGGGCGGCATCTGTCCTTCCCTGGTGGAACAGGTAAGAGAAGCCCTGGAAGCCAGAGAATTGATTAAGATACATGTACTGGATAACTCGGATTTGGCTCCCAGAGAGGCTTGTGATGCTCTTGCTGAGCAAACCGGTGCGGAAGGCGTTCAGGTAGTGGGCAGCAGATTTGTGCTTTATAAAAAATCCAGGGAAAATCCCCGGATTCAGCTGCCCTGACGATTGCCGGCTGCCGGCGGATCCAGCAGTGACTCACTTTTTTCAGGATGATATTTGTTTTTCAAATTCAAAAACAAGGCCAACAAGGCCAGGATGAGGAATATAACGGCAATTATCACATAATACAAGGAAAGGTTTTCAAACAGCCTGGACAGCACAAAGAAAAAGAGGGAATAAGCAAGATAGGTGCGGATCCGTCCGGGCAGAAAAACTTGCTTTCTCAGAGCCTGCAGCCTGTGTTTCCCGCGTTGGATTTCCTTGTCAATCAGCGCATCAATGGTTTTTTCATCCGGAAATATGCCTGTATGCTCCATGCGATCCAGCAAATCCTCCAAGCTCAGCAATTGTACCTTGATAGTGCTCTTTTTTTCCGCCAAAGCCCTGCCGGAATCCGAAAAGTTTCCAGATGCTATAAACAAGGCCTGGAAATAGCCTTCCATACTGACTTGGTTCAGGAATTCAGTCAATTTGGAGCTGGGTACTTCCTCTTCATAATCGGCATGATAGATACCGATGGCAGTTTTCCTGCCATGCAGAGTTGTCTCCAGAAAGTGTTTTCGCTCCTGAATATCGCTGATGCCTTCTATCTTCAGCAGCAGCTGTGTAACCTGCCACTTGAATTCCTCGCCATTCAATTGTTTTATTTTATTGCTCAGAAAATCCCGGCCTGCCTTGCGCCTTGCTTCAGCTTTCCTTATTTTGAAAGACTTGCGTTCGCGCAGGAGTAATGCTATTGTGAACAGTACTACGATGGTTAAGGTCAGGATTAAGGATAATAATGGGATTTTTGTTCTTTGTACAAACCACAGGTATCCGATTATCAGTAACAGCAGCTGGACAAAAATCAGATTGATAACCGGTATCAGCAGAGAACTGCCGCGATAATAGCGGTAGCGACGAATGGAATCCAGCCATTTTTGCATGAATACAACACCTCCTATGGAAATGTTTGCCAAAATTTAATAATCTTAAACATCTCCAACAGGTTTATCATACAAGGAAAGGCAATGTTAGGATGAAAGACGCTTCTTTCAACAGGAAAATCGGAATTATGGGCGGCACCTTTGATCCGGTGCACACAGGGCATTTATTTATTGCAGAGGCTGCACGGGAAGCCTTTGAATTGGATCGGGTGATTTTTATTCCCACCGGGTACCCGCCTCATAAAGAAGCATGCAGCCTGACATCCGGGCAGCAGCGAATCAATATGCTGCAATTGGCTGTTCGGGATCATCCGTTGTTTCAGGTAAGCGAAATTGAAGTCAAGCGGAAAGGGACTACATATACGGTAGATACTCTGACTGAGCTGAAGGCTGTTTACCGGCGGGACCATTTGTTTTTTATAATAGGCGGTGATACTCTGCCGGAGTTAAGGACATGGCGGAATTTTGAGAAAGTAGCCGGGTTGTGCAGCTTTATCGTTTATCACAGGCTGGGCTATGACAGAACAGATCTGGAGCAGGAGGCGCACAGACTGATGGACACATATAAGGCCGACATTCACTTTATTGAGGGGCCGTATCTGGAGATCTCCTCCAGCGGCATAAGGAAAAGGCTGGCTGAAAATAAAACAATCCGGTATCTGGTACCCGACGGTGTGGTTAAATATATATTGGAACATAAATTGTATAAAGGGGAATAGCAAATGGTGGATGGCAGCATAGTGGAAAAGCTGAAGGATTTGATCGACGAGAGGAGATTGAACCATTCCATTGGTGTAAGCCGATGTGCAGCGAAACTGGCCCTGCATTACGGTGCGGATGTGGAAAAGGCTGAGCTGGCCGGCCTGGTTCATGATTGTGCTAAGGGCCTGTCTCCTGAAGAAGCCATTCAACTGGGAAGGAAATACGGATATGAGCCTGATACAATTACCAGGATGAATCCTGCTTTAATCCATGCCCCTCTGGGATCCTTCCTGGCACAAGAGCTGTTTAATATCCAGGACCCTGAAATCCTGGACGCTATTGCCTGTCACACCACCGGAAAAAGCAATATGTCATTAATGGATAAAATTATTTGCCTGGCAGATTTTATAGAGGAAGGGCGTTGCTTCAAGGAGGTAGAAAAAATCAGAGAGCTTGCCTTTCTGGACATAAATCGGGCTCTGCTTACCGGAATGGACCTGTCAATTAAATATGTTCTGGAAAGAGGCAGACTTCTCCATCCTGCAACGGTGGAGGCAAGAAATGCTTTGCTGTTGGAAATAGGGGATATGGATTCAACTGAAATTAAGGCATCCCTGAAAAAACCGAATTCACATAAATAAAAATTCAAAAGGAGGATTCATCATTGTACAATCCTGAAATCCTTGTCCGGCAAATCGCTGATTTGCTGGAGGATAAAAAAGCGGAAAGCGTAGTGGTGCTGGACATCAGCCGACTGACGGTGCTGGCTGATTATTTTGTTATTGCATCCGGTCGCTCCGAGCTTCAGGTGGAAGCCTTGCACAATGAGCTGCATGAGCGGTTGTCAAAAGAGGGCATCCATCCCAGGCATCTGGATCAAAGCAAGCGCTGGGTTGTGCTGGACTACGGCGACATCATCGTTCATATCTTTCATCATGAGGAACGGTCCTTTTACAACCTGGAAAGGCTTTGGGCGGATGCCAGGCAGATTTCTTCATCAGCTGATTAGTATCTGCGGAATATGGTATAATGCCTGCGTCTTCTTCTGCGTTTAATAAATAAGACCGCAATTTTTATGAGAGCTAAAGCTGACACTGCCAATCCCGCAAACTTTAACCAGCTTAACCCAAAGGGAGTCCCATCTCCGGGTTGGTTGGTCAGGATATCCAAAATATCTTTGCGCTTAACATCCCGAACTGCTATAAGAGGCACATTTTTCAGCACCTGCCCCCGCAGGGTCACTTTCAGCTCCCCGATTTTTTGCCCCTTGCTGATGGGAGCTTTCAACCGGGGCAGGTCCTGAGTCGATTTTTCCGATAAAAGAGAGGGTTCCCATATGATTTCCCTTCTGATTTCCGGAATATCATCTTTGTGAAACACATCTCCCCAGTCATCTGAAGAAACCTGAACCGCCAGGCTGCCCCAATCATCGGAGGCATAATTGTCCACCGGCAGTGTCTCCACAATTTCTCCCCGCTCCAGAACAGCATGATACCTGAAATTGGAAAAGCCGTATTCAAGCAATTCCCTGGTTTCACACCATTGCATATCAGGATCGGACTTTAATACCACACTTATCAAATCCAGCCCGTCTTTGGATGCAAAGGTAACAAGGCACTGGCCGGCGGCACTGGTGTAGCCGGTCTTACCTCCCGTAGCCCACTCATAATATTCTGAATCATCTTCTTTCAGCAGCCTGTTTTTACTCCTCCAAAATCGGGGTGCCCCGGATGTCCAAAAGGTATTGTTCATGGCGGTGGTGGACACAGCCTCCATAAAAAACTCGTTTTTAGCAGCTTCCCTGCCTATCATGGCTAAATCGTAGGCAGTAGTGTAATGGCCGGGGTCATGATAACCATGGGCGTTGACAAAGCTGGAATTCTGTGCACCTGCTTTCCTGGCCCGCTCATTCATCATGTTGGCAAAGTATTCCATTGCTTCCTCCACAGGAAGATTTTTTTCTGAAACTCTTCGGGCAATATGAACCGCAATGGTATTGGCGGCATCGTTGCCGGAGTGGATCAGCAGTCCGTATACCAGGTCGCGCAGGGTTATCTCTTCGTTTTCCTCAAGGCCGGCTTTGGATCCGTCCAAGGCAGCCAGAAAAATTTCCTCGCCTACAACTATGGTTTCGTCCAGGTCTCCATACTCTGCAGCAAGCAGGGCTGTAAGGATTTTTGTTGTGCTGGCAGGATACAGCCTGCGATCCTCGTATTTACCATAGAGAACTTTTCCGGTGCTTTGTTCTATTACCACTGCTCCGGCAGCCGATAGCTGACCGGGAGAGTTAAGAATCGGTTGCTGCCCTTCAATAACGGAAATATCAATATCCGATGCAGAATCAATTTGCTGCCCGTGTGCTGTCCGGGGAGCAAGCGACATAAGCAGGAGAGAAATACAAATAATTGTCAATACTTTTTTTGATTGATGTTTCATTGATAACCCCTTTGCAAATCTAACGTACATTCTGAACCAGTGTTTATATAATTGATTTTATGTGGAAATTAAAAACTATTATATCATATCATGATGAGGGATTCACGAAAAGTTACGGAGGTTTTCATTAAAACAAATATTGGAAGAAATTGAGATTAGAAGGAATTTTCGGATTCTTACCGAATTGTATACTATATTTCTTATTTTTATGAAATACGGGTGAGAATATGTTTCATTTTGATACTATTCAACAGAAACTATTGCTCATTACAGGTGTAATTATATTAGTTCTTTCCGTCGGGCTGATATACAATTATATTAAAGATCAGGCGGACAGCTCCCTGCAGGAAGCTTCGACCGTTCAACAAGGGTCTTGGGCGCAAAGGCCGGATGAAACAGCGGGCATTGAATCAGATGAGAATATGCCCCATGAAACAAATCAACCGGAAATAATTAAGATATATATCACCGGTCAGGTCCAGTGTCCGGGCGTTTATTCTTTGACTGAAGAAAGCCGATTGATTGATGCCATTGATCTGGCCGGGGGCTGTACGCCTCAGGCTGATTTGACCCGTATAAATCTGGCTGCAAGGGTAGTAGACGAGGGTATGTATTATGTGCCTGCCATAGGGGAGGAAATTTCACCTGATCCGGTTATTACCCCATCTAAAGGGGAGGCGGGCGCAGAAAAAGTCAATATCAATGTGGCGGATCAGAGCCAATTGGAAACATTAACCGGCATCGGCCCCGTAAAAGCACAGAAAATCATCGAATATCGGGACAAGAACGGCGGTTTTAAATCCATTGAAGAAATCATGAATGTCCCCGGCATCGGTAAAAAAACCTTCGAAAACATCAGGGATGAGATTAGTATTAATTAGCTGTATGCAGGAAAAGTATGGTAACCGGATAAAGCGGGTAAAATTGATTTTAGAGGCCTGCTGTGATAGAATATTCTAAAATCAGTATATGTAACACAGGTGTTTATTAAATACAGGTACATGAAAGGATAAGATTGTATGTCTAAAAAAATATTAATTGTTGACGATGAACCTGCTATCATAAAGGGTCTTTCCTTCAGCCTGAAACAGGATGGTTATGAAATAGATGCCGCGTATGACGGAGAAGAGGCAATTGAAAAGTTCAACGGCAATCAATATGACCTGATCATACTGGATGTAATGCTTCCCAAGCTTAACGGCCTGGGTGTACTCCAACGTATCCGGGAACAATCCAAAGTGCCGGTTATTATGCTGACTGCCAAGGGTGAAGACATGGACAAGATACTGGGCTTGGATTACGGTGCTGATGACTATATGACCAAGCCCTTCAATATTCTGGAGCTGAAGGCGCGGATTAAAGCGGTTTTTCGCCGGTCAACCAATGCCGGCCACAGCAACGAACAGGTTATCAAGGTGCGAAATATGGAAATCAATCTGTCCAACAGGAATGTCATCATTGATGGCAAAGAGGTGAACCTCACTGCCAAGGAATTTGACCTGCTGCAATTGTTTGCCTCCAACCCCGGCAAGGTATACAGCCGGGAAAGCCTGTTGGAGATAGTATGGAAATATGATTACCTGGGAGATTTGAGAACAGTTGACGTCCACATCCGCCGACTCCGGGAAAAAATAGAGAAAAACCCCAGCCAGCCGGAATTCATCTTTACCAAATGGGGAGTTGGATATTATTTTGCGGATAAATAAACACTTTTTCTCCAGTCTGCGCTGGAGAATTGCCTTTACTTACCTGATGGTTATCGGCATTGGGTTTTTAATCGTCAATCTTTCCATTATGGAAATCCTGGAGCAGCATTTGCTGGAAAGCAAGAAGGTGGCTTATCAGAAATATTCAATCCAACTGGCTCAGATTATTGCGAATGGCTATTACGAACGGGACCCGAATATTTTCTATCAAATCCGGGAATTTGGCGACGAAATCGATCAGATTGAGGGGGAGTCCACACGGATTCTTCTTCTCAACAGCAGGGGAATTGTTGAGCAGGACTCCTATCAGAGCACCAGCCTGCTGCGTAGAAATCTGATGGAGGATTATGAGCAGGTTCAACTGGTTTTAAACGGCGAGTCGGTTCCCGCCGTGGATTTATTTATTTTAACAGGGCAGCCTGCTGAGTATAAAAGGATACTTTATGCATTTGCTCCAATTACCCATTATTCAGAGGGTATTATAGGCATGGTATTTCTATCCGCCTCACTTGATGGAATCGAAGCAATTCTGGCAGATATCCGAAAAGCCATTATATTTTTCTCAGGAATTATCAGTTTATCCATTATACTAATCAGCCTTATCCTGTCAGGCTTCATCACACATCCGATTAAGGAATTAACGGCTGTTATTACCAAGATGAGCAAGGGACATTTGAATCAGAGGGTGAATATCCGAGGCGGGGGCGAATTCCGCCAGCTGGGTGAAGCCTTTAATATTATGAGCGAAAAGCTGGAAAACCTGGATAATGCCAGAAATGAATTCGTATCAAATGCCTCCCATGAATTAAAAACGCCCCTCAGTGCTATGAAGGTATTGGCTGAATCCCTGCTTAACATGGAGTCAGACGATCCTGCTATTTATAAGGAATTTTTATCCGACATTAATTTTGAAATTGACAGGCTGAACGCCATTATAACGGATTTGCTGGTACTGGTAGAGATGGACAAGGAAGGTGCCGACGGGCAATTTAAGCGGGAGCCGGTAAATTTGAAGGAATTGGTTTTAAGGACAATCAAAGGCCTCCAATTACTGGCTGCACAGAAGAATATCCGGCTGGAGCTGTTACAGGATGAAGAGGTAGTGGTACCGGGCGACAGGCTCAAGCTGCAGCAGGTAATATCCAATATCATAGACAATGGTATTAAATATACGCCGGAAGGCGGCAGAGTTATGGTGGAGGTATACAATACAGCGGAATACGGCGTTGTAAAGGTAAGTGATACCGGATACGGCATAGACGAAGAGAATATCAACCGTATTTTTGACCGATTCTTCCGGGTGGACAAGGCCCGATCGCGATCCACCGGCGGAACCGGCCTGGGGCTGTCCATTGCCAACCGCATTGTTCTGCTGCACAATGGCTATATCCGGGTGGAAAGTGAGGAAAACGTGGGAACCACCTTTTACATCCAACTTCCTTACGGGAATTTGGAAGAAATTGAATCATGACGATTCACGAGATTGTTAAGCTTGCTTAACGGATTTGTAAAAACAACCTGATATAATACACTCTTATAAGGCAGGTGAATTTTATCAAAAAGTCGATTCTATTAATCCTGGCTGTGATAGTTCTTGTAGCTCAAACAGGCTGCATGGGTTTTATCGACAATCTGAAGAATGATAAAAACAATAATGAACCAGCCGACTCGGAGGAGGGACAGCAGGGAGATCCGCTGCCGATTGATCCCTATGAACAAGCCAGAGAAATACAAATTACCCTGTACTTCAAGCACGAAATAGCAGATTTTCTGGTGCCTGAGACACGAACGGTAATGCAGGAGAAGAAAAGCACCGAGCAAATCATTCTAGAGGAATTGCTCAAGGGCCCCCAGGAGTTCCAACGACTGCTGATTATGCCGCCGGGCACGGAAGTCATAGATGTTACCAGGCGAAACGATACGGTTTTTGTCAATCTGACGGATGATTTTTTGAATCCCATAGATTTGTCCACCATCCCCGGCAGAGAAAATACCACTGAAGAGGATTATCTTGTTGCACAGGCTGAGATGAAGCGATTTGCGGTTTATTCCATCGTCAACTCCCTGACAATGCTGGATGGTGTCAATCTGGTCAAGCTGATGGTAAACAATACCCAGCTCTCCTATCGGGAAATGGGAACCGAGCTGCTTCTGGGAGAGGATTCCGAGCTTGAGCCGGATTCACCTATGGTTGCTTTGCGAAGAAACAAAAATATGAATCAATCACCCGCACGAACCGTCAGACTTGTTTTGAATGCACTGACTGCCGAACCGGATTGGGATCTAATATATCCTTTTTTGTCCAATAAAACCATGGACGGCAGCACCCTGCCTCCCCTGGATGAGTTCAAAGCTCAAATCCCCCCCGTAGTAGGCGGGATGATTGCCTTCGAAGGAAATCCCGTGCTGGAAGATGAATACCTCTTGGATAAGGCTTTTGTAACAGTGCAATATATCGATAAAACTGCGGAGACAGAGAAAGAGACAATTGAAATGCTCACAGTGGATGTTGTGGATGGAGTTTGGAAGGTGCGCCTGCCGTCCTTTTTCAGTCAGTTTCAATAGCAGGACGGACTGAATAAATACTATGTGAAAGGAGGGGACGATGATGCAACGCAAAATTGGACTGCTGATAACCATAATACTCATGGGCGCGTTATTGGCAGCATGTGCGTCTGAACAGCCCGCAAAACAGGATAATGAAAAGATTACTCAATTCAACAAGCTGGGCGAAGAAGATGATACGGTGGATTCTGATGAGGCTTCTGAACAGCCAATAACCGGGCTTCATGCCACGGGGCTGAACGGTGTTACGCTTTATTTCCTGGATGAAACAGTCGGGCAATTGTCCCCTGAAACAAGAAAATTAGGCAGCGGGAAAACAATTGACGAACTGGCTCTTTATATTTTGAAGGAGTTGGCGGAAGGGCCGGAAACAAGCGGCCTCAGCCCGGTGTTCCCGGAGGACGTAAAGATCAACCGTGTTGATATTGCCGATAATATTTTGGTTGTAGATTTGTCAGCCGCCTTTAATGAATCTGAAGAGCCGGCCTTGGCAAGAGCGGCTTTGGTAAACTCCCTGCTGGATATAGGAGCCTTTAAATATATTAAACTGTATATTGACGGCAGGGTGGCTACCGTTACTCCGGAAAGCCAATCTGCTCCATTGGGCCTGTTAACCAGATATCCCATGATATTTGCTGAAATCAAGGCATTGGAAGAGCAGAATTACAACAATCAGGCAATGCGAAAGGTAAATTGGGAATTGTTCTTCCAGGACAATTCAGGCAAGTATTTATTGTCCGAGGTCAGGCCAATAACAATAGCAGAAGGCAAGGCCGCTGAAACCATAGTCAATGAATTAATTAAAGGCCCGGTAGCAGAAGGGGAAGGTTATTATCCCACTTTGCCCAAGGGAACGACTTTGCAAAAGGCCGAAATAATTCATGGTAAAAACGGTAATACCGGTATTGCAGTGTTTTTCTCCAAGGAATTTCGTACCCAGTTTTCCCGGGATGCTGTTCACGAGCATTCCATGATAAGCTCCCTGGTATACAGCCTGACTTCACTGCCTGATGTGAATTTTGTGAAGATTTATTACGACAACGGGCACGGACGTTACATTGATGATCCCGTTCACAGCATTGATTTGAATAAGGAATTAACCAAGGAAGACTATCCCGACAAGCCGGGCAGGCGTATTCGGGTATATTTTGGAAACAATCAGTGTATGCTGGTACCGGAATATCGGGCCATATCCGGCAGGGAAGTTGATATCGCTTACCGCATATTGAAGGATCTGACTACTGATCCGGTGAATCCTGACAGCGTCAGGGTGCTGCCGCCTCATATTTCAGTTGAAGATATCCATTTAGAGGTAAAAGGTGAATTGGCTGTTGTTGATTTGCCCTTTAATTATTTTGATGAAATGGAATTGGATAACAAAAAAATCATCCGGGATCTGTATGCATTGGTAAATTCCCTGACCGACCCAATGAATGGAACAGGTATCAAGGAGGTTCAGTTTACCGTAGGGGGTAGAATTATAGAATCCTACATGGATATTTCCTTAAAGGATTCCTTTGTTATGAATCCTGCCCTTATCAGTGAAGAGTAAAAAAGCGGAATGCGGGGCAACTCGTCTATCAGACAGTCAGATTGGCGGGTTGTTTTTTATCTTTTTTGTATTTATACGTTACGCTGTATACCGGCGCTTTTAGACATATGCAGCAGTATAATATTCCCGAAGATACATTGGCTGTACTTTATATTCCAAAAGGAGGGGCTTTGTTTGAAAAAACCTGTTATTTATGCCCATAGGGGTGCTTCGGCCTATGCACCGGAAAATACCGGTGCCGCTTTCCGTAAGGCTTTGGATATGAAGGCGGGAGGCATAGAATTGGATGTCCATTTGTCCAGGGATGGGCATGTGGTGGTTTGCCATGATGAACGGGTGGACCGGGTCAGCAACGGCTCAGGCCTGGTTAAGGACATGACATTGGAGGAACTGAAGGGCCTGGATTTCGGCAGCTGGTTCGGAAAGGAGTTTGAGGGGGAACGAATACTGACTCTGAATGAGTTCCTGGAACAAATACGCAGCTGGGACGGCATGCTTAATGTAGAGCTGAAATCCGGGATTGTTCTATACGATGGCCTGGAAGAGAAGGTGGTGGATGCACTGCGAAGATTTGACCGCATAGACAATTGCATCATCTCCTCCTTTAATCACTACAGTCTGCTTACAATCAAAAAGCTGGAGCCCAATCTGAAAATCGGCCTTCTTTATTCTGCCGGTCTGGTGGAACCCTGGGAGTATGCGAAAAGAATAGGGGCGGATGCCGTTCATCCTCTGTTCTACAGCCTGATTCCTCCCATAATCCGCGGATGCAGGGAGAATGGAATTATTATAAATGCCTGGACTGTGGATCAACCGGAGTATATCAGAGCTTTGGCTGCAAACGGTGTGGACGGAATTATTACCAATGTTCCTGATATCGCATTGGAAGTTACTTCCTAATTGTAACATTAATGTAATGTTTTCTTAACAACCTTATGAAAATTCTTCCGTAGAATTATGGTATAGTTTAGGTTATCAAATGTGTTGCATCGTGTTGCGATTGGGAGGAATGGGAATGAAAAAGAAGTATCTCCTGCTTGGAGCACTGGCTTTGGTTCTTTTGGTCACTGCCGGTTTTGTCTACTACAATTACCGTGAGAAACATGCACAGGAGCAATGGATTGCACATATGACCGATACGGTTGAGCGCAGCACCTTTTATGAAGGCATCTTTCTGGACGAAATTCCTTTAGGCGGTCTGACCCTTCAGGAGGCTTCTGATCATTTCAGGAAGGCAGCAGAAAGCCGCTTAGGCAATTTAAAAGCTGAGCTTACTTATGAGGATCAAAAATGGATCTTTACCCATGAAGATATCCGGGCTCATATTAATTGGGAAGAAAAGCTGGAAGAATTATACCAGTTGGCCAGGGAAGGGCAGTTGGAAGACAGATACAGGCAGGTGGAGGAAATCCGGGAAAAGGGTGTCAGAGAACAAACCACTCTAACCATGGATATCACTCAAATCAAAAAAGACATTGCAGATATTGCTGAAAGCCTGACCATTCAGCCGGTAGATGCAGATATCAAGTTTTATCCCGACAGGAAGGAAAAGTTCAGCCTGATACCCGAGCAGGCCGGGCAGAGTGTGGATGCAGAGCAGCTGTATCGATCAGTCCAACAGATTTTTGCATCAGAACAGCCGGGAACGATTGCCATTGAACCCATTTCAGTGGAAGCGGAAGTTCGCATGGCGGATTTGGAAAAGGCAACCTCTAAAATTGTTACCTTTTCCACCAGCATGAGCGGAAGCTCTGAAAACCGTATGAGCAATATCGGGTTGGCTTTACGAAAAATCAATGGTACCAAACTGAATCCAGGTGAGGTTTTCTCCTTTAACGACACAGTAGGAAGAAGAACGGAGAAGGCCGGGTTCAAACTCGCACCTGTCATCGCTTCGGATAAGAGTATGAAGGATTCAATTGGGGGCGGAATTTGCCAGGCTTCTTCCACCTTATTCAATGCCGTAGCCATGGCAGGTCTGGAAGTTGTTGAACGATACCATCATTCTTTTCCGGTATCCTACCTGGATGCCGGATTGGATGCTACGGTATCCTGGGGCGGGGCGGATTTCAAGTTCAGGAACAATAAGGACACACCGATTTTTATTCGCTCCTATCGCGATGGCACCAGGGCGGTAGTGGAAATATACGGGGAACCGATTCCCAATAACGGCGAATATCGATTGACTACCAAGGTGATTGAGACCATAAAGGCTCCCAAACCCAAGCGGGTGTTGGATGAAAAAGGACAATATGTCAAAAAACCAGGCGGGGAGTATCAACATGTGAAATCCAGGATGGGATTAAAGGTGAATACCTATCGGGTGCTTAAACAAAACGGCAAAACAATCTCTTCTGAACTTTTTGTGACAAACTACTATCGGCCCATTCAGGGAATTATATACTACAGGGAGGATAAACCGACGCCCACAACGAAGCCAAAACCAACGGAACCGGCGGAATCACCAAAGCCAACGGAATCGGCGGAACCGGAGCCGGAACCGACACCGGATACGGACTGAGCTATAATCAATCCGGATTAGAAAGGCCAGCGGATTGGTATTTTTACCCGACAGGCATTTGGCAGCAAGGCAGCAAAACACATTCGTCCGGTTAGGCAGCCGGCAACAGCGGGAGAATATATAAGCATTAAAATGCAGGAGGTGTGTTTGGTACATGCCTCTTTGTTTTATCTATCAACACAGGGCAACATTAATATTATTTTAATGATATGCTGGCATACTAAATTCAGACTTTTTTGAAAGGAGAGATGAAATGCCCGGCAAAATAAGGATAAACTTTAACGGCAAAAATATCGAAAGCCCAGAAGGAATCACTTTGCAGGAGCTGGTTTCGCAGCATATGATGGATTCCGAGCAGCCGCCGGTGGTGGCTGCCAAGGTGGACAATCGCATGAGAGAGCTGACCTATGCTCTTAAGCAGGACTGCACAGTAGAATCCATTGATCTGTCCATGAAAGACGGTGAGCGAATCTATACGCGGAGCCTGGTCTTTCTGTTTCTCCGGGCCTGCAGGGAATTGTTCCCGGATTGCTATGTAACCGTGGAGCACTCCTTTGGAGGAGGCTTATATTGCGAAGTTCATGGATGTGTGGCTCTCAGCCCCCTGGTAACAGAGCGTATTGAAGAGCATATGCGTGCCATTGTGAATATGGATGAACCCTTTGAGAAGAAAGATGTTCCCATGGAAGAGGCCAATAAAATTTTCCTTCAGCAGGGATTAAAGGATAAAGTGGAAGTAATGAAATACCGCAAGGAAGATACCATGAATTTGTATCAATGCGGAGATGTAATAGATTACCTGTATGGATATATGGTACCTTCCACCGGATATTTGAAGAAATTTGGCTTGAAATTTTATCTGCCCGGTGTCATCCTGCAATATCCAAGCTGCGAGGACCCGATAAGAGTCCGTCCCTTTCAAGATAATCCAAAGCTATTTACAGTATTCCGACTGGCTGAAAAATGGTCTGCTGCTATGGGAATTCGCAATGTGGCAGATTTGAACAGGTGCATTGAGGAAGGGCGGGCTTCGGATTTGATTCGCATCAGCGAAGCATATCAGGAAAAGCAGATAGGAGCAATAGCAGACCGCATTACTCAGCATGCGGACGCTGTGCGGATGATTCTCATTGCCGGCCCTTCCTCTTCTGGAAAAACCACCTTTGCCCAGAGGCTGAGGGTACAGCTGATGGTGAACGGCCTGCATCCGGTTCCCATTTCAATGGACAATTATTATCTCGACCGGGATCAGGTATCGGTTGATGATAATGGAGAACAGGATCTGGAATCCATAGAAGCCATCGATTTGAAACTGTTCAATGAACAAATGACTCAGCTGATTCAAGGCCAGGAAGTGGAGATTCCTCATTACAATTTTTTAACCGGTAAAAGGGAGTGGGTAGGACATGTGATTAAATTGTCCAAGGATCAACCCATAATTGTGGAAGGAATCCACGGGCTGAATGAAAAGCTGACGGAAATGATCCCGGCGGAAAATAAATATAAAATCTATATCAGTGCATTAACCCAGCTAAACGTAGATGATCATAATCGGATTCCTACAACCGATGCCAGGCTTATCCGTCGGATGGTGCGGGATTACCAATTCAGGGGTACGCCTATAGAGGATACCCTGGCCATGTGGCCTATTGTCAGAAGGGGAGAGGAGAAAAACATATTTCCCTTCCAGGAATCTGCTGATATTATGTTTAATTCAGCCCTGCTGTATGAATTGGCGGTTCTCAAGCCCTATATTTTACCCCTGCTGGAAAATATAACGGAAAGTCACCTTTATTTTTCTGAAGTAAACCGGTTGAATAAATTCCTGAAATATTTCCTGGATCTGGATTCCAGGGATATTCCCAATAATTCCATATTAAGAGAATTTATAGGGGGCAGCACCTTTGAAAAATAGTTTACAATTTATCTGTCCATTGGTATAATGTACGATAATATATATACTAATATCAAGGTGGTGGGTAATTCGTGGACGATGGCCCTTGTAGTACAGCCTGCTATTGGAAAACTAAGGTTTACGCAATGAGACAATGAATTCCCTTGTTAAAGGTTTCTTTGGCCGGGGTTTGTTGTCTTTTTTTCTATTAACCTATTATTTTTCCATGGAGGGCGAGAGGTTTTGCTTTTGAATATCCTGATTATCATTATTCTGATTATTTTAAACGCTTATTTTGCCGGTTCGGAGATGGCATTGGTATCCATTAACGATACCAAATTAAGGATGATGGCGGAATCCGGGGATAAGAAAGCTGAATCAGTTAAGCAATTGCTGAGTGAACCCAGTAAATTTTTATCCACTATACAGATTGGGATAACTTTGGCCGGCTTCCTGTCCAGTGCATTTGCATCCGAAGCGTTTGCCGACAGGCTGGTAGCGTGGATACTGGCAAGAGGGGTCGGAATTTCTGCTGCTGTGCTTAAGCCTGTTGCAGTAATTTTAATTACCTTTATCCTGTCTTATTTTACCCTGGTGTTTGGAGAGTTGGTACCCAAGCGGCTTGCAATGCAGCAAGCGGAGAAGCTGTCTCTTAAGGTGGTAGGACCCCTGCGTTTACTTTCAGCCATTACCTCTCCCATTGTCAAACTGCTTACTGTGTCTACCAATTTTTTTGTCAGACTGGCAGGAGGAAATCCCTATGCCGATGATGAAGAGGTAACGGAAGAAGAAATACGCATGCTGATAGATGTAGGGGAAGAAAAGGGAGCCATAGACGAAATCGAAAAGCAGTTCATCAACAATGTTTTTGACTTCGATGACAAGTCAGCAGCAGATATTATGACCCACAGAACCAGAGTGGCTGCGATTCCGGCTGACTCCAGCCTGGATGACATTGTGGAATTGCTCAATGCTGAAAAATACACAAGAATACCTGTTTATGAGGATTCCATCGACAATATTATAGGTATCCTCCATGTAAAGGATTTGCTTATGTATCTTACCAATAACGGTATGCAAGACTTTGATATTAAAAAGCTAATCCGCATGCCGTATTTTGTACCGGAATCCAAAAAACTGAATGATTTGTTCCGGGAACTGCAGATTAAAAAAATCCACATGGTTGTTGTGGTGGATGAATATGGCGGTACTGCAGGCATTATTACCGTGGAGGACCTGCTGGAGGAAATAGTTGGTAATATCTTCGACGAGTATGATGAAGAGGAATACAAATATGAAAAAGTGGATGAATCCACCTATCTTTTCGACGGTTCTATCAGCCTGGAGCAGGTATCGGAGCTGATCAATGTTATGTTGCCGGTGGATGATTATGATACTCTCAGCGGTTATGTTATAGGCCAGCTGGGTCAGATTCCTAACGAAGGGGAAAAACCCATAGTGGAGATGGACAATCTGGTGTTCAAGGTAGAAGAGATTGAAGACAAAACCATATCCAGAATTAAAGTCTGCAAAGCATAATGGTTTTGAAAGAACGGGGGAAACATGTGGTTGATTTTTTTAAGGGCATAGTCATCGGAATGGGTGCCGTTGCACCCGGTGTCAGCGGAGGCACACTGGCTGTTATATTGGGTATTTACGAGAAAATCACCAAGGCCATAGCCAATTTGTTTCATGATTTCTGGAAGAAGGTAAAGGAGTTTTTCCCATTGGCCTTGGGTGGCGCAGTCGGAGTATTGGGGTTCAGCAATATTATCAATTATTTGTTTAATAACCATGAGCTGGAAGTGAAATACCTTTTTATCGGGTTGATGATCGGCACCTTCCCCTCGCTGAAAAGGCAGGCTGACAGAAAGGGCTTTAAATTTTGGTATCTGATTCCCTTTATGCTCACCCTGGCTGCAGCCGTCATACTTTCCCCCCAGATGGGCAACATAGCAGGAGATATCGCAGTAACCGAAGCCCATTTCCCGCTTCTGGTTCTCTGCGGTGTTATTATTGGATTTGGCACCATTGTACCGGGGATAAGTGCTTCCTTCATTCTCATGTATCTGGGCACCTATGGAATCCTGATGGAGGGAATAGCCCTGCTGAAACCGGATGTACTGTTCCCTGCCGGCATAGGTTTTGTGATCAGTGTCCTGGCCTTTGCCAAGCTGATCAATATGTTGTTTAATAAAGTCTATGGTTTCACTTATTATGCCATATTCGGCTTAACCACAGGATCCGTTCTTGCTATTTTCCCCGGTTTTGGAGCCGGATGGCGTTATGTGCTTTGTTACCTGCTGTTGGCTGGGGGATGCATTGCTTCCTATTTTTTAAGCAACCTGGAAAAAGGCAGACTAAAAAAGCAGGATGGTACATAATCCAGATTCCCATAGGAAGGGAGTATGAAAAATTATGATAAGAGGATATCAAAGGGGGTTATCCTGTATCCTTGTTGTTTGCATAATTTTGCTCTCATCCTGTATTTCTGATTCTCTGCCCCGGCAGAATGCAAAACAACCGGGTCAGTCCCGCCGGCCGGAGGTTACACCTGAATCCACACCGGCGCCGATGCCTGCCGGCA